>JBGGNE010000571.1:0-2771 GCA_041287705.1 Methylacidiphilales bacterium | reverse complement strand
CCAGTCCGGCGGTAGGCTTCAGTCCGGCTATCCCGCAGAAATGGGCAGGCACGCGAATGCTTCCCCCGGTGTCGCTGCCGATATCCAGCGGGGAGCCGCCTGTTGCGATAATTGCCGCCGCGCCGCCGCTGCTGCCACCGGGAGTCAGCGCGGTATTATAGGGGTTGCAGGTGGCGCCGTGCAGCAGATTCGCCGTCTCGTACGCCATCGTTAGCTCCGGAGTGTTGGTCTTGCCCAACAGGATGGCACCCGCGGCCCGCAGCCTGGCAACTACCGTGGCGTCTCGCGCCGGTACAAAGCCCGCGCGGCCGTGAATACCGCCGGTGGATATAACGCCCTGGGTATCAAGGTTATCCTTGATTGTCATCGGCACGCCGTGTAGCGGCCCCAACACCGGGCCAGGATCGTTGGACTTCCAGCGCTCCAGCACCGCGTCAGCCGTGACAGCTTCCGCCATTGCGCGCTCTACAGTCCGAAACACCACTGCATTAATCGAGGGATTAACCTCTTCGATACAAGCCAGATGCGCAGAGACGAGCTCTCGGCAGGAGATTTGCCCCTCTCGAATTGCCCTTGCCTGTGTTGTCGCAGAACATGTCAGCCAATGATCCATCTCGCCCCTTGCTCCCTGTCTTTTTGCCCCTGGTACAAGCGGGTCGGTTGTTATTGTTGATTCTGCAGCTGGTGCTGCAGATTACGAATCCGGTGGTTTGTCCGCAGCCTTCAGCTTCTGCCGGATACGCTCCTTCGCGCTATCCGCCAGCTTTGCTTTGGGATCAGCGCCGTCGCAACCCTTCTCCGGGAACTGCCGTGCTGCGTCGCGCAGAAAGTGCAATTGCTGCTCATAGCGCCGGCACCAGTCACAGATAAGGTAGTGCACGCGCAACTGAAGCCGCGTCTTAAGACTCAGCTTCTTATCCATGCCCTGGGAGAGTATGCGGACGACCTGGCGGCATTTGGGGGTATTTCGGCCAATAAGGCGTACCAACTGAGTCTGAAACCAGTTGCGGCGCGCCAGAAACGAGGGGTTGCCCTCCGGTGATGGATTATATTCCTCCCCCATTAGTGACCTTTACTCCCGGGTTGAACCTTGTCAAACCAGTTTATCTCCAGGCACTCCCGCAGCCCCATGCGGGCACGGTGCAGCATAACCCAGAGGTTGTTGGGCGAGATAGAGAGCGTTTTGCAGATCTCATCCGTCTCCAGATCCTCCATCTCCCGCAGCATGAAAACGTCCGCCACGCGCGAAGGCAGCTTGGAGAGGCAGTCCCGCATGG
Organism: Methylacidiphilales bacterium; assembly: GCA_041287705.1. GTDB lineage: Bacteria > Verrucomicrobiota > Verrucomicrobiia > Methylacidiphilales > UBA1321 > LW23. Next base: position 1,494 of record JBGGNE010000571.1, on the reverse strand, counting down.
TCTGCCAGAACTCCTCGCGGTGCGCGACTTCGTCGGAGGCCGGCTTCCAGTCGTGCGGCGCCAGGTCATGATTCCAAAAACCGGCTTCCACAAACTTGCCCGAGAACTCGTCGGAAAGGGACTCCAGATCCGTAAAGTTCTGCTCCCGTCCCAGCGTTCGGTAGTGATCCACAATCTTGTTCTTCAGGATACCGACCAGCCAGCTCCGCTCCGTCGATCGCCCCTGGAAGCGCTCGCGTGAACGAAACGCCGCGATAAGCGTCTCCTGCACAAGATCTTCCGCCACATCCTGACGACGGACCCGGGCAAGCGCATAGCCGTAAAGGCAATCGCCATGCTCATCCAGCCACTGCTCAGGGTTGCAGCCGGCGCCTGGTACATGCGCTGCCGATGCCCCCGGGTCTTCCGGTTCCATGTAACGCCACGGTATAGCACAAGGACGAAAAGCGCCAAGAGAGAATCATGCATTTCGCATGAGAACTCCATTCCGCAGAATGATCTACCGATCGTTGTGGCAAGCTTTGGCAGTGTGGAGGCGATCTGGGGATGGGACCGAATCGGAGATCAGATGATGTAAAGGAGGTCAGCGGCAGCACTGGCTTGTTGGGGGCTAAGCCATTGCACCAACAGATAAAACAGGCGACAAGGCACTTTCTATCGCGCTCTTTGCTCGCTTTTACAAAGCTCGCCAGAGCTGGCTGCGCTGCCACCTTTTGAGCGGCTTCGGTTTCGGGCGGTGCTGGGGTGGCCGGCATTATCCCACTGGCGGCGAGAGGCAGGCAAGCGAGCAGCGTGGTTGCGTGTGTGGTGCGTTGATATGTTTCATGGCGTGAGTTGATGGAGTCGATGTGTGGGGCTCAGCGAAACCCGCCTGAGACCGTGAGGATGTCCCCCGTCACCCAGGCTGAAGCTTGCGAGACCAGAAAAAGCGCGACGGGACTTAAATCGGACGGGTGTCCCGGACGCTTTTCCAAAGGGGTTGAGGCGATGAGTCGAGCTTCCTGCTCACTGCCTTTGACGCCGATTGCCCGAGCTCCTTACTGAATCGCGAGCTCGGCAATTTTTTCGTCGCGCAGGGAAAATTCGAAATCGAGCACGACCGGACTTCCGGGGAATTGACCGGTGACGCTAACCGCAACCGCCAGCACGTCTCCCTTTTGCACCGCAACGACCACACTTGCCTGAGGCCGGTACTCTTTGCTCGCGTGCGAAACCCAATTTCTGATTTCGTCTGTTCCAACGTGGATTTTCCCGTCGTCGCGGACGGTCGCTTCGGGAGTGAAACAGGCCGCTGCCGACTCTGCATCAAAGCGGTTGGTTGCATCGAAGTATCGAGTAACTGCCTCAGGTAAAGCTGTTGTGTTTGTCTTCATTGAGTCAAAGAGTACCTCAACCGGGGTTTCCGCCTCCAATGCCGTGTTTTTGGGCTCGCTCATACTTTTAATATGAGCAAGTTTAGGGAGATGGAACTGCGCCATCTTCGTTACTTCATAG
>JBGGNE010000570.1:0-7137 GCA_041287705.1 Methylacidiphilales bacterium | reverse complement strand
ATCACCGACTGGTATCAGCCGCCCGGCACGCGCAAGTTTGGGGAGGAGTGGGATTACGCTGCGAAGTTCGACTCGGCGCAGATCATGTTTACGGATACTGGCGACGCGTCGTCGCCCTTCTACACCACCCCGGCACTGCTCACCACCGCCAACGCCAGCTCCCCCTTTGCGCTGAACAACTGGAGCTCCTCCTGGCCCGTGGTAGAGGCAACGCCGAACCGGTTTGTCGCGTTTCACTGCGGCACGCAGGGCGCGTTCAATCCGCCCGATCCCGTCTCCGTAATGGCGGCCTTTAACCCCGTAAAGGTAAGCGCCACGAACAAGAGCGGTGATATGACCATGGTCCTGCAGTATCGTGATGCTTCCAACCGCTGGCGTCCATACAACGTCGTGGCAAGGGAGAGAGTGTTCCACACCATGTCGAACCAGTTTACCGGAACGCCGCGGGCGCAGGGGGGCTCCACGTGGCCGATATGTTACGCGGTGCGGGTGGATCCGCGTACGGATCGGTTCTCCGTAGGGCAGTACGCACAGAGAATGCCCATGTACACGGGCTCGGAGTTTCAGCCGAACAACACCATGCGGCCGAGCCAGACGCTGTGGAACTTCCTGGTCAACTTTTATCCGCGCCGAAACTCCGTTCCTGCCGGCGGCGGCGCACCCACGCTTTTCAACTATAACCCGGCGATCAACCCCGCCGTTACCGGAGCGAGGGTCTACATGGGCATGATGGCGGACAATCAGCTGCCACCGAGCGGAAACCATGCGTACTATACGGATCCCGATGGCGTTACGCGACCCGGCGACGGCTTCCGCAAAAGCACATCCACCGCCGACGGCAATCCGCTTTTCCATACAGCGCCGACATCTGTGACGCGGCCCATCATCCTCAACCGGGCGTTCCGCTCCGTGGCGGAGATCGGCTACGCGTACCGCGATCTTCCCTTCAAGTCGATCGACCTGTGGTCCAGCGCCAGCGGCGATGCGGCCCTGCTCGACATGTTCAGCGTGGGGGATGAACCGGCGGTAGTGGCCGGTCGCATCAACCTGAGCAACGCGCCTGCCTCAGTCATCACCGCCCTGCTCTCCGGTGCCGCGCTGAATGATCGCGACACCGCCTCCAACCTGGGCACCGAGGCGCCCGCGCTGGCCAACGCCATCGCCCGCACACTTTGCCCCACGCTGGGATCGGGGCCGCTGGGCAACCGGGCGGACATCGTAACGCGCCTGGGAGCGCCGGTAAACGCCGCATATCCCACCGCGCCCGCCCGGTGCAACAAGGCGCAGAGCGAGGCCGCCGTACGCGCGCTGGCAGGTGCCGCCAACACACGGACGTGGAATCTGATGATCGACGTGATTGCGCAATCCGGCCGCATGTCGCCCACAGCCGCCGGGCTAAAGGACTTTGTGGTGGAGGGCCAACGCCGCTACTGGCTGCATGTGGCGATCGACCGATTCACCGGCAAGATTATTGATCAGCAACTGGAACCTGTTTATGAATAAATCTTTATATGTGAGGGAAGGAGTCCCGGCAGCCGGGATGAAGCCCAGTTTGCGGGTCGCTGTGCGTTTGTGCCTGCTGGTGTTGGCTCTTTCAGCGATGTCTGCCTCACATGCCGTCCACGGGGCTCCCGTGGTGGATTTCCCTGCCGGAAATGTCGCGTGGACGGTGGAGATCACATATCCCAAATCTAAAGCGGCTCCCTCCACGACCCCAGTCAACCCGGGAGCTGCTCCCGCCCAGCAACCTCAGCAGACCCAGGGAAGCGACAGTCTGCCGGAAAAGGTGGTGGCCATACGCGTGGGCGACCGCACCTGCTACACCGTTACGTATCAGAACAAGACTGTGGTCGAAGCGTGGGTTGTCGGCCCGCTCCTTGTGCTGGAGGATCCACAGTCGCGCTCCGTAAACGTGCTGCCTGCGGACCGTAACGTTGGATTCGGCCCGTACGATGGGTCGCTGTTCTCCTGGGTGACCGAGAATATGTTGGCCAGCAACGATCCCTGGCGCGGCAAGCCCGCGATGTGCTATCGCTCCGTTGTCGCCCAGGCGGTTACGCCCGGCACCGAGCCATCCTCCACACCTCCACCGGCGACCCAGCAGGTGTGGATCGACCCCGAAACCCGACGCCCGCTGGCGCTGGATGACGGCCAGCGCACCTGCGTCTTCACCTTCCAGCCCGGTCCGGCGCGCCTGCCTCCCATACCCCAGTACCTGGAGAACGCGCTCAAGCTATACGCCGGCTCGTTCCGCACATCGCCCATCCCGCGCGGGCGTAGCCGGTGATGTTGAGATGGCGCTCCGACCAAATCTGATTCCTGCAAAGGAGACTCCAAACCTGACTCGAACCCATGATAAAATTCCAGCAGCAGCAAAAACGCGGTGCATTTGCACGCCTTTCACTCCTCCTCCTCACTCTGGTTATGCTGCTCACACCAGCCTGCCAGGCTCAGCCGGTCAGAATCATGATGCTTGGCGATTCACTCACACTGCAAGGCGAGGGAAGAAAGCCGCTCTACGACCGCCTGGCAGCGGAGGGCTATTCCTTTGAGTTTGTCGGATCCCAGAGTGCTCCGCCTCTGCGCCACGAGGGTCATGGAGGTTACACGATTGGGCCGGACGACAGCAAGCCAGGCAGCCTCTACGCCAACGTGGATACCTGGATCCCCGCTGCCCGGCCGGACGTGATCTTTCTGCTCGTCGGCAACAACGACTTTAATGGCAAACCCGGAGTTGATCCCAAAGGTGCGCCTGATCGCCTGGTGGCGCTGCTGGAAAAGATTTCGAAGCTGGCGCCCAATGCGGACATCATCGTCTCCACAGGGCTGAAGATTGCCTTTGTCGATGACTATGCGGGCGCGCTCAACCGGCGGATTCCCGGCATTGTGGACGATCTGAAGAAGAAGGGCCTGCGCGTGCATGTCGCCGACCTGAACAAGGAGGTGGACCTCATCAAAGGAACGAAGCCCTACAACGGCCCGGACAGCGACTACTCCGACGGCACCCACCTGAATGCGGCAGGCGGCAAGAAGCTCGCCGACGTGCGGTACACGCACCTTGTGCCATTCCTCAAAAAGCCTGCAAAATAAATCGTGGCGGATCGAATCTCCATCCGGGAGCTGGCGACGATCGCGGGGGTGAGCCGCACCACCGTGTCGCTGGCGTTGCGCGGCAGCCATGAGGTCTCGGAAGCCACGCGCCACCGTATCCATGAGCTGGCTCGCGAGCACGATTACCGCTGTCACCCCGCCATCAACGCCCTGATGCAGCAGGTGGGGAGAGGCAGGCGCGTGCACGATCAGGAGGTGATCGCCTTTGTCCGCTCCGGACCCGATGCCGGGGAGCGCGCACAGGGCCAGTTGGAAATCCTGGCCGGCGCGAGCGAAGAAGCGCACCGTCTGGGCTACCGGCTGGAAGTCTTCTGGGCCGGCTACAAGGCGGCGAAGGCGGAGCAACTCGGGCGCGTGCTTTATCATCGCGGAATACGGGGCGTCATCTGGGGCTCTATGCCGTTCCCGCATCCACCTGTCAACTTTCCCTGGCAGCACTTCGCCCCCATTGCCTGCACGCTTTCCACCGGCGTGCACCGGCTCCCCACTGTGGCCACAGACTACGCGTCCGGGATGGCAATGGTGATCGACGAGCTCGCCAGACGAGGAGCGCGACGCATCGGGATTATCGGCAATTCCGTAGAAGATTCGCGGCTGAATCACGGCTGGGCTCTGGGCCTGCATCTGTATTTGCTTCGCGGCGGCACCGTGCCTGTCACCTCAACGTACATGGCCGGTCCGCCCGGCAGGCAGGCGATGCGCGAGTGTATACGGGAGCAAAAGCCCGACGTCGTCATCATGCCGCAGAGCTTCTTTTCCGAAACCCCGTTTCTGGAAGGCATCATCCCCCGCGTTTCGCTGGACGTTCCTACAGCGGAGCTGGGCAAATCAGCCGGCCTCTACCAAAACGCCACGCAAATCGGCCGCCACTCCGTACGATCCCTGGCCATCCGCCTGTCCAATGGAATACTCGGCCTGCCCGAGCATCCGTTCTCCGTAGTCTCCCAGGCGTCGTTCGTGGAGGGAAAGTCACTTGGGGACGTACTTGTTAAAGGGATTAACCGTGCGGTTGATATGTAGGGAGACGGCGACATTCAGGCGCTGCTCGCCGCTCCTCTGGCCTGGCGATTTCCCACGGCGCTGCGTCACTGAAAGTGAATCGCAACAGACAATTCACCTAGGAGGGTGAATTGGATTGCCTGTTGCGTAACGCGGCGTTTATTCAATGCATATGACTTGTCCCATCAGTGACTTTGCAGAGAATTTCCACCTGACCTATCCTCACAACAACAGCTTTGTGGATGGAGGGAAGGCGATGATTCTGGGGCGCAATACGGACGAGATCACCAGCCTCTGGAGGGTCGACCCGGAAAACAGCGGAAAGCGCGTCGAGCTGTGCCGTTTCGAGCGGGCAAAGCAGCCGGAAAAGTTGCTCTGGTCCGACTCGGCGCTCGAGACCGACGCGACGGTGACAATCGCCGACCGCAAGATGTGGCTGATGGATCCGCACAACCCCGACCCGGGCAACCTCCGCGAGCTCTACGCCGCGCCCGAGGGTAAGTGGCTGCATCCGATCCCGGCGATCAGCCCGGACGGCAGGCGGGCGGTCTGCGGCCTGCACAGCGCGGAGCACTACGAGACAGTGCTTATAGACGTAGAGTCCGGGCGCTCGCGAATCTTGTTTGAGAAGCCGTGGACTACCGATCACTTCCACTTCTGCCCATTCGATCCGGAGTGGATCGCGTTCAGCCACGAAGGCAACTGCGCAAAGGTAATGGACCGCGTCTGGGCCTGGCACGAAACGGACGCTTCGGAGGGGAAATGCTACTTCGACCAGCTGTCCGGCGACGTAGCCACGACTCTCTACGTCGGCCACGAGCGCTGGAGTTTCCATGACCGCTCCGTGATGATCGTAGCGTACGGCGACAGCCCGGGCACGCCGCGCGGAATTTATGAGGCGTATGTCGACGGCCGCCCCCAACAGCTGATAAGCGAGGGCGACCGAGACATGCATCTCGACGTCAGCCGCGACGGGAAGTGGGTCGCGATCGACACGTCCGGTCCGCACGACCTTCCGGGTAAGGGCTGGGAAAACGCGCAGGGCATCAGCGACATCCTCGTTGCGGAGCGCGCCACCGGCAGGCGGCAGTTCCTCGCGCGCACCACGATATCGCGGCACCCGTCCCATCCGCACCCCGAGTTCAGCCCGAACGGGCGGTTCATCTATTACAACGAAGGCACGCCGGACGCCTCCCGCAACCGCGTTTGTCGCGTAGAGAATCCGTTCTGGAGCTAAGCGTCTGGGACGGCGGTGGCGCTTCGGGCAGAGCGGCGGGGGGTGGGCTGCATCAGCTGCTCGTTGACCTTAAGGTTGGAGCTGGAGCTGTTGGCAGAGGGATAGGATATGGCATTTATAAATGCTTTGATGGAGACTAATCGATGAAAAACATATTAATCTTTCAAAGCAAGTCCTTTGACTTAACGTGGCCCAACGTAGGATCCGACGGCAAAGAGCACCCTATGGGAAAGGATGTCGCCGCTTTTTTTCAGAAGAAATTTTTAGAAAGGGGGTTTAAGCCTACCTACATTGATGAAGAATTTGATGGGTGGGAATTTAATGTCGAAGTATTAAATATAGATTATATAGTGCACGTGAGGTTTTTGACATTAGGCAATGCTCTTAATGATTACTGGATAGTTGAACCACGGAAGTGTGTAGGATTTTTTCAGATGTTTTTCGGCAAGAAGAATACTTTTAGCGATTGTGATCCTGTGATTAAGGCTCTGGACGCAATTTCAAGAGAGCTTCCGGAAGTAGAAGATATACAATGGATTGATACTGATCAATTTGAAGACTATTTAAGACTTGCACGAGAGGTTAAGTGAGCTTGTCAACTTCGCCTATGCAGGTTATACGTGGCACGGGAGTCCAATCGCACTGAAGTTAGCAGTTGGCGCGACAATGGGTAGTGTGGCATACGGAGTCTATGGATATTTGGATGAAGATTAATCGATGAAGAACATATAGGTAGGGCTAGTTCAAAAGCAAGTGTAGTAATATCCGAGATAAAAGGTGCCATAACTAATCTCGGAACTCGTGCTGTAGCGAGCAATGCAGAGCTTCTTAGTAAGTTGCAAACCGGGGGTGGCATGTCTGGGGTTTTTGACCATTCGACTGGCACGTTCGTTGTTCGCTTCAGTGGCGAAGCAGGAAAAATGCCTGGTGGGTCCCTCCTACAGGCTGGGTTGATAAGTTAGGAGGTCACGCAGCCGTCCGTACTGATCTAGGCAAGGCACTTGGTGAAAACTTATCTAAAGCGGTCAAGGGACGGTTAAGTGGATTCTATTTTACAAAGGAAGCAGACTGCGCACTTAAATTTGGCTGGAACTTAGGTATGGTCAATTTAACATCTCACGGCAACAGGGCAGTTCCAGAAGCCCTTCGTCCTGCAATCGAAGCTGCCGTCCGCACATCTATGGGTCAATAACGATGAAAATAAATCTACCTGAAATCCTTATTAGTGCTATAGCGAACGGTGTGTGGAAGAACGTCGATCCTGACACGTTGCGACATTGGCTGGGGAATCGTGAAAATAGCACTGTGATGCAAGGAATTGGAACAATAGCACGACACAGTGTGAGAGGTGTGGGCCACGCTAAACATTTGATCGCTAAAGAGCTGGCGGAGATGGGGGTTAGTCCTTCAGCAGTATCAAGGATCTACAGTGAACTTGAGCCTTGCTGTACCGTTAGAGGATACTGTAAAAAATTCATAGAGAAAACCTTTTAAAACATAAAGGTCACGTGGACTTTTGAATATGGCGCAACTAAAAATGTCTCGTGAAGCTGGTGTAACAGCACTAAAAGCGGCTGTAAGCAAGAAATAAGTACACTACTATGGAACAGAGTGAGATCATTGTTTTTTTGGGCATTGAAACCCTTGCTTGCTTGTCCCCTGCCGTATTAGGCGCTATACCTATTAATGAATGTTCTAAGGATTTTCTCCAAAACGTGGGAATGCCTCGTGAAGTGGGAATGACTTTACGTTTTGGTCCACAATCGGATGAAAACCAGCAAATCCTAAAT
>JBGGNE010000569.1:0-11984 GCA_041287705.1 Methylacidiphilales bacterium | reverse complement strand
TAATATTGATTCCGTAGTCAATAAATGTAGTGCCTCTGTAAGGTCTGGCTCCCATTGCCAGGTGTACATAAGAAGCAAACTCCATTACCATGAAGGGCTTGTTATCCACATGATTCTTCTGTAAAAGCCTGATCCCGTCATTGGTGTTGTAAACCATGGAGTGTGGGCTGAAAGCCTTATCAAAGACCAGTCCTTTGAGCGCAGGTGCTTCAAATGCCACAGGCTGAGCTACGGGGTTTATGTAATTCACCGTGTAGTAGGTGATGGTCATGATATAAAACAGGGAAAATACAGATGCCAGACCAGACGTGAGCTGGAAAGCCAGGGGGCGCTTATACTCATCTACATCCTTATCCTTATCAAGCCGGTGCTGAAAGCGTGCGCACATTACTATTGCCAGCATGATGAAGCCAGGGTAGTCGCTCGCATATCCCCAAATGGCATTTGTAAAGACAGTAAAACAGAAGACGCCAAGTAAAAGAATACAGACGGTGCATTCTTCCATAAAGCCACGCCAACCAAAATGAAGCTTAGACTGTGGATCTCTCGTAACAGCTGTTGTTCCGGCAAATAAGATTATCAAACAAGTCAGAATCGGCAAAAGCATATCCACGCCGGTGCTCACGAAGTACGGGAACAACTCGTTCATGTAGATTGACTTAGCTTTAGCTGTTATCGACAGATCACTCATCATGCCCAGCACATCAAACCTGATGTAAGCCAGAAATAAGACACTGACCATCGCGGCGGCCACGGCAAAATACAGATGGTACAGCCATTTTCGCACTTCAATAAGATAAGCAACTATAAATGCCGGTGCTGCAGCAATAAAGAGACTTATTTTAAGGAAGAACATCATGGGTAAAAGGCAGCCTAATACGATAGATGTCAGCTTCCATCTGAATTCCGGGATCTTTACTGCAGGGCAAAACAGTAAGGAGCAAAATAACATCAGCAGTCCAGACCCTTGCCTGTTATATAGTGTGGCATAACTGGAGAGATGCTTAGGGAGGCGCAGGCTCCACGGAGCAATGAAACAGACGGCTATAAGCATCGCCAGCCAGAACAACCAGAAAGGGGAGAGGCGATCGCGCAGTAAATACCAGATTAACCCTGTCAACAGGCAGAAAGATATGGCATTCATGTACGCAATGACATGAACATTGACTCCGAAAAGCCAGAAGCCGGTGCCAGCGTAAAGATACATGAATGGCCCCAGCGACGAATAGAAGTCTGCGTGAGGGCGCATTCCACAATAGGCGCGCCAGCCGGCATCGTATAAGATAGCGCTGTCAGACCCTCCGCGTGTCTGCGGAACTGCACCCTGCATTGCCGTAAACGTGCAGATCAGAAGCGCCAATATAACGAGCGACCAGAAGTAAAAGCGAGAAGATGCGCGCACTGTATGCTCAGCCTACCAGCTTGCGCCCGGCTGAGCCAGTCCTCAATTATTTACGCCACTTCCTTGTCTCTCCCGCTGCCGGGCTGGTCTAAAAACGATCTTCGCCCGTCAGTTTCTGCTCAACTTCGTCCGCTGTGGCCATGACGGCGCGAAGCGTGGTCATGAGCGAGCGGGCGTCGGTGTTGGCGGCGATTTGTGCCGAGAACGCCGCAATGCAGCCTTTGCCCTGGCGAATCAGGCGCCAGGAGCCCAGTTTGACGCGGGAGTTGTAGATAAGCAGCGCGTTCGCCATATCGGCACTCAGTGAGCCCTCTTCCACAATCAGCGCGACGGAGAAGACTTCGCGGATCTCAAAGTTTCCCAGCTCCGCAGTCTCCGAACAGATGAAGACAACCTGGCTGCGGTTATCTTCCATCATGAAGGTAAGCTTGAAGTCACCGTCTTTATCCGTTTCGTAACTCAGTTCCAGCTCTTTAAGCAAACGTTCAACGCGCGGATCTCCTGCTTTGGTTCCTAACATAGGGGAAAAGGATAGAGGGGGTAAGTGTAAAATCAACAATGGCAGCGCACAATTATCGTGCAGCTTCCGCGGCAGCGGCTGCCGGAGCGGGCGAAGGCGATACTACCGCAGTAGGCTGGGCGGCTGCAACCGTCGCGCCGTTGGTGCCATGCCCGTTGGTGCCATGCGCGTGTCCCTGGCTATGACCGCGCTCTTTCTTCGCCATGGCAAAGCTGCCGCCGATGCAGTGGTAGAAGGGATCTCCAGGCTTCACATCGCCACGCTTGATTACGGTGCCCGTGCTTGCGGCTTTGTAGAGGCAGGAGATGAACTCGATGGTGCGGCGCGCTTCGGCTCCACTCACCAGCGGGCGCTGGTTGCGCTCCAGACAGTCCAGCACTTCCTTCAGCTGCGTGCCGTGGCTGCTGCACTGATCTTCCGTCAGCGCATCCCATTCGTGCGCAATTTCAGTCTGCACGTCGTGGCCCAGAGGTGCGGCATGAATCGTCCAGTCGCGATTTTTGTGAGAGTAAACGTGGCGCAGCTCAACCGTTGCCTTCTGAAAATCCAGGCGCAGGTAGCTTTCCTCGCGCGGTGACAGAACGCTGTTGATGATGCTGGCCATGCAGCCGTTTTCCATCTTTACGATGGCCATGGAAACATCTTCCACCTCGATGCGCCGGTCCAGCGTGGCGATTTGCGCGGAGATTTCAGACCACTCGCCCAGAATGTACAGGAAGTGGTCCATGGAGTGAATGCCATGCCCCATTGTGGGCCCGCCCAGCTCGGCGTCCCAGCGACCGCGCCACGGTACATCGTAGTAGCTGTGGCTGCGGTACCACGTAGTCTGGCAGATGCCCACCAGGGCACGTCCCAGCTTGCCGTTTGAGAAAAGTTTCTTGAGATGGCGGCTGGACGATCCATAGCGCCACTGGAAAACGCTGCTGCAATAGTTACCCGTGCGCTTTTCTGCTTCGGATATGCGATCGAATTCTTCCAGGCTGCCACACATTGGCTTCTCGCACAGCACCCAGGCGCCGGCTTCCATGGCCTGGATGGCCAGAGAGGCGTGAGTGGAAGGAGGCGTACAGATGTGGACGATGTCCGGCTCCACTTCGGCCAGCATCTTGGCCACATCGGTGTAAGTCCCGGGAATATGATGCTTGAGAGCGAAATCGTTGACGCGCTTCTGGTCTACGTCCACGGCGGCCAATACTTCCGTGCGTCCGGGGTTTTGTTTGTGGGCCACCATGTGTGCCCATGAGATACCGCCGGTGCCAATGATGGCCGCTTTAATCTTGCTCATTGTGTGGAGTGGAGTAAGGGAAAGAACAGAAAACAGAAGATAGGTGTGTGGGCCCGCAGGGTGTGGCGGTGCAGTAATGTGTCAGAATTATCCGGCGTCTCGGTTTAATTCAGGATGATTATGCATTTATAATAGCAATCGCGACGCCTTTGCGCAAGTCAAAGCGGCGCAGCGGTAACGGAAGCGTGGCATTTCCGCTTCTCCCGTATACTCCCGTGCGCTGACGGGATGATTAGACGAGTCAAAGCGCATGTTTCGCGCTATTTTAAGAAGATCTCCCCACTTTTATGGCCGACTACACCAGCATTACCGAGTCCTTCAACGTTCGCACAACGGGCAAGGGAACTTACCAGATTACCGATAAAGTAGCCGAGATCGTGCGCTCCAGCGGCGTTCGCGATGGCGTGGCGACCGTCTTTATCGCGCACACCAGCGCCAGTCTGGTCATCTACGAGAACGCGGATCGCACGGCGCGCGAGGATCTGCACGATTTTTTTGAAGAGCTTGTGCCGGAAGACCGCCCCTACATCCACGATGCCGAGGGCCCCGATGACAGCACCAGTCACCTGCGTATGGCGCTGACACGGACATCCGAGGTCGTGCCGATAGCGCGCGGACGTCTGTGCCTGGGCACCTGGCAGGGCATCTATGTCTTTGAGCACAGACGCGCCACGCATTCGCGCACGCTTTGGGTTAATGTCAGCGGCGTACGCGGGTGATGTTGGCCAGAGGTTTTCTTAGGAGACTCCTTATTCTAATACGCTTTCAAGCGAGCCGAATATGCTTGTCCTTTTTGTCAATAACCGCGTTGCTCGTCGGTCACCTATTATTTTAATAGGCTCGCTCCTCGCGCCTCACTATTGACAAAAAAACTGCGCATCTTCACCTCATCTTGAAAGCGAATTAGAATTAGTCCTGGTTCTTGGGCAGGCGCACGCGGTTCAGCGCCACCCATTCGTTGTCGATATCCTTGTACCCGTCATAATGTACAAAGTAGAGGCCCATCTCGTTTTTCACGATACTGCCTTTCCACCACTTCTTGTCCCACTCAATCTCGATCGGCGTGCCGTTCTTCATCATGACGGGCTTATAAGGACGGATCTGCTCGGGGGTCAGCCATGTGTCAAATGTGGTGGCCCAGCCCAGCCATGTTACAAAAACCTTGTTGTCCTTGCTGTCCAGAACCTTGATCTTGTACCACTTGCCGTTCTCCTCGCCCTCCAGGCGTTCGCCTACGCGAGGCGCCTTTTTGGCGGTAGCTTTGGCAAAGATGAGATCCTTGTTGAAGAATGAGCCGGGCCGCGGGAAGTAGGTCACACGCTGCTCCTCCACAAAGGACATTTCTTCATCGGCGTAGTTCGCCATTTCCTGGAACGTGATGTTGCCGTCGCCGTTCAGGTCCAGCAGAGGGCTGCCGTTAAGGGCGTCGGTAATAATCTGCGTAAAGGTCCATGCTCCCGTGCTGGTGGAGCTCGCTCTGGAGCTGGTAAAGACGGCGATGGGCAGCCGGCTGGACATCCTGGAGACTTCCTCCAGAATCGCGCCGCTGTAACAACAGTCGGCCGTTAATAATACACGATTTCCCGTAAAGTTCTTCTGTATGGTCTTGACGATATCCGAAACCATCCACTTGGAGTCGGTATCATAAGTCATGAAGTTTACCGGGCGGCTGTCCTGCTTATAATCTCGGCTGCCGTGGCCGGTATAGTAGAAGATAAACGTATCATCCTTACCCGCCTTCTTTGCATGTTCAGCCAGTTTCTCTTCAAGATTGGCCTTCGTTGCCATCTTGTTCTTGATATAAAAAATATGATCATCCGGCACGCCGCGCCTGATGTAGGCCTGGATCATTTTGTCGTCTATGCGGTTATGATCGGGCCATGACTGAAGATCCTTGTCATCAAACTGAATGACACCCGCGGCGAAGATCCAGGTTTTCTTGGGATCCCATTCGTTGTTGCCAGGTGTTTGTGCGGCAACTTCAGTTTGGACAACCGACAGTGAAACAGCCACTGCTACGGCGGAAATAATGGCGCGGAATAAGATACGTCTGAGAAGTCCGGGCGCGAAACCAACAGAGGCTTTACTCATAGAATTGTGTGGGATGCCAGCGTTAGCCGAATACGCACATTGTGTCCAGAGCGTAAACTGTCAAGCGGGCAAAAGTATTGGATGATAAAGATATAACGAATGTTGAGCTAAACTTGCGATTAACGCTTAACGCCCTGATAGCAAACGCATTAGCCTGTGTGACAGGAATCCCCGGAGGCGATTTCAGCGCGATATTGCCAAACCAGCCCCAACAATGCATAGTTGCCATTCGCACCGCTACGGATCTGCATGGTCCGCTCCGTATACCCCACGACGCACCCCGCATGAACACCAGCGCCAAGGACGCCTACCGCAATCTTCTCGCCCACGCCCACGAGCTGGGACTGATCGCCAACGCCATTAATCTCCTCCAGTGGGATGAGGACACTCTGCTGCCAACCAAAGGTGTTGCCTACCGCGCGGAGCAGCTTTCTTACCTGGTAGGGCTGGTGCACGCCAAAAGTACCGCCCCGGAGATTGGCGACTGGCTGAGCGAATGCGAGCAGGGCTCTATTCACGGCGACCCCGACGCCTGGCCTAACGTGCGCGAATGGCGGCGCGATTACAATCGCCAGCTGAAGGTGCCCGCACGCCTTGTTCAGGAGCTGGCCCATACTGCAAGTCTGGCCCGTGAAGCATGGCTGGAAGCGCGCCGCACCGCCAACTTCGCTCTCTTTCAACCCAAGCTGACCCGCATTGTGGAGCTGTGCCGAGAGAAGGCTGATGCGTGGGCCACCTGCCCCAGCCGATATGACACCCTGCTGGATTCCTATGAGCAGGATGCCCGCAGCGCCGATCTCGTGCCGCTCTTCGCCGATCTGCACCAGCGCATGATCAAGCTCCTCCCGGCTGCTGTTGCCCGGACTGCGGATATCCCTTCGGATCTCCTTAACGGCCATTTTCCCAAAGAGACTCAGGCTAAGCTCAATCGTATCATCAGTGAAGCGATCGGCTTCGACTACCGCGCAGGCCGCATGGATACCTCGCCCCACCCCTTCTGTTGCTCGCCGGGGCCGCGCGATGTTCGCATTACCACCCGCTACGATGAGAGCAACTTTGCCAGCTCGCTCTTCGGCGTGATGCACGAGTGCGGCCATGCCATGTACGACCAGGGGCTGCCGGAGGATCGTGCCGGCCAGCCGCTGGGCGAGAGCGTCTCGCTGGGGATCCACGAGTCTCAGTCGCGCCTGTGGGAGAACCAGCTTGGCCGCAGCGAAGCATTCTGGCGTCACTGGTATCCCACGGTGCAGAAGCATTTTCCCGAGATGGAGAAAGTACCGCTCGATCGCTTTTTGCTGGCAGTCAATCGCGTTGAACCCAGCTTTATCCGCGTAGAGGCCGACGAGGTGACCTACAATCTGCACATCATGCTGCGCTTTGAGATCGAGCACCGCCTGATTGAAGGCAAGCTGGAAGTGGAAGATCTGCCGGAAGCCTGGAACACCCGCTTTGAGGAACTCTTCGGCCTGAAAGTACCGGATGACGCCAAAGGTTGTCTGCAGGACATCCACTGGTGCTCCGGAGGCTTTGGCTACTTCCCCACTTACACGCTGGGCACGCTCAACGCGGCGCAACTCTTCAACGCAGCCATGACGCAGGTGCCTGCTCTGCAGGGTGAACTGGCGAACGGTGAATACACTGGCCTGCGTAAATGGCTCAACACGAACGTACATGCTCATGGCCGGCGTTATTCGCCTCAGGAACTGATGCGTCTGGCCACTGGTGAGCCTACCAACGCGCGCTACTTCTGCGATTACCTGGAACAGAAGTTCCTGATCAGCTGACGAGGACAGGGAAAGGGAATCAGCTCTGCGAGCCTGCTCCCTGGCGCTCTCTCCAGCAGATTATCAATGCTGTGCAGGAACCGAAATTGCATGACTGGATTTAGTCTGGGCACTATTTCATTGCCTGGGCTTAAAAAGATCGCAAAAACTTATAATGTTTGTTGGCTAAAACAATTTCATGCGCTATGTCTCAGGCATGCGATCTTTTATTCCACTTCTCTCCCGATCATGGCTCGGGCGACTTCTCATCGCCACGCTCGTGACTCTCGGCAACGCGGTGATCTGCGAAGCTGGCGCGGAACTCGAAAAAACTGCATCCGCCAAAGCGAAAACCGAGGAAGCAAAGCCCTCCAAGTGCCAGTACAATCTGTTCAACCCCACCCCCCGCGAACTCATGCGGGAAATGAGCACCGATCGCCCGGACCGGACGGAGAGTCCCTACACGGTAGATGCCGGACATTTTCAGATTGAGATGGATCTGGCCAACTATACTTATACCCGTGTTGGCAGCCTTCGCCTTAACCAGTGGAACGTAGCTCCCGTCAACTTTAAGATGGGTCTTCTCAATAATGTGGATCTGCAGATCGTGTACGATGGGTACGTGAACCAAAGCATTCGGGTGAAAGATGAAGAGCTGGAAATCGATGAGAAGGAACACACCAGTGGCGGCGGAGATCTGACCGCACGCGTCAAATTTAACGTGTGGGGCAACGACGGCGGCACAACCGCTCTAGCCATCATGCCCTACGTCAAAATACCTACCAACACAGCCCAGCTTGGCAACCGTTTCGTTGAAGGCGGCATCATTGTTCCCCTTGCCATTGAACTGCCGTACGGATTCGGCATGGGAATCATGTCGGAAGTCGATTTCCTGAAGGACTACGAGAGCAGCGGATATTCTGTCGGCTTCACTCACTCCGTGACCTTCAGCCGCAATATTATCGGCAACCTGGGTGGCTATGTGGAATTCGCGACTTTCGTCAGTACGGAGAAACAAACCGAGTGGATCGGCACCTTCGATACCGGACTGACTTATGGTCTTACCGACGACATCCAGCTTGATTGCGGCTGCAACTTCGGCGTCACCCGTTTTGCGGATGACTATAATCCGTTCGTCGGGGTATCGGTGCGATTTTAGGTGATCCGGAGCTCTGGAACGGCTAGAGCGTTTCCAGTCAAATTGTCGCAGATTCTCCAACGTTGAGCTTGGAAAACGGTCTGCCGTCCGTTCCCGGGAACAATTTGCATGGCCAACAAGACAATTGGAAAGCGCTTTAGAATAAGGGGTGGGATTGATAGTGATGCACATGGATTCCCATCCAAAACTTGGTGTCTTCGTGTCTTTGGTGGCTCAATTCCCCATTACATGCTTTGGATGAGGATTTTTTCACCACCAAGACACGAAGACACCAAGTTTTGGACGCGGATCTTCTTGCTTTTAGCGCTAGATTATTGCGTCGTTGATTGTCAACGGCTTGCGTTTATAAACCCGACAGACTCCTAGAATAATAAGGAGAAGACCAGCCAGCCAACCGCGGGCAGCGCAATCAGGCCAATGCAGCCCGTTTTCCTGGTGACACCAGGCGGCGTTGCCTGACTGTCGATGTCTCCCGCTTCCCGCGGAATCACTTTGCCGAGGGACTGCCACTCGGTGGCGCCCTCCTCAAAAACTCTGGTCTTGTCATTTACCTGACCATTCCTCCGCAGCTCTGTCAGATCATCCCCGGTTACCGGGCCTTTGGGATTGTTGTTTTTGTCTGCGTAAAAGTAGCGCTTCATTTTTATGCTCGGGAGATGTAGATTTCTACGTCTAAGCGACAATCCTACAATCTGCCATAAGGAAAGCCAAACATATCACCCACGTACCAGCTGATTGCTTTGCCGGCCAGATGCAGCATGGCGCTGAAGTCCGATGTCACTTCCTTAACAACGCGCTGCGTCAGATCCTGCTCCGGTTTCTTAGTGGTGCCGCCCACATCAAAGGTCGCCCAGGCGAAACCGGCGGCATTGTCGGCAAAGAGTGCGGCGCGAGCTTTAGGCATCCAGGTAATGTAGCGCGGGGCGATTCCGAAGCGCAGCTTGCCGATAAGACGCGCGTTTTCGTCCATGCGTACGTCGCCGCGAATCCATAGTTTGCCGGGCGCGTGGAGCGAGAGATTACTGAGTTGAAAGCGCCCCTCGTTCCACGTGTAGTCCACGCTGGCTTCGCGGAACTCCAGCTCGCGCAGTGTGGAATCGCCCAGCAGTCGAGCCGCCATGTCCAGAATACGCCAGTTATGCAGCCGACCGTTGCGCACGGATAGCCGGCCGGAGGCTCGCGCGCCCTTCAGCTGTCGTGGATGGCCCGCAAATTGCAGCGTGCCGGTGGCGGTGCCGTCCAGCATGGGCTGAAGCGTCTTAGGCAGCCAGCGCTGCAAGGGCAGATCCTTTAGCTCCAGCGCTGCGCGCAGGTTGTCTTTCTCGGGAAAGCTCATGCTGCCGGCCAGCCACACGTTGCCCGCGGAGCGCAGGTTGAGTCTGTCGATGCGCAGCCCTTCCTTGTTCCAGCCGTAGGCAACGTCCGCAATCTGAAAGCTGAGCCCGCGCAGATCATCATGGCCCGAGATTGTCGCCATCTGATTCAGCAGGTGAATATTGGAAAGGCGCGCGCCCGCGATCTTCAGAACTCCCGTTGCTTCGGAGCCGCGCAGGTCCTTCGTGTGGCCAACCCAGAGCATGGTAGCCTGTGCCCTGCCATCCAGCGATTGCTGAAGATTGGCCGGCAACCAGCGCTTCAGAGCCAGATCGCGTATGGCCAGGTCCAGCCTCGATTGCTCTTCCGGATTGTTGGGCGTACCTCGCGCCTGCGCGGTGATATCAAAATTACCGGGGGAGATGAGGCGCAGATCCTTGCACTCGAATGTTCCGTTGCGGTAGGTGATGGTCCAGTTGCTGTCGTTAAAGGCGATGGTGCGGAACTCGGGATGGCCGGTGAGTTTCGCCATCTGGTTCAGGAAGGGCAGGCGCTCCAGCACGGCGCCGGTGAGCGTGAGTTTGGCAGTCGCGTTGCTGTTGCTGTCGGTGGGATCGCCCTCCCAGGTGGCCGTGCCGGATGCCTTGCCGCGCAGGCCGGGCAGGAAGGCTTCCAGGGCAATATTGCGCAGCTCGGCGCGGGCCTGAAGATCCCCGGCAGGGCGCTTTGGCCGAGCGGGGGGATTGGACGTTGTGGAAAGGGAATCGGCCCCGGGCGGAGCAAGTGAGGGCGGTGGCAGCGGGGCGCGTTTTTCCAGATTGGGGCGCCACTTCAGGTTTCCGGTAAAGTCGATCAAACCCGGTGCCGAGAGAGCAAGATCCGGGATATGCAGGACGCCGTCCTTCCACTCGTAGCTCATGCTGGCAATGTTGAAGTTAATGCCAGGCGGAGGCGTGAGATCCGTGGTGGAGGTTGGCGCAAGATGCGCGCTGCGGCCAGCCGGGCCGATAGGCAGCGGTGTTCCGGGAGACTGAGGCAGCAGCGGCTCCTCCGGATTGAGCGGATTGGGATGGCTGAGGGAATTCGGCACGCCGGATCGCTGAGCAGGCGACTGAACGGTAGGAGATTTAAACGCGAGCGGTGGCGCAGGCATGTTCGGTACTACGGGCAGGGCGGTCGGTATTGTGGAGATACCGAGCGTTGCCGTGTCGCGCTCCATTTCCCCTTCCTGATAAATCGACAACTGGCGCAGGATGGGCAGGCCCTGTACGCGCAGCCCGCTAAGAGAAAGTTCGCCCGTGCTGTACGAGTTCTCCATGCCGCCCGGCTGCGACTCCCACTGTACGCGACCGGAGGCGCGCGCCAGAATGGCCTCTCGCAGGGCTTCCGGCAGAGTGTTGCGCAGGTTCAGATCTGTCATCACCAGGCTGGCGCGCAGGCTTTTGTCGGCGGGTTGCGTGCCCATCTTTACCTCCAGCTTCACGCGCGCCGGGTCGCCTTCCTCCAGTCCTCGAAGATTGAAGCGCCGCACCTCCAGGTAGGGTTTGGACATCATCACTTCCAGCTCATCCACGCGCAGAGGAGGCAGCATGGCCATGTTCATTGTGCCGCCGGTTCCTGCAAACAGCCAGTCGCGGGCAACAGGAGTTACGCGCACTTCCATGCCGTCTATGTGCGCCAGCTCCTTCATAAACATCCACTCAACGCGTGTGCGGCGCGACACAATCTCCTGCGGCACCACGCGGCTGGGCAGAAAGAGCGCAAACCAGGGCTTCGGCCCTTTCGGAGCAGGCGCGGCGCGCAGGGCAGGCACGGGTCCGCGCAGTCCAAGCACGGTGCTGTCGATGTCGATACGGCTGAATTCCCACATGTCGTGCCAGTACCCGGAGGGATTGTAGACGCCGCGCACGTTGGAGGCGTCCAGCTTTTCCACGACTTCGCCGGGGCGGCCGGTGCTGGTAAAGCCGTCGGTTGTCACCACCCAGCCCTGCTTGCGGATTGGCTTGAACTCCCCCTCCACTTTAAGTCCCTTGCTGGTCTCGCGCGAAATCATGCGCCGAAAGCCATCGCTCTCCACCCAGAAGCTGACGGGCAAATCCCACAGCAGCACAACTGCCAGAATCAAAGTCAATACGCCGCCACCAACCCCCAGGGCAGTGCGAGTGGAAAGGCGTTTCAACACGGCGCGCCATTACAGCGCGGCAGGGAGGGGAAGGTCAAGCTTGCGCGGTACGCCGCCGGGCGCTAAGGAGTCTCCGGAAAACAACCCGCGCAACTTAAGCCGCCGCTTTTGAGCGAGAGCTGCGTTGGAATTCCGGTCGAGCATCAGTCTAATGCACTCCCTCCATTCCGCCTTGCTCTCATCTCAAAATTGACGACTTAAGTTGCACAGTTTATTTTCCGGAAACTCCTAAGGCAAAGCGTGTGGCGGATTTAACGCAACGGCCGCG
>JBGGNE010000568.1:0-23867 GCA_041287705.1 Methylacidiphilales bacterium | reverse complement strand
ACGGAATACACCAGCGCCAGCTGGTCCAGGTAAGCGTTTCCTGCGATCAGGCTGGAGGGAAGTGGATAAGCCAGCGGGTCACGGTTGTGGCCCCTGGCCGGGATCGGCAGGTCGAATCAGGGCATGCATCAATAAATCCGGCCCGAGTTTCTCGTAAGTAACGCGATCCAGCGCGGCACCGGCAAATGCCGGATAGCCGTCGGACATTGCGACTGGCGGGCTGCTGGTGCCCAGCATCACGGGCGCCAGGAAGAAGGCGGCCTCGTTTACCAGCCCGGCCTGGAAAAAGGAGCCCAGCACCTGGCCGCCGCCCTCCAGCAGTACGTTAAGAACCTGTCGCTTCGCCAGATCCTGAAGCACCGCAAGCGGCTCCCCATTGCGCATGATCAGCGTCCGCTCACGGTGCTCGTCGGTAAAGAGTGCAGCGACACGCTCAGCTTCCGTATCAGGGAAAGTCGCGGAGCGGGTGAGCACCACGCGCAACGGCTGGGGCTTCTGCGCAATGATTCTCACAGGATCAACCCCGCACCCCATGTCGGCAATTCGGAGTTCAGATCCCTCACCGGCAGCCAGCATTAGTCCCATGATGCTGGTGGCACTGATCAGCTCGCCATCCTTTTCCACCATAGCAACGGAGTCCTCGCGATTCGCCTCGCGCACAAACATGGCGGCGGGTCCGGACTGAAGGAGGCGGATTGTCAGCTTCGGATTATCAGTACGGACTGTTCCCGCGCCGACAATGATGGCGTCGCTGAGATGGCGCAACTGGTGAGCACGGTTACGCGCCGGCGCAGAAGTAAGCCAGGGCGAATCTCCTCGGCGCGGCGCAATGGAGCCGTCCAGGCTCAGGGCCATCTTGGCAGTCACCCAGGGCAGACCTGTGCGCATGAAGTGATTGAAGTCGCGATTGAGGTACGCGCTCTCTTCCTCCAGCAGGCCGCTTTCTACCTGGATACCCGCCCCGCGCAATATGTCGAGTCCATGGCCGGCATGCCGCGGATTGGGGTCAACAGCCGCCACGACAACGCGCCTGAAGCGTTCGGCCAGAATCAGGTCAGTGCACGGCGGAGTGCGCCCGTGCGTGCAGCAGGGCTCCAGCGTTACATAGATAGTGGCACAGGATAGATCCGTATGACCGCGCTCTTTGGCACTGCGCACCGCGTTTACTTCCGCGTGTGGCGTCCCGGCCTTCTTATGCCAGCCGAAGCCCAGCAGTGTGCCGTTGCAGACGATTACGGAGCCCACGCGTGGATTGGGACTCGTGCAGCCACTGCCAAGCGCCGCCAGTTCCAGCGCCTTGCGCATCCACATCGTATCCACTTGGGAGAAAGCCATAGCCCCTATTACAGAATGACAATACCATCAGGCCAACTAAAAATGCGGCTTTCGGCGATGGCCTTGTTGCCTTTGCGGCGGCTGCTTTTCTTAACTGATTTTCTCAACTGGAATGGCGAACACTCAGCGCCGAACCGCGGCTTCCACACCATCGCCGAAGAACTCCTGCACGTAGCGGGCGGCCACGAAGGGCTCCAGCGCATCGGGAGTTTCACCACGCCCCAGGTAGACGGTACTGATGCCCAGCTCAGCCTTTACCGCCGCGATCATGCCGCCTTTGGCGGAGCCATCCAGCTTGGTCATAATAAGGCCGGAAAGACTCACCGCCTGATGGAATTCCTTGGCCTGAATCAGAATATTGCTGCCCGTTGAGCCATCCACAACCAGCCACGTCTGATGCGGCGCTTCGGGCGATTTCTTCTGCAGGATGCGCTTCACCTTGGCCAGCTCCAGCATCAGGTTATTCTTGTTGGCCTGACGACCGGCGGTATCTATCAGTAGGAGATCCGAGCCGGCGGCGATCGCGGCTTCGTAGGACTTGAACGCGACACTGGCGGGGTCGGCGCCCTGCGCACCAGCGTAGATAGGTACATGCAGACGCTCAGCCCACACCTGAAGCTGATCCACCGCAGCCGCACGGAACGTATCGGCGGCGCCCAGATAGACCGACTCGCCGCGATTCAGAGCACGCTGCGTCAGCTTGGAGATCGTGGTGGTCTTGCCGCTGCCGTTCACGCCGATCATCAGTGTTACGAACGGCCTGCCGGTTTTGGGAAGCGGCGGCGGTCCTTTCAGGAGATTGTAGAGCTCCTCGCGAATCAGCTGCTGCGCGCGCGGAATATCGCGCGTAAGGCCCTGGCGCTCCAGCCTGGCGATCAACTGATGGCTCAGCGTCAGGCCAAGGTCGGCCTCCAACAACAGAGCTTCCCAGTTCAGCTCGCCGCCGCTGGGCGGCATAAACTTATTCAGCAGCCGCTTCCAGAAACTCACGGAGCCTCCTCCCTGCTGCCGCCGGCTGTGGCCGTGCCCTTGCTGCTGCTGCTACTTACTGAACCGGAGCCGGGCGAGAAATCCGGCGGCAGCACGGGCGAAGGACCGCCGGATGCCTCGCTGATTTCCGCGGGAATGCCAATGGGCTGGCCGCTGGGGGGAGCAGGAATTCTGGCGCGCGTGGCCTGAGATACCAGCGCCGCGGCACCCGGAGCCGAACTGGAGGCATGACGCGCCGGGCGCAGCAGCTCCTTCTTCACTTCATCCAGAATACCGTTAACGAACTTGCCGGAATCTTCCGTACTGTACCGTTTGGCGATTTCGATGGCCTCATTTATCGAAACAACCGGCGGAATATCCTCGCGGAAACACATCTCGTAGATCGCCAGTCGCAGGATGTTGCGGTCCACCACGGCCAGTCGGTTCAGATCCCAGTTATCGGCCAGCGCTTTTATTTTCTCGTCGATGATGGCGACTTTATCCAGCACACCGTTGCCCAGACCTTCAGCGAAGGTGCGTGTCGCCTGCGTGGCGTCGGTCATTTTCCAAAAACCGGCCCAGGCCCGCACCCTGTATTCTGTGGGATTCAGGTCGAACTGATACAAAAATTGGACGGCGCATTCGCGTCCTTGGCGGCGTGTTCCCATAAGGCGAGGTGGCAGGTGGCGAGAAAGAAAACGGCGAGCATATCAACTCTCGCGCGAAAGGAAAGAACAGAAACACGCACTTCGCCCTGCTGCAAGGCCGGACTTTCGTGGAGAGCCAGAATTCTGCCGAAACGCCACAGAGAGGGCGGAGCAGGAGTACTCCAGTGCATCATCTGTAAATTCTCAGCGGCAGCACCCCACTGGAAACACAGGCTTTCCTCCCAACTAACGATGCGAAATGGTCTAAAGCAAAGCGCACTACATGATGGAGCACATCTTATTCCTTCCGTTTACATCTATTGAGTTCCGAGATTCAGATCAGGGCTTTGCCGACCCTATTATCCAAACAAAAGCGCCGCAATATCCTGAGATATTGCGGCACACGTGGACAGTGTCCTGTCTGTCAGCCATCGCTTCCCCCCTCGCGCGACGATCCTTTCCCTTCCCCATATCAGCAAGCAAGCAGCAACAAACGGATGCGTTAGTTCTGCGCGGACGAAATCTCGATATCGCTGAGCTCCATGATCACGCGCTTGAGCTTGTTACTGTGCTTGCTGCGCACGGCCAGCTTCTCCAGGGCGTTCAGGATCTTCTGATCGATGCCGCGATGACGCAGCGTCTGGGCAAAGTCGCTGAAGATATCGGCGTTTTTGGAATAGCCGTTGGTTTCTCCCGGCGCGTGCTCCTCGGCTACCACGACAGGCGCGGAAACTTCCGCCTCACCAAGCAGTTCTTCGCTGGGCTTGATCGAGACTAGATGCCGGTTCTGGTCGGTACACTGGTCCAGAAGATAAGCGGTTAAGAACTCGGCCTGAACAACGGGGCTCTGACTGATGCCCTGCACCATTTTAGAGACCGTCTTGACGTTATAGCTACGGCGGCGTTCGTGAAGGATGTGATTGAGATGGCTGACCAGAATGCCCAGCTTCAGGGACAGTTCTTTCTGGTTCAGACCTTCTTTCTCCATGTGTTTGCGGAGGAAATTACTCACCATGCTCATGGTTTATGCCTTTCGTGGGTGGGGCAGGTTGCCATGGCACTCCGGCCCCGGCGACAGTCCTGCAATGTTGAATGTGAATAAAAGGGAAGTAGAAAAGGATGCACACTGTTTTGTTTCGGCATACATTCCGTGCACGTTAATATCAAACAACTGCACTTTTAAAAAGTATACCGGATTGCTTGTGTCTTCAAGACGTAGTTTGAAATTATATTCCGAGTGTCTTCAAAAAGGGTCGTTTAAGGATCGCATACGGGATTTTGTACCGTAGTAAAATGCTGCCCCATTCCTATACAGCTCGATAAACCAATGTCCATTACGAATTTTCGATGACTTCTTTTTATCGCCCTTGGTTACAGGTAAAGCCACTTTCCCAAGTACTTCCGTGTCTTGGAGTTACGATGAAAAATCTGTTACAGAAAAATATCCGTCTTGTTGCTACGAGTTCAAGTATCAGGGAAGTTTGCGAAAATGGAAAGAATTTTCACAAAAAACCTCAAGTTCGTTCGATTTATGCTTGCAGGCAATTTTTGCGCTGGAAATCTGATCTCCTGCATCTTGTATTTACATCCTGGCACGAACGTTACTCTCTTTCGTCAACTTTTCCATTTTTCCCACCTTTTAACATGGAGAATTTATTTTTACCCTGATACTTTACTGTGTTGATCTCTGCACCCCCGCGCCTATCTGAACCGCGGCCATCGCCATGACCTTCCTCGAACTTCTCATCTGCGTTACGATCGCCGTCGCCGGCCTGACGCTCCTGCAATACGAGGCTCGCTGGCTGCGTAAACTGGGCATGCTCTTCCTCTTCGGCACCACGGTCCTCGGCCTCACCTTCGCTTTTCAGCACATCGCCCTTGCCCTCGCTATTTCCCTGCTGATGTGGGTTGTCTACCCGCTCTCAGAAATCATCCTGGTGCTGAGGAGATTACGCGTGCCGCGCGTCCGTACCCTGCGCGACGCCAAGCCGCCCCTGGACGACACTGGTACGCTCAGCGGCCTGAACGCCGACATGACTTCGCTCGGCTTCTCCAAGGTGGATGACTGCGAGCTGACACCGGAGCTGCATCACCAGTACTACCGCCTTTTTATCCATGATGAACTGCCGATCCATTCCCTGATTGGCTGGGTTACGAGCGAAGATTTCGGATTCCACTTTACCAGCTTTTACTCGGAAGATACTTCCGGACACCTGTGGATGACCTGGGATTATCCACTGACATGGGGGTTGAAAACGCCTCCCGGCGTCTCATTGTACCGTGCCGACCACGCGGAAACCGTGGACGACCTGTTGCAGGCCCATCTGGATTTTCTGGAACTGAACGAGCGCCTGAGCTCCACCCTGGTGCGCTCCGATGTCACTCGTGAAGCCGCCCGAAGCCGCCTTGAAGCCATTCTGCGCCAGCAACTTGAATACAATGTTGAGCTGGGCATCCTGGCCCCGGTCCTTTCATCCGCCGGCGCTCCCTCCAGCTCCGCCAGCCAATCCACCGGCAAACCTGAAAGCCAGAACGGGGAAGCAGTGCCGGCTACCTCCCCCTTGTCGTCCCCCGCCGCCACCTCTGGCCAGCCGGAACCCACGGACTTCCGCTACTCCTGGCGCGGTACCTTTTACGTGGCCGCCCAGGTCCTCCGCGATCTGGTCCGGCTTTAATGCAGAAGCAGACAGGCGGAGCGCGCCCGCGCGGTGTTCCTTCCACTTGTATATTTATCTACCGAGGCAGTACCTCAAACCTCGGGTTTTTCTCGTATTTGCTTGCTATTTTTGCCATCATGCGCATGATGCATCCTTGCAAGTGCGTTTATTTGCACACCACCCTGCGCCCGTAGCTCAATTGGATAGAGTGTTGGTCTCCGAAGCCGAAGGTTACTGGTTCAAATCCAGTCGGGCGCACTTCTCTTTCTTAGCAGTCGCCGTTTTATGGAAGCTTTTCTGCGCGAGCTGATCCACACATTGCGCAATCGCATGAACGGCATGGTGCTGGAAGCCACCGACCTTGGCGAACGTCTGGCGGAACGTTTCCCCGAGCAACCCGGCCAGCCCACAATGCACCAGGAAGTGCAACCCCTCATCACCCAGGCGCGCGATGTGGCGCAGTGGCTGAAGAGCGTTCGCGACAAGGTGGAGCCCCCGGAAGCCCGCCGCTCAGAGCTTGCACTAAAGAAGTGGGCCGAGCAAACCGCGCGCGAGCTGAACTTCGGACCCTTTTCTTCGGGCGCCATACCTCAGAACGCAATGGCGCACTGGGATGCAGCGCTTATCCGCGACGCCCTGCAGGAGCTCTGGGCCAACGCATGTGAAAGTGTGGACTTCGATCACGGCGCAGACTCAACGCCTGCCAACGCAACCGTAACGCTGACGCCTGATTCTGCTGCGGGATCGAGCGCGAATCAGCCGGCCCGGGTTGTCTGGAAGATCACCAATCCCGCGCCAACCCGCGAGGCGATGCGTTTATCTGAAGCAGATCTGGCCCTCATAGGCACACTGGGATTCACGCGTCGCCGCCAGAGACTGGGCCTGGGCTGTGCCTATGCCCGGAAGATTGCCGAGAGACATGGCGGCACCTGCACATGGTCGCTTCAATCCGCCAGCGACAGCGGGCAACCAGCAAACGTTGTCGCGATGCTTACACTGCCGTTGGGCGTATGAGAGCGAAAGACTCAGACTTCTGCCAGTGCAGATACCGCCCAGGCCGAAGAATACTGCGCCCGATTTCCAACACTCGGCACCATCGGCGCATTGCCGGGACCCTTTCCTCGCACTATATTAGTTCACGAACCCTGCCGCCGTAAAGTGGAGCAATGAAGATGGCGCAAGGCACGCAAAACCGGTCGTCTTTTCGTTAACGTTTCTCCTTCGATCTATCCTTACCTGTATGGATGAGAATTCCCTTAAGGCAATTATAGAGTACGGTTTCGCCCTTACCATACTGCTGATTCTGGGAGGCAGCTGGCTGCTTTCATTATGGGCGGCCAGTGAGAGCAGACGCCCGGACATCGTGGTCGGCCTCTGCATCCTGGCCTGCCTTGTGCTGATAGTCTGGAGACTGTCAGCGCCGCAGCTTTCTTTCATCGCTTTTTTCCAGCACATCCTTCGCGGGGTCATTCGCCTCTTCTCCGGTGGGGGAATCGTGGCGGGTGGACACAGCCTTGGCGTCATGGCGTTCCTCATCATCTGCGTCCTGCTCTTCCTCATGGCCCTCTCCCTGGCGGTGATGCGGTTCGCATCCAACCGCGCGGAAGCCAGCGTTCTCATTTCGCTGGATGCTTCACGCGGGCGCGACTACGATCAACTACGCGAAGCCGTAGTGGCCGCCGACGGGGTCATTGTCGAAAATACCGCCATACGTCGTGGCCGCCTGGAGAAAGCGGAATTCGTCTGCGAAGACGGAACGCGCTATCCGCTGGAAGGCGCCCTGCTGTCGCACAATCCCACTCGCCTTATCCTGCCAGATGGCCGCACGCTGCGCATTGGCCTGAAGAAAGTGCCCGTGGATGCCAGACTTGCTTCATTAACAGGCCGCGTTCGCGTTCCGCCTCCCCTGCCCGCCCGTTTCACCCAGCCTTCTGTGGACATGAGCCGGTACGAGGATGATATGCAGTGGTAGGCGGATAGCAGCGCCGGGAACATGGACTTTGAGCTTTTACTGCGGATGAAAATCTTTATTACTGATATTCATGAAAAAAGCAGCGCTTAAAGCTTCTTCTTCAACGATTTCAGCACAACCGAACGCATCAGAGGCAAGTACCACTGGCGCTGCTGTCGATGGGCTGTCAGAGTCTCCCGTCGCCATGTTTCTGAATCACCTGCGCCATGAGCGGATGGCATCTCCCCTGACCGTGCGCAACTATGAGCAGGCACTGAGGGAATGCGCCGCCGCCACAGGAATCGCTCTGGACGGCTGGGCCCTTGCGCCGCGCAGTGTGTTCAAGATGTGGCTTTACCATCTGACTCAAAAACAGAAGCTCGGCCCCGCCAGTGTGCGGCTTCGCTTTGCGGCGGTGCGCTCCTTGTATAAATGGCTTTGCCTGAAAGGCCTGGCAGCGT
This sequence comes from Methylacidiphilales bacterium, assembly GCA_041287705.1. Taxonomy (GTDB): domain Bacteria; phylum Verrucomicrobiota; class Verrucomicrobiia; order Methylacidiphilales; family UBA1321; genus LW23. Next base: position 15,847 of record JBGGNE010000568.1, on the reverse strand, counting down.
CCAATCCTCTGGAAGGTCTGCGCATGCCGGGCGCGGGGCGGCGCCTGCCCCAGGTGATGACCGAAAACAGCATCACCGAGCTTCTTTCTTCCCCTCGCAAGAAGTATGAGGCGCAAATCCCTGTGCCAGCCGCACGCCAGCTTCGCTACACGGAGTGGCAGATGTGGCGGGACACGGCCTGGCTGGAAGTTTTCTACAGCGGCGGCCTGCGCATCGCGGAACTGGCGGCTCTTAAACGGACCGATGTGGACTGCGCCGCCGGCTATGTTCGCGTGATGGGCAAAGGCGGCAAGGAACGGCTGTGCCTGCTGGGAGAACCAGCCGCTGAAGCGCTGACCTCTTACCTCACCCAGTGCCCCTGGGATGTACCTCATCTGTTCGTCTCGCAGCGCGGCAAACCTCTGACGTGTCGCCACATTCAGCTATCCCTCAAAGAATTCCTGAATCTCGCGGGTCTCGACGAAGCAGTCACGCCCCACAAACTGCGCCATACTTTCGCCACCCATATGCTGGATCACGGTGCCGATTTGCGCAGCGTTCAGGAACTGCTCGGTCACGCGAATCTCACCACCACGCAGATCTACACGAGCGTGAGTGCGGCGCGCTTACGCAAAGCTTATGATGCGGCGCATCCACGTGCCTGAAGAAGAGAGTTAAAACTGGGTTTCCAGAAGCAGTTCAAACCAGTGACTTTACAACGATAGCAAGGCGATGACAGGCCATGCTGAAACAAGAAAAACGTAGTCCCAACGGGATTCGAACCCGTGCGCCAGCCTTGAGAGGGCTGTGTCCTGACCAGCTAGACGATGGGACCAGTTTGCAGTTACTTGCGGAGTGAGCAGTACATCAAAAAATACGGAACGCGTCAAGTGATTCGAGAAAGATTTCTAAAATTTCTGAATATCCGGAAACCGCCGCATACATCCCACGTCACCTCTTCGCCGTTTCTGCCTCTCGCTTGGACACCGAAGCGCCGGAAGTCCGTTGCGCCGGTGGAGAGGATCCCGCGGAGCCCGCCATCATACTCCCCAGTGCGGTGCGTTTGGGATCCGGCGCGGCGGGCAGAGTCAGTGCGGCCTCGGCGACCAGCAGCAACAGCATGGTGATAAGGAATCCGCGCCACACTTCTCCCTGTAGACCGCCGCCGCTGTCCGGAGATGTAGGAGAAGGTGCGGCGAGACTCCCTGCGGAAAGCAGGGACACCGACAGAGGCGTCAGTGAACGCAGCGCTTCGGACTGCTCCATGCGCTGGGGATCATCCTCCATTGCCGGGCGATCCACGGCGATAAGACCCGGCGATCCGCGATACACACCTGCATGCAGTTCGGGCACCAGACGCACGGGAGCCTGCCCCGTGGCCGCCTGGTCCGGATTGGCAACTGCCGGCGCGCTTTCCTTTACGTTTGCGCCGCCGCTCAACCGCATCCAGCCGTCGGCGGAGAGTGGCAGCGGCTCGCCGCATGCCAGAGAAAACGGCGTGGAGAGCCGGCGCGCACCTTCATTTACCATGCGCTGCACCATCGGCAGGAGCACATCGCCACGGCCCAGGGTTGACCAGTCGCGAAGCGGCAACGAGGAGCAAAAATAGACGGCGCCAGCCCCTGAACGGGCACGTACAAGAAAAGGCAGCCCATCGCCATAACGCGCCAGAATGGTACCGTCGCCTGGCAGAATCTCCTGGCGCTTCTGAACACGCAGATCATTTACCGGCAGGCTCATTCCCTCTTCAGATTTCGAAAGCGGCCCGTCCTGCTCATCCCAGGACCCCACGCGCCAGCCATCTTCTTTAGGCGAAGTCTGCACGGCTCCCCAGACGACTCCGCCAAACGCGGGCGCCACATGCGCGGCATCGGCAGCCGGCGCCGGGACAGCAGTGCTTGCCGAGGGGAAAAAGACCAGTACGCCACCTGCCTTCACATAAGCCTGAAGCATGGTTGCCGTTTCGCCTGTGGGAAGCTGTCCCTGCCACAGAATGGCGCCAAATCGTGTCCATGCTCCTGCCGCGATCGCTGCTTCGCTCGTGGCGGTAGCGCTTACCGAGGCAGAGCCGCCTTCAGGTCCAGCGCCAGTAGAAGGATCAGCCGCAGTATGCGCAGAACCGGCAGCCGGAGGCACTGCTGTGCCAGGCGTGGCCGCCGTCGGCGAAGCAGCCTCGGAAGTGCCGGACTTACCCGCTTTTTGAAATTCCGTGGGCAGACTGCGCGGCGAGAAAGTTTCCACGCGCTGCGGTCTGAAAGTCGGGGCAGGCGCCGCGGCCAGGCCAAGAATGCGGCTGCACATGGAGTCATCCGCCACCACGGCGTGAAGCTGAGGGCTTGGCGGGCGAGCCACAAACCAGGCGGAATTATCGCGCTCGTTGGCATCCGCAGGAATTTCCACCTTACCCCAGGCTTCCTGCGTATCGCCTTCGATGGGAAGCACTTTACGCACGTAAAAATCCTGCCCTTCCACCTTCAGCTCGCTGGTGGAGCGCACACCGTTCAGCGTAATGGCGAGCGGAATCATTGCCGACGCAGAATCGAGCCGTTGAATGCGCAGCGTCAGCATAACGTCGGCGCCAGTTTCCGCCTTAGCCGCCGCACCCGGTCCCGGCGTAGCCGAGCCCCCGCCAACGCGCCGCCGCCAGTCCACTTTAGTCACCTCAATGGAAGCATTGGCAGTGGTAATCGCGCCGGCATCCAGCACGCGCACACGGACCGTGCCGGGCGCTGCCTCCAGTCGGGCCGAAGCCGAACGCCACGCGGAAGCCTGGGGATTCCAGTTGGACCGCTGCAGATCGGTGGCAATCCACACTTCGGCATTACCAACCGGATGCCGTGTCAGCCATTCCGCCGCCGTATCCACCATGGCCGGCAGATTGGCCGCCGTGTCGGTCGGCGCCGCGGCGGATACCTCGGGAAGCAGCTCGGGCGCAGCCAGTTCCCTGGCCTCGCGCGTTGCGGAATCAATCAGGACAAGACGCGTGGCGGTGCCAAAGATCTTGGCGGCGCCTGCCAGCATGCGCAGACTCTTCTCGCGCTGCGAAACCGCAGCGCCGGACTCGTGCGTCTCCATGCTTGCCGAGCGATCCAGCAGCACAATCACCACTTCCGGAGTTCCGCTTACCGCCCAGCCCAGCCAGCCGCCGGCAAGCGGTCGTGAAAGAACAAACACCATCGCGGCCAGCGCCATAACGCGGCACAACAAAATCAGAAACTGCCGCAGCTTGGCCTGCCGCGTAGATGCGCTGTTCGCCTTCACCAGAAAGCGCATCGCCGCCCACGGCACGTCGCGGTACCGCATCCGGTTGAGCAGATGCAGAACCACCGGCACCAGCGCCAAAGGGAGCGCCCATAGCATCCATGGCTGAAAAAATGTCATGCCGTTAGTGGTATGGGTGAGGTGGAGGTGGCTTACAGGCGAGCCATACGCATTATTCTACCCGAAGGCTAAGCCATGTCGGCAACAACGGGAAGCCGCTCAATCACGTCACTGAATCCGAATGGCTTCGCCAGGAAGGTGAAATCTTTTCCAGGTCCAGGCCTTATATCGGTACGCCCTGAAATCAGTATAAAGGGTGTAAGAAGCTTCCTGTCGTCGCGAAGCCAGTCATACAGCTCCAGACCGTTCCCGTCCGGCAAATAGTAGTCGCACAGCACGGCATGAAATGACACACGGCCACTCAGGTACATCTTTCCATCCGCCAGACTTGAAGCAATGGCGACCAGGGAGAAATACTTTTCCAGACCAGCCCTCAGAAACTCGGTTAGCTCTGTATCATCATCAACGACAAGGAGGTTGATCTTGGATTTGCGCGCGGGAATAGCGATCATGGTTGACGGGGATTACCGGATTTTTCCGGCGTGCTTCATCGTGCCACATTGAAGCAAAACGCGCAATACCAACGGTGTGCCCGATGAAAAATAGACACACCGTTTATAGGATCAACCGTCTCCGAACATATAAAACTAACGGCCAATGCTGACGTAATCAAAGCCAAGCGCCTTCATTTCTCCGGCATCCAGCAGATTACGGCCATCGAAAAGATGCGGGGTAACGGCCTTCTTCTGCATCAGCGCCCAGTCCAGCGACAGAAAATCTTTCCATTCCGTCGCCAGGATGATCGCTTCCGCACCTTCCGCCACTTCTTCGCCGGAGGCGCAAAGAGTAATCTGCGGCAGCAGGGGGCGAGCTTTTTCCATAGCCTTCGGATCATACGCCTGTACCAGCGCGCCTTCGGCAATCAGCGCCTGAGCTATTTCCACGGCCACGCTGCTGCGTACGTCATCCGTATTACCCTTAAAGGCAAGCCCCAGCAGACCGATGCGCTTGCCCTTTACGACCCACAGACGCTCGCGGATCTTGCGCAGAAAGAGATCGCGTTGCGTGCGGTTGATACTTTCCACTTCCTTGAGAAGCTTGAAATCATAACCCAGCTCTTCAGCAATGTGGATGAACGCGGAGACATCCTTGGGAAAGCACGACCCCCCGTAACCAATACCGGCATCCAGAAAGGCGCGGCCGATGCGTTTGTCGGATCCCATACCGTCGGCCACCATCTGAACGTTGGCGCCCGACGCCTCACAGATGCGACTGAGTGCGTTGATGTACGAAATTTTCAGAGCCAGGAAGCTGTTGGAAGCGTGCTTGATCAGCTCGGCGCTGTTCAGATCGGTGCACATGAAGCGCGAGTGGAACGGCTCATACACCTGGCGCATGATTTCCGTGGCGCGCTCGGAAGTGGTGCCCACGACAATGCGGTCGGGGCGAAGCAGATCGTCAACCGCGCTGCCTTCACGCAGAAATTCAGGGTTGCTGACTACGTCGAACTCGACGCCCTTCTGATTATAGCGCGCGATCGTCTGCGCGACCTTTTCGCCGGTCTTCACTGGCACGGTGCTCTTATCGACAATGACGCGGTACTCGGTCAGCACTGCGGCGATCTCGCGTGCGACACGCTCTACGAAGGTGGGATCCACGCTGCCATCAGGTTGGGGGGGCGTGGGAACGGCGATGAAGATAACCAGCGACTTCGCAACGGCTTCCGCGATTTCCGTGGTGAAGGAAAGACGGCCCGCGGCCACGTTCTTGGAGATCAGCTCCTCCAGTCCGGGCTCGTAAATCGGCACCTTACCTTCGCGCAGTGTACGCACTTTGGCTACATCACTATCCACGCAGATGACGTTATGTCCTTTTTCTGCAAAGCATGTACCCGTGACAAGACCGACGTAGCCAGAACCAATGATAGCCAAATTCATGAGGGAGAAAACTATTAGGCGAGCGGAGCCGCCGTTGCCAGACTAAAATGTAACGGAAAGCCTGCCGCAGCCCAATGAACGATTGGACAGTGACGGCAGGCGAAGTAAACCGGCGCTACTGATTGTAGGCGGAAGTCGTCAGAGAAGCGCCCGGGAACGCCTTCAGGGTAAACGTCATGAACACTGAGGTGTCGGTCTGTGCCTGACCATCCAGGTACACACTGCCCTGGGAACGCTTCAGCGTCAGCGATACGATCCACGACGAGAGATCGCGATGGATGGAGTACTGTTGCGATTTGATCATATCGTAATCCTCGCTCGTGTTCGTGCTGTCCGCCGCCGTGCTGGTGCTGTTGTTCGTATCCAGCAGGATACTGGAAGAGAACTGCCAGTTTTCGTTCATGCGGTAGAACGCATTAATGGTAAACTGGTTGCTGTCCGGATAGAGAAGGCTGTCCTCAATGTATCGATGCGCCACACCGACCGATAAAGCGCGAATCGGCTGGAAGGTAATATCCGTATCGAACTGCGTAAAGGTGCCGATCGTAGGATCAAACGCCGCTTTGGAGGACAGAGTCAGCCAGGGCACAGGCGTAAAGCGAAAGTCACTGATGATGTTGCTGAGATTACGGAAAGCACTGTTAGAGCGTTGCTCCACAAGCGCGGACTTCGTCTTGACGTTCGCGTCGGTAAGGAACTGCAGATTGCTTTGCGTGGAGCTGAAGTTGTTGTAGCCGTCGTAATCCATCGATACGGCCCAGTCGATAAGATCCCAGTTCAGACCGTCTCGCTTTGTTTGAATCTTATTGCGCACACCCAGGCGAAGCACGGCCTGTTTGTTAATAGAGTCGACGGAGTTATAGAACGGAAAATTGATTGCGGGAAGGCTTGTAGATGCGTAAGGCAGGTGATCATCCATACCGCGCAGATCTTCGGGATCCAGCGTTGTATACACAAACTGCGCATTCATGAAGGGCTCTATCACGTGACGGATGCCATCAATACCAAACTGCTGGCTCTTGATGTCCGACCATACGCGGGAGATCTTGAATGAAGACTCGAACCCGGCATTAAAGACAAAGCGACCGGTAGGATCCTTCTCGTTAAAGCCCTGTGAATCGCGATCATCCAGATTCAGGTTATTATCCGACCAGTATGTACCGCGCAGACCTACACGTGGCGTAAAGGAGAGGAAGTTGAAGTACTGCTTGGGATAAAGGAACTGGTGGAAGGTATCGTAACGGTAATTGCTATAGCCGGTACCGCGGCGGGCGGGTTCATCCGCCAGCTTGGCAAAGCGACGCTCAAAGGCTACGACGCCGGTTTCACCTTCATACGACACGGGCGTATCGAAGAGGCGCTGGCGCTTGGCTTCCCACTTCACATCTGGTTTACGTTCAACGGTTTCAAAGAAATCATTCAACTGCATGCGGACAAGGAGATCGGCCGTCCAGTTAGGCGTGTACTGCACCGCTTCCACCACGTTATCGGGCTCGCGATTCGCGGAATACGCGGTAGGGAAATAATCCAGCGTAACGTAGGGATCGCTCCATACGTTGAGGTCGGCCAGAATCCAGCTGTCCTTCATAAAGGAAGTACGGCCTTTGAAATCAGCAACGTAACGATTTTCACTAGACACGTTGGGATAACGGAAGCTGGCAGCTTTGCTTGTGGAATCTACGCCGGATTCATAAATGGCATCGTGGGCGTAGTAAAGCTGGGAATTGAAATACTTATCCTTCGAGTCTTCCTTATTGCCTACATATTCGAAATCAACGCCCACAGCGGGGCCGCGCGTTTCTCGGTAATCGCCGTGCAACATCACGCTCAGCTTTTCATCGACAATAATGCCGTAGCGATTCAGCAGGAAGTAGCCGAAGCGATCCGAGTAACCTGGAGTCCAGGTATAGCCTTCCTTCTGGCTGCGCAGTGACTGCACATAAATGGGCAGCCACATAAAGGGTACATCTCCAATGTAGAACGTTACATTGCGAAGCACGACCTTTTCGTTCTCATAAACATTGACTGTATTCGCCTTGAAGTGAAACATCGGATCTTCGCGATTATCTACGGCAAATACACCTTTGTGGATTTGCTGGATGTGGCGCTTGGTATCAATGGTCTTCATGGTCAGACCAGAGGTCAGCACCTGACCGCCGCCAAGTCGAAAATCAAGACTCTTGCGCTCGCCTGTTCCAAGATTATAGTCCATCGCTTCGCCGCGATAGATATCGTTTGCTGAGTAGATGCGTACGTTACCGCGGCAGAACAGATCTTTGGTCTTGTTGTTCAGCATGATGTAATCCGCAAAGATCTCCGTACCTTTATAGCGGACAACAACATTACCTGTCGCGACAGCAATACCTGTGTCGCGATCAAAATTGGTTTCGCCATCGGACTTAATTTCGATGGAATCCTGAGCCACCATTTCCGGAGTCTTTCCTTCAGGCAGCTCCTGATTCTCAGGCAACGGAGTAAAAAGAGGCGCCGGGACGCTGGGGTCGTACGTATCCTGCACGGAAGGCATGCCGGGAGGGAAAAGCGGGGAGGGCTCGCTGGCCGTGGGCGTCGCAGTTTCGTTCTGTGGCTCGTAAAGATTGGGCCCCGGCGGCAGCGACGGCAACTGCCCGTCCTGAGCGAAGGCCACGCCTGTGCCCCAGGACAGTAGCACTGCAAAAAACGCGAGCTGTAGGATGAAAGTGAGAAAAGGCACGTGTGGTGGTGAAAGAAGTAAGTAGGTTACTCGACGTTAGGTGAAGTGGGTTTGCGGGGCCAAGCTAAAATCTTCCGGCCAAAGATGTCTGAAGCCGGAAGATTTGCCAAAGTAGCGGGCCTTATACAAGTGCTGATTGCAGAAAAGGCCCGCTTCACCCATTTTAGCAGGCGGAAGATGTAAAGTGCTTCATGTCAGTGAGATAAAGGTTGAAAAGTGACATCCGGTCACATCAGGGAAGGAAGTGCTAGTTTCGGCTCCAGTCGAGCATCCGCTCGAGGGGCGCGCTTGCCTTTACCCGAAGATCTTCGGGCATAACAAGTTCCGGCCCTTCCGTCTCCAGAGCTTCCAGCACTTTCTCCAGAGTGTTCATCTTCATATAGCGGCAGTCCGCGCAGGCGCAGCGCTCAGTGGGGCCGGGGATGAATTCTTTATCCGGCAACTCGCGGCGCAAACGGTGCAGCATGCCTGATTCCGTGACGATAATGAACGCCTTTGCCGGGCTGTTTTTACAATACGTCACCATCTTTTCGGTCGAGCACACTTCGTCCGCCATCATGCGGACAGCGCGTGAGCTTTCGGGGTGTGCCACGATGGGAGCATCAGGGTATTCGCGGCGAATGCGCGTGATGCTATTGTGCGTAAACTCGATATGCACATAACAGTTGCCCTGCCACATCTTCATCGGGCGGCCGGTCTGTTCCTGCACCCATTCGCCCAGATTCTGATCCGGTACAAACAGGATATCCTTCTCCGGCGGAATCCGTTGCACGATTTTCAGCGCATTACCCGAGGTGCAGATCACGTCGCTGATCGCCTTCACTTCTGCCGTGCAGTTGATGTAGGCGACGACGTAGGTGTTGGGATTGCGCGCCTTCATGGCGGCGAGTGACGGAGCGTCACACGAGTCCGCCAGCGAGCACCCGGCATTGAGATCCGGCAGCACCACCTTGGTGTGCGGATTCACGATTTTGGCGGTCTCCGCCATAAAATGCACGCCGCAGAAGAGGATCATATCCGCCTTGGCGTCGCGCGCCTGATAAGACAAGCCGAGAGAGTCACCCACATAGTCCGCGATTTCCTGGATTTCGCGGCTCTGATAATTGTGGGCGAGGATCACGGCGTTCTTGGCCTTTTTCAGGGCAATGACTTCTTCCTGCAGCGGATTCATAAGGGTTTAGGCGAGGTTCTTACGCATTTGTGCAATAAATAGCAGGCAGCCCATAGTTTTCAAGCGTTTATCGATAAAAATACTGGATTTTGGGACAGCTCCCGCAGAATTGCGTGGTGCGATAGTTAAGAGCGTTAGACGTATAACGTCAGCGATTTCTTTCAACGATTTTCAGAGAGAAATGCCACATATAAGATAAGTGCGAAACCGAGAGTGGATTACGGAGCAGATGCGATAAGCTGGGCTTATTTGTCACAGTCCATGTTCCTGATAAAAATCATCTTCCTCCGTCGAAATATTGGGAATGAGGAAGCCCTGGCCTATGTGGCCGCCGCGTTCTTTCCAGGCCGCCATATAGTGTCGAAAACTGGCCATGCTGATGGCAAAAGCATGATCACCCGGGTTGATGAGCATCCCTTCCAGCAGCGCAGCGCTCTGGTCGCCGCCGAGTTGAGCATCAGCGAGAGCCAGACAGTAATCGACGGCCTGCATGCAGGGAATGGAGAAGTTCGGCAGTTCGGTGCTCATCACCGGGGAGGGTTCTGCGTCCTTCCTGTCTCCCTGTTGTAAATCGCGCAAGTTGTGCAGCTTATCTGCGCTGGAAAAGACAAGAAGATACGGGCGATCCTCAATTTCGACACGGGCGGGTTCCGGCTTTTCCTGGGTGCCTATATTATAGAAGTACCACTCTTTTCTGGCCAGCAATGCGCCGAGAAGCAGCTCCATCTGCTGCTCGGGATCTGATTGCCGCTTTGCGCGTCGGACATCCAGATCAAACTGATCGGGGATATTTACCATAGGGAAGGCACGATAATGGTTAAAGCTATAAAGGAACGAGCCCTCGTGCATCATACTGTGCTTTTGGCAAAAGGCAATACCGTGAAAGGATTGTCAGGTTCGCGTGCTATACTCCTGATTTTAGCCGGCTGAATTGGAGCGAATATGGTCCGTAATCCGCAGGGAAAATCGATAATTCATGAGACAAAATAGTCAGTGCGTCAGATTTAATATCGGGCAACTACCGTTCACGGTTCCATTAACGTTTTCATTTATGGACTGGGATCATTAAAGACAGGCGTCCTTATATGAAAAGCTATGCATATAGCAAAACGACCATACTGTCACATGTTCCACAATATTCCTAAATACAGGCAATTGCTGAGGTTCCCTATCTATATGCACATTTATCGATAAATTCTCACGTGATTAAGCTGGTTAAAATTGCTGTCAAATGGCTTTTTGGCGACACCCTGGTTTTCCTCTTAACTCTCTCTGGCCCTAATATTTTCACAAAGTTTCTCTGGCCAAAATTATGTTTCCCAGCCTACATATAGAAAGCGCCATGAGCGGGCCTAATCCGGGCATTTCCAGACCCAACACAGGATTGGCATAAAGCATGCTCAGGGGGCCATGCCATCTCCATCGCCTTTCGATTTGATTCCTTAAAGAATCCTAAATCCTATGTCTTCCAAAATCACTATCCCCCCGCGAAAGAGCTCACCAAAACGCAGTCCCGTCAAAGTTGCCGCACGCGGCGGGGCCGTGAAACCTCCCGCACCGGAGCCGAACCCGGCCGACCCCGTGCTGGCGCCGGAACCCGCTAATCTTGATATAGCGGACCGTAAATTCGTACTGACGCCACCCCCGAAACCGACGCCCAGCGAACCGCCGGCGTATGAGTACCTGGGCGAGCTTCCCGACGCCTACGGCAGCAAAAAGCTCTATCTGGTTTCGCGTGATCCGTATTTCCTCTTCGCGTACTGGGATCTGACCTGGCAGCAGTTCCAGGAGGCCTCCCGCGCCTCGCACGACGGCAAAGTCTTCCTGGAGATCTACCATCCCGGCGGCCACCGCGTGCAGCAGATCCAGATCCACGAGAGCGCCAAGAACTGGTATATCCAGGTCAACCAGCCTGCGACGAAGTTCTTCGCACAGCTCGGCTTCTACCGCTACGACGGCAGCTTTGAAGTCATCTCCCGTTCTGGGGAGATTGAAACGCCGCGCGACTCCTTCTCGCCTCGCAGCGAGGCGCAGTTCGTGACGATCCCTCCCTTCAAGAGCTTCAAGGAGATCAAGGAACTGGTCCAGACGCAGTACGCACTGAACTTCCTGCCACCCGAGGAAATCCTTTCCACCCTGCTGAAGCTGCAGACCGAAGGCGTGCCCATGCCCTTCCCTGTAAGCGAAGGCACCGTGCTGACCGAACAGCAGCAGACCGCTCTGCTCGATTACATCGGCGGCGGCGATATCATTCGCCAGGTTCGCGTTGGCTCGCTGGACATTACGGAAGTACTGCGCCGCCGCCTGCTGGAGCAGATGAGCTCCGGCCAGTGGGGCGCTGCAGCTCCCGGCGTGGCCCCGATTCCTCCGGGACAACTGCCCGCTTTCTCCTGGCCGACTTCCGGCCAGTGGGTCAGCAGTGTCAGCAGCCCGTTCGGCGCCTCCTTTGGGGCGCAGAAAGATCGCGGCTTCTACATGCACGTGAATTCCGAGCTCATCATCTACGGCGGCACCGACCCCAAGGCGCGCGTCAAGATCGATGGCAAGCACATCAAGCTGCGTGAAGACGGCACCTTCAGCTACCACTTCGTGTTCCCGGACGGCCAGTATTTCATCCCCATCGAAGCAACCTCCCCCGATGAAGTGGAAACGCGCTCCGCGCTGCTCTCCTTCCTGCGCGTCAGCGACTACGAGGGCGACGTGAAGAAGACCGGCCAGCCGCCGCTCCCCCCGCCAATCGGCGAGGTAAAGAGCGACGTTTGATGCGTAGCTTCAGGTGATGCAGATGTTGCAGGGCGCCGCACTCCATTAATTCAGCAGCGGCTGTGCACGCAGCGCCCCTTTGCCGGGCAGGATCGGGAAGTCAGTTTCGAAAGAAACGCGTCTTCCCGCCTGCCCGGCTTTTCTTTGGGCAGGCTGCCTTTTTCTGGTCAGATTGATTTGTTTCGGGCAACGTAAACCTTGATCATGGCCGAATCCTCTGGCTCCGTATCTTCCTCCTCTTCCTCGACCACGCCGTCTCCGTTTCTGGCAAGCGCGAGTCTGCCGCAGCCCAAAGACTCCATCATTGTTGTGGTGGATGACATTGCGAGAAATATTCAGGTGGTCGGCTCCATGCTGCGCGCCGCCGGCTACCAGATTGTGCCCGCGACAACCGGCGCCCAGGCTTTGCGCAGCCTTGCTTCACGCCCCGCCGATCTCGTCCTGTGCGACGTCATGATGCCGGAGATGGACGGCTTTGAGGTCACGCGACGCATCAAGGCCAATCCCGCAACGGCAGATATCCCGGTCATTATGCTGACTGCGGCCACCGACACCGACTATGTGGTTCGCGGTCTGGAAGCCGGCGCCGTGGATTACGTGGGCAAGCCTTTCAACGCCACGGAGTTGCTCGCCCGCGTCCGCACGCACATTGAGTTGCGCCACTCCCGGCAGGCGCTTCGCGAAACCGCACGGCGTCTGGCCAGCGAGCTGGAGGAATCTTCGCGATACGTGCGTTCCATCCTGCCGCCGCCCGTTTCCACTCCGTTCAATATTGATTGGGAGCTGATTCCCTGCAGCGAGCTTGGCGGTGATTCCTTTGGCTACGGCTGGCTGGATCAGGACAACTTTGCACTCTACGTGCTGGATGTCCGCGGCCATGGCGTCGCGGCTGCGCTGCTTACTGTAGCAGCGCTGAATGTGCTGCGCGCCGGCACCCTTCCAGACGGAACCGATCCCCGCAACCCCGCCAGGGTGCTGAACGCGCTGAACGAGATCTTCCTTATGGAGAAGCATAACGGCATGTACTTCACCGTCTGGTATGGTGTTTACAATGTACGTACGAGAAAGCTGACCTACGCCAATGCCGGCCATCCTCCTTCTCTCCTGGTTCAGGAAATGCCCGCCGCGGACGGATCCCCGGCACACACAATAACGGTGACTCATCTGGAAGGCGCCGGCCTTATCCTGGGCGCGATGTCAGGCTTCGAATACGAGCAGTACGAAACGACTTTGCCCGAGCATGGCGAGCTCTATCTTATCAGCGACGGCACCTACGAAGTATCGCGTCCCGACGGCTCGATGGTTCCGATGTCGTACTTCCTGGACTTTTTCACCCGGCCGCCCAGCCTGGGCGTGCGGCAGATCGATGCCCTGGTGGCGCACATGCGGGAAGTGAATGGTCCCGGCCACTTCGATGACGACTTTACCGTGGTTCGCTGCGTATTTTAGTCGAGCAATCGCAGGCGCTCGCTGGTATAAGACCCATTCGCATCCTTAGTTAAGAGAAAATCGCTTCTCATGGCTCTTGCTCTGAGAGCTGTCGTGTCTGCATTCGTTTAGCACTTGCATCATGGATCCCCGTTCGCTGCCCATTTACGCCGTCGCCAAGGACATCATTCAGGCCTGCCGCGCCGATTCCCGCCTCATCCTGCAGGCCCCCACGGGCTCAGGTAAATCCACGCAAACGCCGCAGATTCTGCTGGATGCGGGCATTGCCGGCGATGGCCAGATCATCGTGCTGCAGCCGCGCCGCCTGGCCACGCGGATGCTGGCGCGCCGCGTAGCCGAAGAACGTGGCGTGAAGCTGGGTTCCGAGGTCGGCTACCAGATCAAGCTGGAAGTTGTGGCGAGCGCGGAGACGCGGATCAAGTTCGTGACAGAAGGCATTCTGCTGCGGCAGATGCTGAACGATCCCATGCTGCGCGGCGTCTCTACGCTCATCTTCGACGAGTTTCACGAGCGCCATCTCTACGGAGATATCACCCTGGGTCGCGCCCTGCAGTTGCAGAAGGAGCATCGCCCGGACCTGAAGATTGTGGTGATGTCCGCCACACTGGAAGCCGCCTCGCTTGAGCGTTACCTTGCACCATGCCAGGTCGTCGCCTCGGAAGGCCGGACCTTTCCTGTCGAAGTTCAGTATCTGCCCAAGCCGGACAACAGCCAGCCGTGGGATCTGGCAGCCTATGAAACCGAACGCCTGATCTCGGCCGGTCTGGATGGGGATGTGCTCATCTTTATGCCAGGCGCTTATGAGATCAGCCGTACAATCAGCGCGCTGCGTAACGAACGCCAGTGCGGCAAATGCCTGCTGCTGCCGTTGCATGGCGAGCTGCCGCCCCGGCAGCAGGACATGGCGCTGGAGGCCGCCGATCGCCGCAAGATCATTGTAGCCACCAACGTCGCGGAAACCTCGCTCACCATTGATGGCATTCGCCTGGTGGTTGATTCGGGCCTCGCGCGCATTGCCCGCTATGATCCCTATCGCGGCATCAATACGCTGCTGGTGGAGAAGATCAGCCAGGCATCCGCCGCCCAGCGTACGGGGCGCGCTGGACGAACCGCTCCCGGTGTCTCCCTGCGACTCTGGACCGAGAAAGAGCACGCCGCCCGCATGCCCCAGGAGCTGCCGGAAATCCGTCGGCTCGATCTCTCTGAAGTGCTGCTTTCCCTGAAGGCGGCCGGCATTGTGGACGCCGCTGCTTTCCCCTGGCTGGAAGCTCCCGAAACCAAAGCGCTCATGACAGCCGAGGCGCTGCTTCGGGATCTGGGCGCCATTGGGGGAAAGCGGGGCGAAATCACCCGGCTGGGCCGTCGCATGCTGGCTTTTCCGGTGCATCCCCGCTACGCGCGCATGCTGCTGGCAGCGGAGGATCTGGGTTGCGTGCGGCAGGCGGCGCTCATTGCCTCGCTTACTCAGGGCCGCAGCTTCCTGATGCGCTCTGACGGCCGCAAGATGGAGGAAGACCGCGAAGTCTTCACCACCGGCGAAACGGAGTCGGATTTCTTTGTCATGATGCGTGCCTTTCGCTGGGCGGAGCAGCGCAACTTTGATGGCTCCGCGTGCCAGCGGCTTGGCATTCACGCGCTTACGGCCCGGCAGGTGGCCCAGACGTTCCAGCAGTTCCTGGATATCGCCGACGCCGAGCGCCTGGATATCAGCGAGAAGCGGGTGGAAAGCGACGCGGTTCGGCGATGCGTGCTGGCCGGTTTTTCCGATCACCTGGCGCGCCGCGTGGATAAAGGCACGCTGCGCTGCGCCCTGACGCGCAATCGCACTGGAGTGCTGGCCCGCGAAAGCGTGGTTCAGGAGGATCCTCTTCTTGTCGCGGCTGAGGTACGGGAAGTACAGGGCAGAGGCGGAGATTTGAGCGTTTTGCTCAGTATGGCTACTTCTGTACGCGAGGAATGGCTGCGCGAACTTTTTCCGGACGATTTTACGGATCGCACCGAAACCGTCCTCGATCCCACCACACGCCGTGTTCAGTCCATTCGCTCGCGCCTTTTCCGGGATCTTCTGCTGGAAACCACGACCGCCGATACCCGCGACCGCGATGCAGCAGCCGGACTGCTGGCGCGCGAAGTGGTGGCCGGACGCTGCCCGCTGGCTCTGTGGGACGACGCCGTAGAGCAGTGGATTCTGCGCGTCAACGCACTGCGCCGCTGGTGGCCGGAGTTCAATCTGCCCGAGATTACGCCGGAAGATCGCGTGGCGCTGATCGAGCAGATCTGCCACGGCGCGCTCAGTTACAAAGAGATCAAGGATCGCCCGGTATGGCCAACGGTGAAGTCCTGGCTCAGCGCCGAGCAGCAGCGCCTTTTGGATGACTACGCGCCGGAGCGTGTCGAGCTGCCGAACGGCCGTCGCGCCAAGGTGACCTACAGCGCAGAATCCGCGCCGGTGCTTGCCGCGCGCATCCAGGATCTTTACGGGGTGAAGGAAGGCATCCCGATCGCAGGCCGCCG
>JBGGNE010000567.1:0-3469 GCA_041287705.1 Methylacidiphilales bacterium | reverse complement strand
CCCCAGTGAAGGGATATGTCGGCCTGATAAAGAGACAGTTCGCGGTCTGATAATCGACTTGTCGATCTGTCAGTAAGTCAGACGAGCGAGCTATCAGGAAAGCGATAGTTGAACCGTGCCTGATTTAGGCGGGGCGCACTTTGTCTACCAGCTGCTTGAATACGGCGGGCTCGTGTACGGCGAGATCGGCGAGAATCTTGCGATCCACTTCGATGCTGGCTTTGGACAGAGCTTCGATGAAACGGCTATAGGTCATATTCAGCGCGCGGCAGGCGGCGTTGATACGGCTGATCCACAGGGCGCGGAAGTCGCGCTTGCGTACCTTGCGATCGCGGTAGGACCAGTACTGGCCCTTCATTGTGGCATCTTTGGCGTAGCGGAACAGCTTGCTGCGGCGGCCGCGGTAACCTTTGGCTTTTTCTATGACGCGGCGGCGGCGCTCGCGAGAGGCGGGGGCGTTTGTAGCTCTGGGCATGGGAGTATCCTGAAGGAGAAGAGAGAGGGAGACGGGACGGAGGAGAGAGGTGCAGGCCTGGCGCTTCTCAGCGGGTCCTTCTCTCTCTTATTTCACGCGCGCGTCAGTTATTTTAGTTGAACGGCAGATTAAGAATGACGCGGGCCATATCGGACTTGTCCAGAACTTTGGCTTTGGCGAGATGGCGCTTGCGCTTACGATTCTTGCTGCCCGCGAGGTGGCGGCGACCGGCCTGTTGAGTAACAACTTTGCCGGTGGCGGTGACTTTGAAGCGCTTGGCGACCGCTTTCTTGGTTTTACGGCGCGCGATGGGTCGTGGCATAACAATCCTTCTGAAATGATGAGATGGTGCAGTGCTACTGCATGAAGTGACGAAAGCGGGCATTGTGCCTGGTTGGCTGGATCCCGTCAACAATTTTGCGCAAAAACTTTACACGCATTTGATCGACATATGCGCAAGCAGTTGTAATGAGAGTTCCCAAGAGTCGGAATTTTGTGCGGCCGGACACGATTTAGACCATGCCGCGCAGCACTCAGTTGCCAACGGGGAGATTCAGATTTTGGTACATCTGACGAATCTGCTGCAATTGCGGCTGCATCTGGCGCTGCATGTACAGCAGAATGGCAATGCGCACCGCAAAGCCGATGATGATCATGACCAGCATATAGGCAAGCCAGCGCATGCACCCCCGCATCAGCGTGTTGCGCGGGGCTGCCGGCGCCTCATATCGAGGATCGGTCGCGAAGCGCGGGCTGGGGATTTCCGTAAACTTCAGCGTGTTATAGGCCACGGCTTCTTCGCTTCCTTCCTCCTTCACCTGGGTATCGCGACTGAGAGAGCCATGCTGGTAAAGCAGCACCAGCTCCTTCTCTGCAAGAGGGCCCACCCATTGTCCTTTCAGGTTGAGAAAGTAGTACGTTTTCACGAAGCAGCGGGGAAATCAGGGCGAGGCAGAGGTTGGTGCAGCGGGTGTGGGCCCGGGCGCAAAAGGTACGGCAGGCGCAGCGGTTACAGGAGCCGGTATTGCAGATGCACGAGTCCGCGCAGCAACCGTATGCATCTTGGCGGCAGCAGATTTAGCTGCAACGCTCTTGGCAGAGAAGAGCATTAAACCGGCGCACGACAAAATAACAAGCAAGACCACCGCTAACTCACCTGCCGTATATCCCGTGCGGTATGAGCCATGCTTGATGTGTATGCTCGTCCCCAGGGCACCCTTAAAGACCATGCTGCGATAGGGCACGGCTGACCTTTGGGGATTTGCGGCAACCCGTATTAAGGTGTCACCGTTTAATTCGCCATACTGATGCATGGTGGCGAGTCGAGGATAGGCTACCGGCCCCCGCCACTTCCCGTGCTGATCCTCATAATAGTAATGTTGGACAGCCATACATTTCTCCTGATTGATTGGCTCCAGTGTGTCAGATTTAAGCCGGATAGCTCTACAAAAATGGACATGAAATGAATGCGCTTTTAAGGCGCAGAGCCAGATTCTGATGAAGGCGCCGCGGAGTGAGACTGCGGCGCAGATGATGGAGTCAGACCAGGAGAAGAACCAGACGCAGGATCATAAGCAGGAGACGAGGGCGCTTCCCCGTTCCCTTCATCATAACTGCCCGCAGGCAACTGACCGGTCTCTACAAAGGGCGATATGGTTTCGATATCCAGCGAGCGGCCCCAGTAGTCCAGGTAGGGCAGCATTACGCTCATGGCTCCCCTGTTGTGATAGCAGAGCCACATCAGCGGGCTGTAGAATTGCTCCAGCATGCCGGAGCTTCCGGGGCTTACCGGCTTGTAAACCTTGGGGTGCAGGTAAATGCTGGCCCGACCGGATACCGGAATCCGCATCACATAGATCCGGCTGGCCACCGGGCCGATACTGAGTGGATACACCACCAAAACCAGCACCGCTATCGCCACGCTGACGACGATGTTGTAGCGCGCCGCTGAAGTTCGACCGGCCCTTCCTCTTTCATAGGGAGTGCGTTCAGACATCGACGGTAATAGTAGGTAGCATTCCTGGAGGAAAGCAGACAAACGGAGGAAAAGTCAGAAATGGGTGGAATCCGGTCTGGAAGCTTAACTTAGCGCGACCCAATGTAAAGCGCATGGAGAGCATCAGCCCTCTGCGGCAAATTTTCTTTGATTTAGGGCTTGCAGAACCAATGCTGGCCACTTATGATACGCGGCTTTTCCACCGATCACGTTTATGTCCCAACATCGTAGCCTTCGTTCTGCCAGCACCATCACCGCCAAGCGTAACGTCCTGAAACGTTTCGAGCGCGTCGACCTTCTCAAGAAGCGCGGCCTATGGAAAGAAGGACGCAGCGTCCTTGCCCTGCCCAAGACTCAGCCCGACGCCTAACGCTTTTCTTTCGCCAGCATCCATCTTAGCTCGCATTTTGCTTAGTGCCGCTGCAGTCCGACTGCTTCCTTTTTGTGATAAAAAGGGAGCGCGACTGCTGCCGGCACTCCGTCTTTTAGAGGCCCCACTATCATGCCCAGGCTCAACCAATTTCTTGCAAGCGCCGGGCTCGGGTCCCGCCGCACATGCGACGCTATCATTTCCGACGGCCGCGTCCTGCTGAACGGCGTACGCGTCACTCAGCTTGCCACTCGCGTCAATACTCACGACTCCGTCATGGTCGACGGCAAGCTTGTGAAGCCCGAAGTCACCCTGACAGCCGTACTGAACAAGCCCCCGGGCTACCTGTGCAGTACCGTAGGTGAAGACGGCGCCAAGACCATTTATGATCTGCTGCCAAAGGACTGGCCCCGCGTGTTTTACGTGGGCCGCCTGGATCTGGAAAGCGAAGGACTGCTGCTGCTGACCAACGACGGCAAGCTGTCGCAGCGCATCGCACATCCGTCCTTCAAGATCCGCAAGACCTATGAGGTGCAGACGGATCGCGAATTCGACTTCAAGAACGCCGCCCTTGCTCAGCAGGGCATCATTCTGGATGGCCAGAAGGCGCGCTTTGATGAGATCCATC
>JBGGNE010000566.1:0-7588 GCA_041287705.1 Methylacidiphilales bacterium | reverse complement strand
GGCAAAGCCCGTATTGACGGTCTTATCCGGGATCTGGAGCAGGCAACGGGCGGGAGATATCTGAGGGACAGCCCGATTGTGAATGCGCTGACGGAAGCGGGGCCGGACGCCATAGAGCCCCTGCTGCAATGCCTGGAATCTGATACTCGCCTGACCCGTTTCATCAGCCCCCATCGCGATTTTTTCGAAACCGGCAGTCTGGTTGAAGTAAACCGGGCGGCGTATGATGCACTTATCGAGATTGTGCACGCTGACTATGCGAGCCTGGACCCAGCGCGCACAGGCGCGGATATGAGCAAGCCGGAGGGACGCAGGGCCATGGCGGAGAAAATCCGCGCGTACTGGAATCAGAACAAAGGGATAACGATGCAGGAGCGCTGGTTCCTGACCCTGCAGGATGATAGGGCGACCAAAGAGCAATGGCTGGAAGCGGCGGAAAACATCACACTTCCCGCCAATACGTCCAAGGGGAACATCCAGGCGCTTTACATGGTTCGGAACAGCTCCAGCCCTCAGTTCCACGGGGATGTGCTGCGCACGAAAACAAATCCCAGCGTGTCGGATCTGATGGTCAGGCGCATGGCGGATCTGAGCGGAACTCCCGACCCCGGCAAGCATGATGACATCAAACCCGCCAAAGTACGCATGGCAAAGGCACTGGCCGAGTGGGACGGCAAGGCGCATCTGGCGGATCTTCAACGCTTCTCCGCTACACTTCGTTCTCCCGAGAATCCGGATAAATACACGCTGCTCAATAACGTCGACGCCGTGCTGAAACTGGATGAGGCTCGCGAAAAGCTGGGAGATACGACCATTGCGGCGGAATACGCTGAGTGGCTGCCGCGGCTGCCGCGAAACGATTTCGGCCTGGGCAGTCTGAAGCTGTACAGGACAATGTGGCAAAATCCCCACGATCCCGCCATTCGCCAGATGGCTGAGCAGCTCTTTAACAGCCCGGATTCCAGCTGGGTGAAGGAAGTGGGCAAACGCGGATTTCCCGCGGAGATGGCAAAGTCTCCCCTGATTGGGCTGGAAGCATTCCGTAAAGTGATTCTGCGCAATCTGAATGACAAGACCGAGAGAGGTTCCGTTTACCTCAATGAGCAGGGAACGCTGATTGACGCTTCTGGCGGATACACCAGCCACGAGACTGGGCTAAAGGAGGATCCACTGGCGCCTGAAGCCGGAACTCCCGTCCGTTATCGCGTCTGTGATGAGGCAGCGGCCGTAGTATCCGAGGTGCAGGGCGCGCCGTTGTGTCGACTTTACTGGCCGGAGGCCAGGCGCGACGAGGCCGTGGCGGCATGCATCATTTTTCTGCAGAAGTTTGGCGACAACTACCAGTGGCAGGGCGACGAAGCAGATGGTTATGGGCAACGTGAGGTAAAGATGGTCATCCATTTCCCACGTCTGGATCATCCCGCACGCAGGAAGATGTGGAGAAGAGCCGCGCCATCTTCACTCTCGGCAGTAACAGCAGTGTGCGGGTGGTTGCTCTGGATCCATTCCCTGTGGTTGCTCAATGGAGCATTCTTAAGGACAGCATGACAGGAATGAATATAAGGGATCGGAAGTCAGCGAATGGTCAAAGGGAACTGCACTACTACGATACTGTGGGCGTCGTCTTTCAGGCGGAGGAAGTGGAGGAGCAGAAGGGCGTGTGGAAGCGCTATTACGGTTTCGTATCCGCCCATCGCATTGCCCGGGTCCCGGCCGAGGAGATTGAGTTTCCGCTGTTTCCCGAAAGGCTGAAACGCAATGGCGAAGATCCCAACGGAGGAAAGCTGACACACGGCTTCGGCTGCATTATGCCCACGCCGGGCAGGTCGAACGCCAAAGCGGGCTACATCACCTTTACCAAGCTGGGCGTTGGCCATCCGCTGCCTTTTCACGTGATCATTCGCAACTGCCGCGGTGTGGCGCAGACCCTTCCCGGTGCCTTGTTGCAGCCGCCTGGCGACGCCAGGTCACTGCCGCCCGGCGTCAGGCTGGTACTGGAGTTTTCACCCATGACTGGCCGTCCGCAACATCCTTCCGGCATCGCGGACTGGCAAGCAGTGCCGCTCAGGCAAGAAGCCCGAGTGGTAGGTGCCCGGCCCACCGGCAAAGCGCTCGCCCCGCAGGAGGAGACGCCCGTTATCTCCGGCGATCTGGGCGATTTCTTCGATATCTCGCGCCCGGGCCATTACCGCCTGCAGGCGTTCATCAACGCCGGTGCCGACGGTCCGGCTGGAGAAGCGGAGGCGGTTACATTTGATCTTTATCCGTAGCTGTTTGACCATTTCCCATCGCTAATTGCTCATATCGTGGGCCGCTTCTGGGTGCAGGCTGCGTTGCGATTTCAGTCGGGCATTCAATCGAATGCACTCCCTCAATCGCGCACTGCCTGCACCCAGAATCAGCTCCACGCTATCACGCGGCGGGCAGCGCATGGTCGTCCTGCTCCTGCGCGCCATGCTGTTTAAGCATTTCCGCCAGCGCTGCGTGGCCTTTCTTGTGTGCCCAGCGCAGGGGATGTGCCCAGGGTTTTCCGCAAAGATTGGGATCGGCACCGCCTTTCAGCAGCACCTCAGCCAGGGCTGAATCGCCGGCCCATGCGGCATAGCCAAGTGGCGTGGATTGCCGTACGTCGTCTACAATGTTGGGATCTGCACCCAGTTCCATAAGAACGCGGGCGTTGTCCAGCCGGGCGGGATTGGCGCGACCCTGCCGCATGCAAACAAAGTGCAGGGATGTTTCGCCCCGGCTGTTGCGGCCGTTGGGATTAGCCTTGTGCGCAATGAGTTTACGCAATATCCGCGGGCTGTTTGGCGATTCTCCGGCGATCGTGTAGCGCAGGCACCATGCCCACATCTCGTCGTCGATACGCGGGTTGAGACTGAGCAGATAGTCGATCACATCCAGGCGGCCCGTGCGGCTGGCAACAGGCATTGCCCAATCCTCATGCAGCTTCTCCATCTGCAAGGGAAGCGATGCCTGAATTTCGGCCAGTGTGTCGCTGTCCCAGTTGAGAGGCGGCGGCGCTCCGGCGCTCACCAACAGTGTTTCCACTCCGCGATGCCCATAGTGCCGGGCCATCGAAATCGGCCAGCCGCTTGCGCACAGAGGAGCGTTGGGACGGGCGCCGCGTCTCAGCAGCTCTCTCACCACTTCCAGGTGGCCCTGCGCAGATGCTTCCCAAACGGCGTGTGCTTCCTCGTGAAAGATGCCATTCGGGCGGCTGGGCGCTTCGACATCGCGCGGCGTGTTGGGATTCACCCCGAGATCCAGCAGGCGCTTAACTATGGGCAGTTCGCCCATCTGGGCGGCGGCAATAAGCGCTTCCTCGCGCCGCCGGGGACTGCGTCCGGCTTTTGCCAGGGTTCCCTCGATATCGCCGAGCCAGGCAGCCACCACGTGATCGTGCGCAGCGCCATGCTTTAACAGAAGGCGCAACACCTGCCTGCTCTTGTCCAGATCCTGGCACCGGTGATGAACCACGCGGCGAATCGCCGTCTTGCCTTTAGCTGGAGGGCAATAAGTGGCATCCGCTCCTGCCTCCAGCAGGAGCTGAACGCATTCCAGATGACTGTTTGCTACAGCCGCAATCAGGGCGGTGCGGCACCTTTCATCAGCCTGGTTAACCAGCCTGTGACGGGATTCCGCCGGCGTTTCGGCCAATAGAGCGTGGAGGCCGGGGATATCCCCCTTTTCCGCAACGGCGATAAGCGGGTTAACGCGGGTTGTCGCATCGGCGCGTCGCCTCAGCCATTCCTCAAACACGCCTACAACGAGGTGTTGTTCGGCATCGCGCGCCAGTTGTTGGGGAGTGGTCGCGAGTGGCTCGGGGCCAAAGCTCCGGCTGGGATCCGCGCCGGCGGTCAGGAGAAAGCGGACAGCATCCGCGTGGCCGGCAACCGCTGCCAGGTGCAAAACGCCAGGCCCTTCGCCCAGTGTCCTTTCCAGAAGATCCGGGCGATCTTTGAGGTGTTTTCGAAGACTATCGACACTGCCTTCTCGTGCAGCCGCAAAGAAATCGCGCTCCAGTACGGACTGTTTCAGGGCGGTCCAGTCGCGGAATCCGTATTCGCGCGCAATCACCCACTGGGCGTCATTGAGCGCAAGTTCCTTATTCCATAGCTGTGCCGGGATGACGCCTTTCAGCCGCGGATGGGTCGCGATAAATCGTGCGGCAGATTCAGTTTCTCGTGCGAGAAACGCTTTGTACAACGTTTTGGCCTGCTTCTTGAGCTGGTCCAGGTTTGCCCGTTCAGGCAACGAAACGATCATGGTAACCTACTTTCCGTATTGCGCTCGATATCCGCCCAGCGAGCTGGTCCATAGGTTATGCTGACACCGATACTGACGAGGAAGGTGAGGTTACCTCTTTCCGCGGACGGGCTGCTCCCTTCTGAGCAATTACGGTGGATGTTAAAGCAGCAGGCCCTTTCGGGTCAATCGGAAAGCGATTGAAGCGCAGGCAAGGGGTGCGATTCAAAGTGGGCCTAAAAAATCCTGATGACTTTCGAACTCGTGATAGCTGGCCGGATCCCGGGCAAATGCCTGACGACCAAAGGTGTGATCAAGCCTCTGGGCGGGATCTAAGGTTTTTCGTAATGCTATTTCGGGTTTCTCCCGATTTCATCAAATTAGCTTTTGGGCAATATTGCGGAACATGACAACTGAAGTGCTCTACACACGTAACGTTAAAGGATCTGTGCTCCGCGCTCCTCAGCAGCAATCAGGCGAACATCAGCCTGGCTGGCGCGAAGATCGGATGGTCCCATTCGCGCTGTCCAGTCGCAACAGGGAAGCTTCGCAGTCAATGCGGCTTCCTGTGCTTACTCCGCGCAAACCCAAAGAGTGAGTGAGCTGGGCTTCGAAGCACTTACAACCCGTATAGTTCCTTATAGTCAGAGATGACGGTATCGGGCGCGGCTAATAATGAGGTGGAGCTGAAATCGCTCTCTGGTCAGCCTCATGCTCTCTTGATTGGGCCGCGTAACAGTTGCCGGACGCGGCATGGCGCGCCGAAAGCATACGAAGGAGATGCATTTCGATAGCTAATACCTGTGGCCGCAGGAGGAAAAAGTATTTCACCAACCACTTCAAGAGTGTTTCAATGCAGGGAAATACCCTCAACTGATTTGAAGGATAAAAATCCATGACTACCGAAGCCAAGTGCCCATTTAATCATTCCGCGCCCAAGAGAGGCACGACAAACCGCGACTGGTGGCCCAAGCATCTCAGCCTGAATGTCCTGCACCAGCACTCCCCTCTGTCCGATCCTATGGGCGGCAGTTTCGACTACGCGGCCGAGTTCAAGACTCTGGATCTTGAAGCACTGAAGAAGGATCTGGCTGCGCTGATGACGGACTCGCAGGACTGGTGGCCGGCGGATTTCGGTCACTACGGACCGCTTTTCATTCGCATGGCCTGGCACAGCGCCGGCACGTATCGCACCGGTGATGGTCGCGGCGGCGGCGGTCGCGGGCAACAGCGTTTCGCCCCGCTCAACAGCTGGCCGGACAACGTCAGCCTGGACAAAGCGCGCCGTCTCCTCTGGCCGATCAAGCAGAAGTATGGGCGCAAGATCTCCTGGGCCGATCTCTATATCCTGACCGGCAACATTGCGCTGGAGACAATGGGCTTCAAGACGTTTGGCTTTGCCGGCGGTCGCGCAGATACCTGGGAGCCGGATCAGGACGTGTACTGGGGTCGCGAGACGACCTGGCTGGGCGGCGATATCCGCTATGCGCACGGTTCTCCCGGCGTGGATAAGGACGGCGGCGTTGTGGTTTCCGACGACAGCCCAGGACAGGTCCATGGACGCAATCTGGAGAAGCCCCTGGCGGCAGTGCAGATGGGTCTGATCTACGTGAATCCCGAAGGTCCGGATGGCAATCCCGATCCGATCAAGGCGGCGTTTGATATCCGCGATACGTTCGGCCGCATGGCCATGAATGACGAAGAGACGGTGGCCCTCATCGCAGGCGGCCATACCTTCGGCAAGACGCACGGCGCAGCTCCCGCCACTCATGTTGGCGTGGAACCGGAAGCCGCCGGCCTGGAAGACCAGGGCTTTGGCTGGAAGAACAGCTTTGGCAGTGGCAAAGGCGGCGACACGATTACCAGCGGCCTGGAAGTTACCTGGACCACGACTCCCACCAAGTGGAGCAACAACTTTTTCGAGAACCTCTTTGGCTACGAGTGGGAGCTGACCAAGAGCCCTGCAGGTGCGCACCAGTGGAAGCCAAAGGGCGACGCGGGTGCAGGCACCGTGCCGCACGCGCACGATGCCTCCAAGAAGATCTCGCCCTCCATGCTGACGACGGATCTGGCTTTGCGCTTTGACCCTGCGTACGAAAAGATCTCCCGCCGCTTCCTGGAAAATCCTGATCAGTTCGCCGACGCCTTTGCCCGCGCCTGGTTCAAGCTGACCCACCGCGACATGGGCCCGCGCGCCCTTTATCTCGGCACGGATGTTCCCAAGGAAGAGCTGATCTGGCAGGATGTTATCCCCGCGGTGAATCACCCGCTCGTGACCGACGAGGATATCGCCGCCCTTAAGGGCAAGATCCTGACTTCGGGCCTGACGGTTTCCGAGCTGGTATCCACCGCCTGGGCTTCTGCCTCCACCTTCCGCGGCTCCGACAAACGCGGCGGTGCTAATGGCGCCCGCATTCGCCTGGCCCCGCAGAAGGACTGGGAAGTGAACAAGCCGCTGCAACTGGCCAAGGTGCTCAAAGCTCTGGAAGCCATCCAGGGCGAGTTCAACGGCGCGCAGGCTGATGGCAAGAAGATCTCTCTGGCGGATCTCATTGTACTGGGCGGCAGCGCCGGCATCGAGAAAGCGGCAAAGAACGCGGGCCACGACGTCACGGTGCCCTTCACCCCCGGGCGCATGGATGCTTCTGCGGAGCAGACCGACGCCGAGTCCTTCGCATTTCTGGAGCCTGTCGCGGACGGATTCCGCAACTACCTCAAGACAAAGTTCACGCTGCCCGCGGAAGAGCTGCTTGTCGACAAGGCGCAACTGCTGACCCTGACCGCACCGGAAATGACCGTGCTTCTGGGTGGCCTTCGCGTGCTCAAGGTCAATTCAGGCTCTGGCCACGCTGGTGTCTTCACTAAGAAGCCCGAGACGCTGACCAACGACTTCTTCGTCAATCTGCTGGATATGGGCACCACCTGGACGCCCATCTCCACCGGCGCCGATGCCTTTGAAGGCAGCGACCGCAAAACCGGCGAACTGAAGTGGACCGGCACCCGCGTCGACCTGGTCTTCGGCTCTCACGCCCAGCTCCGCGCTCTGTCCGAAGTTTACGCAACCGCAGCCTCGCAGGAGAAGTTTCTCAAGGACTTCGTCGCCGCCTGGACCAAGGTGATGAACCTGGATCGCTTCGACCTGGCGTAATTCGCCGGATCACGGACTCCGGCGCGCCTGAGTCCGTCATGACAGCCAATCGCCCCAGTCTGAAGTGATTTCAGGCTGGGGCGCTGTGTTTAGAGGAGCCGGCACCAGCACCTACTTGCCGTCATTCCCGTGGATCATCTCCTGGAAGAGACCCGGTTGGGAGGCCAGGGTGGTGTAGTTGCCGTCTTGCAG
>JBGGNE010000565.1:0-6293 GCA_041287705.1 Methylacidiphilales bacterium | reverse complement strand
GATTGCGGCGCATGTCACCAGGAATGCGTCAGGAATTAGGGACAACGGCCCGGTGGAGCTAAATTTGTGGACTTCATTGTCTCCATAGCGTTGGAAGCAACTGGTGAAATCCTTGCTTCCGCAGGGGTGGAAGGAGCTGCTGCGCTCCTTACCGCAACCAGAGAATGCACCAGAGAGCACACTCACTGGCGTTGCGTGCGCTGCACGTCCTGTGGGGAGGATTATGTTTATGAGCAGGCGATTACAGTTACCGGCGCTGCTTCCGATCCCTTTCTGCTTAATGGCGACAAGGCGGTGAAAACGGCCGAACGCAGAGCTTCCGCTGCCTTATCTTGCAATGTTGATGAGCTGAGGGATGTGAAGTCTGCTGTTTACTGCCCCGCATGTGGAAGCTACGAGCCAGAGCATTGCGAAGTAGCTGCTGATGCTGTTGGCGACGAAAAGATGTACCGCGTTATGTATGCATGCGTGGCTATGATCTTTGCGACATTAATACTGCTTGCTCTGTGGATAGCTTTTATTGCAACCGGCGTCCATTTTTTCGGCATGAATAAAAACGTCGTTCTGTTTCACGGTGCTTTCGATCTTACGATCGTTTTTATTGCGGCCAGCTGCGTTCCTTTTTTCCTGAGCCCCATCATCAAATCCCGTTACACGCCGCGCGATATTAATTCTCCAGAACGGAAAGCAGAACGTCTTGCTTCGTCTAACCGATATGCTCTGCGCAGGACAGATTTTGCCGAGTTGGCGTCTGCTTTACCGGAACAGCAAAGATCCGCCATCACCATGTTGACAGGGTGGCCTTCCGCCCCTCGGTGAGACTGAGGCGCGTCGCTTTTATCCATTGACGCCCCGGCGTTTGCATCGCCAGACTCCGGACTATCTATTTATGAAAGTCGCTGTCTTTGATACGCACAAGTATGAGCGCGCTACCCTGGTGGGACAAAATGAGGCCACCGGGCATGAGCTTGTTTTCTTTGAGGAAAAGCTGAAAGCGAGCACGGCTCTGCTGGCTTCGGGATGTCAGGCCGTTACGGCATTTGTCAACGATTGCCTGAACCGCGAGACGCTTACCAGGCTGAAGGAGCTGGGAGTGCGCATCATTGCCATGCGTTGCGCAGGTTACAACAATGTCGATCTTGCCGCCGCCGCCGAACTGGGTCTGCCCGTGGTGCGCGTGCCGGAGTACTCACCCTATGCGGTTGCCGAGCACGCCACCGCACTGCTCCTCGCGCTTAACCGCAAGATCACGCGTGCTTCCAACCGCGTGCACGATAACAACTACTCGCTGGACGGGCTTGTCGGTTTCGATATCCACGGCAAGACTGTGGGCTTGCTGGGTACGGGCAAGATCGGGCTCTGCTTTGCCCGCATTATGAAGGGCTTTGGCGCGCGGATTCTGGCGTACGACGCTTTTCCCCGCCAGCAGTTTGCGGATGAGATCGGCTTTGAGTACGCGCCCCTGGATGCGATGCTGCGCGAGGCGGATATCATTTCCCTGCACGTGCCGCTTCTTCCCGATACGCTCCATATTATTAATGAGGAGGCGGTGGAGAAGATGAAACGCGGCGTGTTTATCATCAACACGAGCCGCGGACCGCTTGTGGATGCACGCGCGCTCATCAAGGGGCTGAAGACGGGCCACATCGGTGGTGCGGGTCTGGATGTTTATGAGGAGGAAGAGCACCTCTTCTTCCGCGACCTCAGCGATCAGATTCTGCAAGATGATGTGCTGGCGCGACTTCTGTCGTTCAATAACGTGCTGATTACGGCGCACCAAGCTTTCCTGACCATTGATGCTCTTAAGAACATTGCCAGCACGACATGGGGCAACCTTGCCGCTTTCGAGAAAGGCGAGCCGCTGGTGAACGAAATCAAGGAAGCGAAAAAGTAAAATTAATCACGCGAAAGCAGGTAATAAACCTCGGAAGTTAAACAACTTACTAAGGTTGCGATGGTTATTCCGCGCCTTTCAGTATTTTGTGCTTGAAATAACCGCCCCTACTTCTGCGAACATAGCTGTACCCGCCGCCAGCGCCATGCCGCCCGGCTGGGTGCAAGATGAGAGACTTTACCACACGCGCTTTCCTATCCCGAATAGGCCAGGCCACCCGCCCTGTCACGGTCACTCCCACTCGCCGCCCGTTTGCCGAGGCGCCGGAGCCCGTCAGCAGGCGTCGTCTGGTGCAGACCGTGCTGACTCTGATAACGGCCGTCGTTATCGCCACTATCGCGCTGGTGCCGCCTTCCGTAACGGCATCCTGGCTGCGTGAGGCGCTGCGCATGGCGAGGCTGGGTCCCGCTCAGCCGGGACAGGAAGGCGAGGATGACATTGCGGCGGATACCAACGCGTATAGCTCTCGCCGGAACGGCGCTGCCTCGCCCCAGGGTCTGGGTGATGGCGAATCGCGCGACATGCCTGCTGCACCGCCCCAGCTTCCGCCCTCTACGTCGGCCGCAGCCACCGCCCCTTCCCTGCCCGCTCCGGCATCCCCTAAAGTGCAAGAACTTACTGTTGAAGATGGCAGCTATGACGCGACCCACGTTCCTCCTGCCCCCGTCAAGCCCAAGGGGCCATACACTATTGCGGAGCGGCTGACACAGTTCGCTCCCACGGCCATCGAGCGCCTGCAGCCTGCTTTTAAGAAAGCGGGCATCGCTTTTCCGCCGGTCTACGCCACGCTGGTGGGGTTGAAGGAGGAGAAGCGTCTTCAGCTCTACGCCGCCGGCGCGGATAAGAAGTATGCGCTGATCAAAACTTACGCGATCCGCGCGGCCAGCGGGGGGCAGGGACCGAAGCTGCGCGAGGGTGATGGTCAGGTGCCCGAGGGTCTTTACCGGGTGGAACTGCTGAACCCTAACAGCTCGTATCATCTTTCGCTGCGCGTCAATTACCCCAGCGACTACGATCGCGACCGCGCCAAAGAGGATGGCCGCGATAAACTGGGTGGCGACATCATGATCCACGGTCGAGCCGTTTCCATCGGCTGCCTGGCCATGGGTGATCGGGCGATTGAGGAGATTTTTGTGCTGGGCGGGCGTATGGCCAGGCTGGAGAATTTCCGTATCCTGCTGGCACCCTGGGATTTCCGTACACGCTCGCTGGAAGCCGCCGCAACGGATGCCGATGTGTCAGCTGCTTTGGCGAAATCGCCTAAGTGGACTCCACAACTTTATGACCGCATTCGCACTGCTCTGGCGAAATATCCGCTGCCGGCCGCTGCTTCTCCCGCCCCAGCTGCCACGCAGGCTGTCAGAACCAGTCGCTAGCGGGCTGGAGCGTTTTGGCGGTGGCGCCGTCTGTGTCCGGCAGATGCTTTACTTCCAGGGTGCGAAGATCCAGTCGGGCCACGCGTGTTTTCACGGTAGCTGAGGGAGAGTCCTCGGGATGCCGTTTCCAATAAAATTCGTTGGGATAATAGGCCATGATAACCACATTTCGCCATGACCCTGTTTCGTAGCTGATGCGGTCGATATTCCCATCCACCAGGAATTCACCATTTTTGTCGTGAATTTGGATGCCCATGCTGCTTCCCCCATTGCTCATGATAATGCCATTTTGAAAATGGCAGGTTGGATCATCCATCATATGAGCTACTGCATAGCAAAATCCCAGGGCAGCTCCCACGAAGAGAAGCACTCCCAGAACGAGGCACATTGCTGCGACGGCCAGAACTTTTTGGTAAAAGCGCAGTTTTGCGAAAGCGAGAGCCGGAGTCTTATGCATTTCATTGTGCCAGTTCACGATCATTCCACGGATATCCATATGGCTTTGTCCTCGCTGTAATATTTAATCTTAACGGCATCGCCCAGTTCGTGGGCAATGCAGCGCGCAAGGGCTATCCCTTCCGCGTCCATGGTGCGAAAACTTTCCTCAAATTCTTTCTTACACAGGCCGCGCATCAACGCATTCAGGACTGCCGAGCTTGCGATGTCCCAGTCGTGTATACGCTGCTTCAGGTTATTGCTCAGAGGCAAAGCATGGTAATCCAGCTTCGTGTGTGGGTCGCCAAACTCATCTTTAAGCGGATGGCCCGTCAGAATTTCTGCGCCAAGCACGAGGTATTGCATAACGAAAGATGTCTTTCTTCACGATAGCAGCTTAAAGGCGACCCTGCACCTTTGCGGGTCGGGAATTTTGCCAAAAAAGGGCTCTGCGTCATGCTGGTCAAGCGGCGCGGCTTCAGCTATACATCCGTCTTCTCTACAAAGCCGACGCTTCCTCCCCCGCATGCCCACGCCCATCCGCCGACAGCCTCCAGGATCACCCACGCCATCACCTGGCGGGGGGGCGCCTTCCTCGGGCGCTTCTTCATCGTCGGGGAGTTCCGCGGGCGCGGCCAGCAGGGAATCCGCAGGGCGCCGGCGCAATGCACTGATTGTCGGCGTGGCGGTGATCGGGTCGCGCATGATGGGTCTGGTGCGCGAGGCCATTATCTCGCGACTGTTCGGCTCCAGCATTTTTGCAGACGCGTATTACGCGGCGTTTCAGCTCCCCAATCTGCTGCGCGATCTCTTTGCGGAGGGAGCGCTGTCCACAGCCTTCACCACAGTCTTCACCAAGGTGCAGGAGAAAGACGGCGCCGCCAGCGCGTGGGATCTGGCGCGGCTTGTCCTCTCATTTTTGCTGCTGGTGGTGGGCGTATTGTGTCTGCTGGGCATTATTCTGGCTCCGCAGCTTGTATACGTTACCAACCCGGGTTTCGCCAACGTAGCCGGCAAGATCGAGATAACGGCGATGTACACGCGGGTGATGTTTCCCTTCATCCTGTTCGTCTCCGTGGCAGCGGTGGTGATGGGGGTGCTGAACGCGCGACAGATCTTCGGGTTGCCTGCATCGGCGTCTACTGTTTTTAATATCACGTCGGTGCTTATCGGCGTCAGTCTGGCCTATTGGTTTGAGCCGCAGAAGGATATATGGCACCCCAAGTTCGGGCAGACCGGCATGTTGTGCTTCACTATTGGCGTGATGCTGGGTGGGCTGGCGCAGCTGGTGATGCAGTTGCCGACGCTCTACCAGCTGGGATTTCGATACCGATGGCAACTTAACTTTCGAGATCCACGGCTGATGCAGGTGCTGGCGCTGGCGGTTCCGGCGGCCATTGCGGGGGCGGCGGTTCAGGTCAACGTACTGGTCAACGGCGTGTTTGCGTCGTCCATTCATGGCGGTCGCGTGTGGCTGAACTGCGCGTTCCGGCTCATGCAGTTTCCGATCGGCGTCTTTGGCGTGGCTATTGCGACGGTGACACTGCCGGCCGTGGCCAAGCTTCAGGCCAAAGGCGATCTGAGCGGCTTTGGCGATGCGGTACAGGAAGCGCTGCGGCGCGCGTTCTATCTCACGCTGCCTGCGGCAGTAGGGCTGGCGGTACTTGCTCGTCCGCTGATTCATCTGATTTACGGCGGTCTGAACTTCCATAGCTACGACGTGATGTACGCCGCGCAGGCGCTGCAGGCCTACACGGTCGGGCTGAGCGCCTATGCCGCCATCAAGGTGCTTGTGCCGTGCTTCTATGCGCTGGATCAGCCGCGCACTCCCTTTAACGTCAGCATGCTGGGGATCCTGTTCAACCTGATCTTCAACACCATCTTCATGTTCTACTTCAAGCTGGGCATTGTCGGCCTGGCTCTGAGCACCGGACTGATCGCCCAGATCAACTTCCTGCAGTTGCTCTACGCGCTCAACAAGCGGGTAAACTGTGGCAGCATGGACATGTGGGCGTCGTTCTTCATCAAAGTATCGTGCGCCACAATCGCCTGCGGAGCTACGGCGGCGGGTGTAGAATTTATTACCAAGCCCGCCTCACAGCCGTTCTGGCACTGTGTGGCCGCACTGATGCTGTGCATTATTCTGGGTGCGGGCGCTTACTTCATCGTCAGCGTGTGGCTTGCGATTCCAGAAGCTACCGAGATGGCGAACATGGTTGGCCGCAAGCTGGGGATCCAGATGCCGAACCGCCAGCGTCCCAAACTGGCCGTGAGCGCCACAGGAAGCTCCGGCAACAATCGCGGACGGGATGATGGCAGCCAGGGTGGCTATGGCAGCGGCGGCTATTCCGGCGGCTACCGCCCGCCCGGTGGTGGCGGGGGAAGTGGCGGCGGCAATTATGGCGGGGGTTCCCCTGGTGGCGGCAGCGGTTATGGCTCATCGGGCTATGGCGCGGGTGGGTATGAGCCGAAAGCGTCTCCTCCACCCCAGCCTGTGCCTCCTGTACGCCGCCCTCCTGTGCCGGCGCATCGTCGCAGACGTCCCGGTCCGCCCGGGCGCAGGCGTTCGGTTTAAGCGCAGCTTCCAA
>JBGGNE010000564.1:0-5659 GCA_041287705.1 Methylacidiphilales bacterium | reverse complement strand
CCTGCGTGATGGCGTAGATGCCCGCGTTTTCCCCGGCGGCGCGCGACAGGCTGCCGGTGAGCGAATCGCCCATGACCAGGCCGCCGCTGGTGATGGAATACGTTAGCGCGGAATCCGGGCCGCTGCCGTATACTTTGCCCTGACCGGCGTTGGCCGTCACGGTGATGGGGATGCTGTTGATGGTGAAGAAGACATCCGTGCCATTCAGCGCGATGAGGTAGTCCGGGTTGGCACCGGCAACGTTGTTGAGCGAGCCCAGGGTGATGCGGTAGGCGCCGGCGTTCTCGCCCGCTTCGCGTGTCAGACTGCCGGTGAGCGGATATGCCGCAAGCACAGCGGCCAGATCAACGCCGGGGACGCTGGTGACCGTATAACCGTAGGGAAGCAGATAGGCATCGCCATAGTTCTTGCCCTGCCCGCTGCCGGGGGTGACAGTAAGAGAGACCGCAGAGTTGCCGAGCAGAAACGTAGTGGCGGGCGCTGCTTCCACACTGGCGCTGTAGGTGCCGCGAATGAGATTGGCCGCCAGCGCAAAGGTAGCCTGACTGCTTCCGTCGACCAGCGACAGCGTCTGCGTAAGGCCGCCAGGCAGGTACGTGGCGCTTGCTATACCAGCGCCGACCGGCAGCACCAGCGTTACCTTGCCGCCGGTCAGATTCGTCAGCCCGGGATCCAGCGCGCTCACCGTGAGGATCAGGGGTGCAAAGGCCTGTGTCAGCATGGCGGTCTGGCCGCTGCCGGACGCGACAGTATAGGTGAAGCCGCGGCTCTCGAAAGCGCCGATATCCGCCCGGCCATCCACCACGCGGCTGAAGCCCGTGCCGCGCTGATCCGTTGTGGCGGAGGTAAGGGACGTATCGCCCGTGTTCAGCGCGGGACTGCCGGG
The DNA here is from genome assembly GCA_041287705.1 of Methylacidiphilales bacterium. GTDB lineage: Bacteria > Verrucomicrobiota > Verrucomicrobiia > Methylacidiphilales > UBA1321 > LW23. The sequence goes on along the minus strand of JBGGNE010000564.1, from coordinate 4,773 downwards.
CAGCAAGGCGTGGGTCTGCGTCGGCCCGCCGTAGTTGCCCAGCGGCGCCAGCAGGGGATCCACGCCCAGGATGGAGGTGGAGCCCGGTGCGCTAAAGGTGGCCGCGTAGCTTCCGGCGTTCTGGATGAGGTTGAAGCCGTTATCGATAAAGACGCCGTCGCCGGTGATGTCCGCCACCCCGGGCGCTCCGGTAAAGGTCTGGCCGTTGGCGATAATCGTGTTCCGCAGAGATACCGTCGTGGAGGCGCTGTTCGTCCGGATGTTCGCGCCGGTATCTCCCCTGTTGGCTGCGAGAGTGGAGTTGACCACCGCAACTGTACTGCCGGCAATCGCGTTGATTCCCCCGCCGTCCGCCACCGCCTGGTTCCCGCTCAGGGTGGAGTTGGTCACGTTCGCCGTGGCTGTCAACAGATAAATGCCGCCACCATATCCGGCCTGATTGTCGAAGAGAGTCGAGAAGTTCAGGTTAATCGTGGAGGTATCCGCGTAGATGCCGGCACCTGATGTAGCGGTGTTTCCGGAGATGGTGCTGCGGCTCACGGTGGCCGTTGCACCACTATCAGCATGGATTCCGCCGCCGGTGCCGGATGAGGCGGAGTTCGCCCGGATAACGGAATCGTTGATCTCCAACAGGCCGGAGCTGAGAAAAATGCCGCCGCCGCGCCGCACGCCAACCGTCGTGCCCGTGCCGCCGGTAATGTTCAGGCTGTTCAGGGTGACCTGTTTGGCCGCGCCTGGGTTCACGCTAAACACGGAGCCCGTGGCGTTGCCGTTCACCACAATCAGCGGCGTTCCATCCCAGGCATAGCCGCCGGGCAGAGTGGCCAGGTACTGGGCCTGCGTCTCGCCTTTAATGGTAACGGGCCGGGTGACGCTGAACCCCTGGCTGGCCGCCGTAATGGTCCAGACTCCGCCCGACACCATGCCGGTGGGGATGGCAAAGGTGATGTTCGCAGGTGCCTCGGCAAGATCCAGGCCCGCACGCAGGCTGTTGGCGACCGGAACGCCGCTGACGGGATCGTAGTCCGCGTTAGTGCGCACCACATAATCCGGGGCGGTGAACCCGGTCGTCCGCGCCTCAAACGCGCCGATATCATTACGCATACCCGTTCCGACAAAGCCGCGCTGATCCGCGACGGGCATGCCGGCGCCGCCCGCGTCAATCGCCAGGCTGTTGATGAGAAGCGGGATCGTCTGCGTCGGCCCGCCGTAATTACCCAGCGTGCCGATGCCGGGATTCACCGGCGCGGCGGCAGAGCCACGAAGAGGCCCGGTGGAAAAGTTGGAGCCATTAACAATGCCGATAAGATTGTTGCCACCATCCGTAACCTGCGGGCTGGAATTAACATCAGGCCCCGTGCCCGCTGTGTTGTAAGCGATAATGGAGTTTTTTATGAGTGCAACGGCCATTGAGTGGATACCGCCGCCCCATTTTGATTGATTGTAGGCGATAGTAGAGCTATCCACCACCAGAATTCCCGCGTTATAGATGCCGCCGCCAAGATAGCCTGAGCTGTTATTCGCAATAGTGGAGTTTTGGATGAACAGGCTGCCACCCATTTCATTCAGTATGCCGCCACCTAAAGCAACTGCTCCTCCCGCCGTATTATTATAAGCAATCGTCGAGTTAAGAATGCGCAGAGTACCGGAATTGGCGTAGATACCGGCTCCATCCCGATACTGGCCGGAACCAATGCCGCGTATAATGGTGAGGCGATTCAGCGTCACGTTCTTGTTGACGGCGGCTGCGGGCACGATGTAAAAGACGGATCCATAAAACTGGCCGCCCACTGTCGTTCCTGCGTTATTGGCATCCACAATGGTGCCGGTCCCCGTGGTGGCGCCATTAATGGTCAGCCCCTTGAAGATGCGCACGTTCTCCATAAAAGTGCCTTCCGCCACATTGATAAGTCCGCCCTCTACTACAGCATCCACCGCGTTCTGAATTCTGCCGGCAAGGGTAGGAGTGTAGCCTACCTCAACTAAGGATGCCGTACTGGAAAGAACGCCCGCACCGTTCATGGTTATCGGCGCATTAAGGAAGAGCTGGGGCGTATTAAGAGTGAAATTTCCGTTTAAGCTTATGGGGGCATTGATCGTAATCTGACCGCCCGGAGCTGTAGTCTGCAGCGTAAGGTAATTGGTAGAGGTGGAGGTAAGAGGAGCGTTTACCGTTATCGAGTTCGTAGCTGTCAGGACAATATTGAACAGGGGTAGAGAGCCCGTGATGAACGAAGCCTCAAGCTCGGTATAGGGTTCAGGATTGTAGAAGAACGCCCCGCCATTGTTTAAGGAAGACGGGACGTTTGCAGCTACCAGCGTCAGTGTGTCAGGGTCCAGCAGCAGCGTGCCGCCCGGCATGTCCACCGCGCCGCCGAAATTCAGGAATCCCTTGCTGCTTACCTCGGCAAAACCGCCGCCGGAGGGGAACTGAGCGCCCGGATCCGCCGCAGCGCCTCTGGCGGTAATGCCGCCGTGGAACGAGGTCGCTTCATCGCTCCACACAATGATCCTGCCGCCTTTGCCGCCTGGCGCGGTGGCGTTCGCGTTGATGAGCGAGCCCGCCTCCACCGTGGTTGTCCGCGCGTGGGCAATCGCCGGGTCCTTGCCCTGATAGCCGCCGCCGATATTCACCGTGCCGCCCGTGCCTCCGGGCGCGCTGCTGCTGACATCAATGAGTGAGGTGGAAGTCAGCTTCACATTCTCGCCCGTAACGACAACCGAGCCGCCGCGCTTGCCGGGCGCCGCCTTGCTGCCCGCACGCGCAATCAGTTTGCCGGAATTCTGGACGTTGCCTGAGGAGACGGTGCTGGTTCCTGTGCCCTTTTCTGCCTTCAGAACGATGCGCCCGCCGCTCTTATCCACGGTCGTGGCGCGAATGACACCCGTGTTGTTCACCGCCAGCGCGTACTCATTGGCGCCCGCCGCGCGAAGCTCCGCCGCCGTGGCGCGAATACTGCCGTTGTTCACCACGGCTCCGCTGCCGCTCGTGCTCTTGATAAACACCCGCTGCCCGCTCGCATCCGAGCCGCTCGGCTTCACCAGCACCTCCGTGCCGCCTGCCAGATTCACCGTGCCGCGCCTGGCCGTAATGCGCCCGTTGTTCTCCACCTGCCGCGCAATCAGCGTCACATCCCCATCCGTCGCGCGAATCTTGCCGTGGTTAATCACCGAAGCGCTGGAGTTGCCGCTGAAATTCAGGTCGCCGCCCGCCATAAATTCGCTGTTCGCCACATCATGCGTCGAAGCCGTAAAGCCGCCGCCCGTGCTCACGCGGCCCGTCTTGCCCACCACCACGCCGTTGCGGTTGATCAGATACACCTGGCCATTGGCGTTCACATTCCCGTCAATCCGCGACACGCCGCCATTTCCCGTCACGCGATTCAGAATAGCGCTTCTGGAGGAAGGCTGCACAAACGTCGTCGTCTCGCCCTTCTCCACGGAGAACGCGTTCCAGTTCACCACCGCCCGATTGCTCGACTGCGTTACCGTAACCTGGCCCGGCCCCGAAGACGTAACGCTTGCCGATCCCCCCACCACCGTCCCGCCATTGGGATTCGCCAGCGCCGCCAGCGGCAAATGCAGCGGAACCAGCATCCAGGCCATACACCACGCCGAAAAAAGCCGCACCAACCCGCTCCCGGGATTAAAAGTCGAGTGGAACAACATAGCGTGATATTTCGGCAGCAGAAATAGTAAATAAAGGGAAACCGGGGATAGAATAGTGCACTGATCAAGAAGATCCACCATCTATTCATCGAATAAATGAAACGAAGCACATGATGCAGATTTGCACCAAAAAGTACGAATTACATCTCTTTCCTGATCCGGCCGCCCTCCCTCCCCACGTAGCGGTCGTCGCGCCGTAGCGACCGTAGCGTTAAAAAGCGTAAGCGTATTGCCGCACCACGCCCGGCTGCGATGCGGATTCCCATTTCAAACGCCACGGCCGCCACGGCGCGACGACCGCTACGTACAGAACAAACCCCGCACCCTCATCCTCGTCCTCATCCTCAACCCTCATCCTCTTCCCCATCCACTCCTTCCCTCACTCCCCGCCACCACCCCGCCCAGTCCCGCCACCGTCCCCATCACGTAACTGTTTGAAATCTTATCCCAACGCGCTATGCCTTATATATAGATAGATACAGCGTATGACATCGCCCAGCACATCACCGGCACAGGATAACACAAGCGCGACCAATCAAGAGGCCTCTTCCTCGATGCCATCGCCCGGGCGCCTGCTCTCGCCGATGCCGCAGCCGCTGCGCCTTTTCCTGCTGTCACGGCTGCCGCTGCCCGCGTGGATGCGCAGCCGCCCGCGTCTTTCCCTGGCGCTTGGCGTCATCGTGGCGGTGAGCCTGGTCGCCATGGGTATCGCGTGGGTCGTCATGGGGCGCTCCCTGGTGCGGCCGGGCCGGCTGGGCTCCGTGGAGTGGCTCACCGGCGAGACCAAAGGCCTCCTGGCCTGGTACAACGGCGGTCCCGTGGAGCTCAGCACCTGGGACACGCAGGGGCATCGCACCACGCGCACCCTGCTGCGAAACCGCACCGTGGATCGCGACAGAAACAGCGGCTCGGGAGCCACGCTGTCACCCTCCGTGTCGCCCGACGGCAAATACCTGTATGCCGTCTCACCCGACGCTACGCCCCTGCACATACAGCGCGCCGGCACGGGTGCCGAGATCACCGTGCCCCCCGAGTGCGCGGTCGAAACGGGCGGACCGCCCCAATCGGACCCAGACCCCTATTACGTCATTGCATGGGTGGTGT
>JBGGNE010000563.1:0-19006 GCA_041287705.1 Methylacidiphilales bacterium | reverse complement strand
CGACAAAGGCCGCGTGAAGAAAGTCTACATGCAGGGCGACGCCCCCTTCCGCATGTCGCCCGAGGATCTGAGCAAGTGGTACCTGCGCAACAGTAAGGGAGAGATGGTTCCGTTTGCAGGAATTATCAACTCACGCTGGGTGGTGGGCGCCCCTAAGCTCTCGCGCTTTAATGGCGCGCCCTCCCTGGCTATCGCGGGTGAGGCTGCGCCCGGGCACAGCTCCGGCGAAGCCATGCAGGCGATGGAAGATCTGGTCAAACAACTGCCCGCAGGCATCGGCTTTCAGTGGGCGGCCATCTCCTACGAGGAACGGCTGTCCGGCTCCAGCTCGCTCATGCTCTACGGCCTGGCGCTTCTGATGGTCTTCCTGTGTCTTGCCGCGCTGTATGAAAGCTGGGCGATTCCTGTGGCGGTCTTTATGGATATGCCGCTGGGTGCCCTCGGCGTGCTGGCTGCCTGCGCACTGCGTGGATTGCCAAACGACACCTACTTTCAGATAGGACTCATCACCATCATCGGCCTCTCCGCCAAGAACGCCATCCTGGTCGTGGAGTTCGCCAAAGAACGCTACGACCACGGTGAAAAACTGCACGCTGCCACGCTGGAATCCGTCAAACAACGTCTTCGCCCCATCATGATGACCTCCATTGCATTCGGCCTCGGCGTCCTGCCGCTCGCCCTCAGCACCGGCCCCGGCGCTGGAAGCCAGAACGCCATCGGCACCGGCATTGTTGGCGGCGCACTGACGACGACAATCCTCGGCCTGTTCTTTGTGCCGTTCTACTTCGTCACCGTGCTGGAGCTCTTCGGCGTCAAACCAAAGAAGACGCCCGGGGAAGGCTACGCCGCGCCTCCGGAGCCAGGAAAGCAGGCTGAGCAGAATCACCGCCGCGACAACAAGGACGGCAAGGACGACGACGCTGACCAAGACTCAGCTCCAATTGCAGCCTCCGTTTCTTCCACACCGAAGACCGAAGCAAAGGAAAAGGAGCCCGCCAATGCATAATCTGCCACGCCTTATCTTCGTACTCGGGCTCACCCTCGGCCTCTCCGCGTGCACTATGATGCCGAAGTACGAGCGCCCGGAATCGCCCGTAAGCGCGCGCTTTCCCGGAGGCTCCGCACGCTCTGCCAATATCGACGACATCCAGTGGCGCAGTTTCTTCACAGATCCGCGGCTCAAGCGCCTCATCGAGATAGCGCTGGAAAACAACCGAGACCTCCGTATCGCCGCGCTTAACGTCGAGAAATCCCAGGCTCAGTACCGCATCCAGCGAGCCTCGCTTCTGCCGTTTCTAGATGCCACCGGCGTCTTCACTCGATCACGCGTAGCCGGCGATACCTCCGGCGGATCAGGTCCCGGCAACTCAGCGATCGGCGCCGTGGGGAACGGTTCCACCGCCAACCAGTTTAATCTCAGCGTCGGCGTCGTCTCGTACGAGCTGGATCTCTTCGGTCGCATCCGCAGCGGTAATCAGAGATCGCTCCAACAATACTTCGCGCAGGTCGAAGGCCGGCGTTCCACGCAGATCTCCCTCGTCGCCCAGGTGGCCGTTCAGTATCTCACCCTCGGGTACAAAGGCGCTAGCGATGGCCATGACCGCTTAGGTTTCTCGTCAGTGGGCATGCGACAATATTACATCATGACGTCGCGTCGCGCAAGGGATGACGTGTTATACACGTCGACTTATTGATTTTTCCTGCCCACTTCGCAGGCCACGTGTAGGTTCGCGCAGGACGCCAACTAAGGACATCAATTTCGTGCTCGGAAAGCAAAGGGTAGCCTATCCTCAGAGCTCTTTGGAGGGAGAGTCCCGTTTTGTTGTCATTAACACGCAACCCATGGCGAGCGGCTGCAACATCCCTGCATCGAGAAGTGGTTGCAGTACGTTCGGTTCTCCAGGATTTAACGCGGAAGCGAGGAGACCTCTGTCAACTTGAGCATACTCGCTCACGGCGCCTTCCAGATCAGTTGTTCGGATTGGTTCAGATCGTCCCAGAGATCCTGAAAAGCATCCGCGATCAGGCGTCCGTTGGGGACCTTTTGCATAATGTGATGCTCCTTACCCATGGCGTTCACTGAGATGCCGAGGGACCAGGCAAGAGGCTCTGGTTCTGCGTGAGGGAAGATGAGAAAGCGATCGTGAAAGGCAAACCCCGCCGCTCCCACTTTCGCGCGAAACTCAAGATGAAGACCTTCCCGATTGCCCGAGAACTGCTAATTGCTAATCCATACGCTCTTAAGATTATCTCAATTTACGATCGAAGTTTCAGTTTATTCATATGAAGCTGGATGCTGTTCCTGATATCTGATGGCAGATCGTAGTGCTTACTATATTCAGCCCATGCGGTGTGGGTTGCTTCCACCGTATTGCGTACGGTTTGAAGCACCAGATGCTCGGGCACCTGGGCTTTCTTTGCCAGCCTTTCGAAGTGCTCCTTGTCGACGAGATACATGTCTTTCGTGCCGGATAAATTCAGCGCCAGACCGTCTTTGGGGATGTAAGGTACGGTCGAAAGGAAGTCATATGCAGGTGCCAGGGAAGGCGTTTTTCCATCTTTATAGATGAAGGACCAGTTTTTTAGGTGCATGTCTCCGTTGCCTGTCAGAATGGTGAATACCAGACGTCGGATGAAGTCGGTTAAGCCGGTTTCGCTGGAGAGATCCCACACCATGCGGGCCATTGCTGCAAAGCTGACGCCTTCGTACTTTTTGTCAGGGGATATGTTATAGACCTGGGCGAAGTCCTCGATGTGTATCCGATTCTTGTCTGGAGTTCGATCGAAGCGCTTAACGGCCAGGGCCTGACTGCCGGCCAACATGCCCATGTCGGGCAGGTTGCCAATGTCGCTCATCGGCACCAACTTGATTTCCGGGACGGGGATGCCAATTCGTGAGGCCAGATCCATGATGGCGTACTCGTTTTGAGGCACGTGGGCATAATTTTGTGCGGGAAGCTTTACTATCCAGTCCCCGCCTACGCCGCTTGCAGGGATGGTCAGGCCGCCGTGTTTGCCGAGGATAGCTGAGAATTTGAGCTGCTCCCCAGCTAATGAAAATCGAAGTGGCTGAAGGCTTCTGTCGGTCTTTGGCTCTTCTGGAGGTTGGATCTCCATTGGCCCACCTTCCAGCGGAGTGATGATCACGGCTCCAGCTAAATCTTGTCCCAGCAGTTCAATCAGACGGAATTCATGACTGGGCTTGATCCCTCCGCGCTCTGCAAGGTACTCACGCATGTGACCTTCCGGCAGCAGGTTGGAGAAGAACAAAGGCAGTTTTCCAGATGATGCTTTGCTCTCTGGAATCAATGCGCCCGACGGCCGGAAAAAGGACTGACTCAAAACCGGGCGCTCAGGATTGTTGAGATAGCCATCGTCGAACGCAAAGAATGACCCGCCGCTAGGGAGCAGGGTCAGTGTGCCCACGGAGGTTTCGTTCAAAGTAACGTGCAGGATGCGTGTCATGTATTCTCCGTTTCATCGGGCTGAAAGCGGCGCTCTTCTTCTCCTTCGCCGTGGATAGTGGCGCGCACGACGGATACGAGTTCGCGTGGAACGAGCATGAGCTCGTGATCCAATACACGGGCCAAATCCTGAACCGTGGAAAGACGTGGATCCGTTGCCCCCTGCTCGATTTTGGAGATATGGCTCTGCGGAAGGCCCAGCTTTTCGCCCAGCTTGGACTGATTCATTTCCCGTTGCTGGCGAAGTGATTTGAGCTGAGTAAGGATGTCGCTCATAAATATATGCTAATGCATATCCGGGGAAAAGAAAATATACTTCCGCATATATTTCAAGCACCACTCCTGGCCGACAAACAAGACGTCGATTCCCATAACTCCGAGGACAAGCGTAGTTTGCTCTATGCGAGGAGCTGTTGACGAAAGTAATATGCACTGTTGGCCGAATTTTAGAAACTCGCCATTCATTTACCTCATTGGTAACGAGATGCAATAAGTGAGCAGCTTGGGACGACCGCTAGTTTCAGGGCAATAGCGCATAGATCAAATGTATTATTGTATTTGTAAAAAGCCGCGCTGATAATACCTCCACTGAATTGAGGTATACACTCATATGGATGACTTTCTTGTCTCATTTATTGGCAAGCTTCAGGCAGGGCATGCGAAGGCACTTGGGGCACGCAATCCTTTCCTGACATTGGCTCAAATAGAAGAGTATACTGAGGATTGCCTGCCGACGATGCGTGCCATAGGATTAAGATTAAGTTCTTCCTCTGGGCATGATGATGTTATTGAAGAGTGTGTCAGTGGATTAGCATCTGCTGCTCTGTCTTTATGGCCCGATTGGTACAATGCTAATATGGAAACAGGTAAGGCATCTTCTTTTCCTGCAGGTGTTTCACAAATATGGTCCAAGAAAGCCAGGCTATTGGCAAGCGTTGGTAAAATTCCGTTGCCTGAAGGATATACCAGGGCATTCCAGGTAGAGCAGATGAGTTATTTGCTGCAGCAACCGGAGTTGATTACATGTATAGCCACACGAGATAGCCCAACTGCATCTGCTCAGATACAGTCGCTGATTGCTACCACTGCCTGGCTTGCAGAACATTCACGGGGAAGGACTATTCTCATAGTGCCTCAAGAAGCACTTCATTCTAAAGAATTCGACCGGATTTCAAAGGAAAGCATGGTTCCCGCAGAAGAAATATCTATTTCGAATGCTGAAAGGGAATTGTCCGAAACTCCAAAAGTCACGATTACTTCCATTAAAGGGCGTCCCAATCCCACAAGCCAAGGAGAGTTGCTGCTTGCAAAACATCTCGGCAAAGATAAAAAGCTATCCAAATTATTTTCCTATAATCAGACATTGTATAGCATTCATGATAAGAAATACAGGGTTGATCTCGTATGGGCCGAAGGCAAGCTTGTGATTGAAGTAGACGGCTACTATTACCACTGGAGCCCTCATTCCTTCCGACAGGACCGTCATCGAGATTATGAGCTCCTTATATCGGGTTATAGGGTATTGCGCCTAACTCATGAGGAAGTGATGAAAGATGTGACCTTGGCTGTGGCGAAAGTGCGTGACTCCGTTCTGTTTATAGAGAAGACTCTAACGCATGGCGCTTAATCTTACACCAAAGCAGTCTCTCGCCATTTATTATCTGGTTTTGACCGGAAAGGAGCCTTTACAGTCGCAAATGCAGCCCGAGCTCACCCCTAAGGAGCGAGCGCAATTGTCTGAAAATGGGCTCATTCAGATCGTGAAGAACCCAAACGGTGGCAAGGGCTCATGTATACGCCTGACTGACCGCGCCTGGGGATGGGCGGAAGAGAATCTGACCAGCCCTAACGTGATGAGTCCGGTCGTCAAGTCGCAGCCTGCTGCAGAGGCGCTCCAGGCTCTGCTGAAGAATCTGGCGGCGTATATTCACAAAAGCGGCGTACGCCTCACGGACCTCGTATCGGTGGTAAAGCCTGTTGTCACTTCGATCACGCCGATTAATCCAGAAGTATTGAAGGGAAAGACGGTAAAGCAGCCTACATTAAAGGCGGTACGCGCAGCTTATCTCAAGTTAAGCGACGGTAAACTAAACGAGCCAGTGCGCATTAGCCTGCTGGCCACGCGAGTGCCTCATGCTTCGCCGGAGACCTTCCTGAAGTTACTCGAGCAGTGGAACTTAAAGCAGCACCTGTTTTTTGCCCGGCTGGATGACCCGCAGAGCCTCACTGAGGATGATCATCGCTACACGATACAGCACCTCAATACAGAGAAGCATACTGTCGCATTCAAGAGTTAGTCATTTACTCATTCAACTCCATGTCTACCTCTGCATTGGAAGCACTTGGATCCGTTGACTTTAACTGGGCGACGCTATTGGAGAGTGTCTGGGAGGAGCCCCCTTCCCACGGTGAAGTCCATAATGTTGCGACTTTAAACCTGTTGTTGCAGGACATGAAGAAGCTTTCCATGTCAGCCCATGGAGGCTCTCTGCTGGGCAGAATAATTTTGGGCGAGGGGGGATCGGGCAAGACCTTCCTGGCCCGGTTGCTGCATGCGCGAGTAGTCGCAAAGGAAATGCAGTTCGTCTTTGTGGATTGTACTGACGTAAACGAGTTCTGGGCAACGATTCTTCATAGTTACCTTAAGTCGCTCCAGCATCATCCGTACAAGGGCAAGACTCAACTTCAATCGCTTCTCTGGCACTTGTGGCAGCCGTTCCTGGGCGGGGAGTACTCCGAAGACATGTTTCAGGAGATGGCGCATGCTAAAGCATCCAAATTTCTTGAGGACACGGATCAGCTCATTACGCTGATGGGGCCGCTGTTGCAGAAAGCAAAGCAAGCCCTCGGATCTCCAATTGTCGTTCAAATTATCAGGGCACTCTATCTCCTTATCTCCACTGATGAACGCCTGAATGATCTTGGCACTACCTGGTTTCTCGGACCCGGCCTTGAGAAAGAGGAAGCAGATCAACTTAAGCTAAGTAACTCACTCGGTACTGTCTATTCGCACGCGGCTATCGTAAAAGGGCTTTCCTGGCTTATGGCGCAACGCGCGCCCACGCTGCTTGTTATGGATCAGTTGGATCCTATCGTACAGCAAAACCATCTGAGCGCAGCCGCGACAACCCAAATATCAGATGAGCAGCTAAAAGCACGAGCTATTATCGAGGGCCTGGGAGGAGGGCTAAGCAAGCTTTATGACAATACGTATCGCACTCTTTCGGTAGTACTTGCATTACCCAAGACATGGGAGATTCTACAAAGTACAACGCTTCAATCTAATCTGGAGCGCTTTCATGCGCCTTCTACATTAAAACCTGTAGACTCGCTGGAAGCCGTGAAAGCGCTACTGCTTTGCAGGCTGGAGCCCGCTTATGCATCTGCACGGTTCACCCCACTATATCCCACCTATCCTTTTACTGAAGCAGGACTTCGTAAGCTTGCACAGCAACAAAGTCAGCCTAGACCGCTTCTGAAAGAGTTTTCGCAGCATCAGGAGAAATGCCTGCTGGAAGGGAAAATAAATGAATACCAGGGTGATCAGCAAAGCGTTAAAGCACCTCCAGTCATTCATGATTTTGCCAAAGCGCTTGAGGAAAGAGTGGCGAAAGCGGACATTGCCAGGCTTCTGGATCATGAGAATGAAGATGAACTCGGAGATCGACTTGCCGCTTTGTGCCAGGGACTGGTTTACGAATGTGGTGATCAACCCGACATAACCTTTACATACGAGAATGACTTTAAGGGTGGCTCTTATCCCTCTCTTCATGCACGAGTACGGCGTATTGAACATGCTGCCGGCGAACGTGAAGAACACTACTGCCTGCGCGCACTATTTAAAAAGCATCATAACGCCTTTAGTTCTCGACTCAGTAAAGCACTAACTGAAGCAGGCATTGACCAGGCACTTCCATTTCGGCGCTTAATTCTTATTCGCAATGAACAAGGCATACCTAACGGAGAGACGGTAAAGAAGGTATATCAAAAATTCATTAAAGCGGGTGGAAAGACATTTCCCATACAGGAAGATGAACTTAAAACCATCGAGGCCATTCGTGGATTGTTGAATGAAAAGCCGCCGGGATTTACTCAGTGGCTGGCCAAAGTTCGCCCCCTATGCAAGCTGCCCGTTGTAAAGAAGGCCTTTGGCGATCTGATTCCCCCGGAGACCCCATCGCCAGTCGAGTCCCAGCCAGAATCTGCCCTTAAGGCAAGTGCGCTGCCCGCGCAAGCTCTAAAATCTTCACCAGGTGTTAAGGAAGTTGCACCAGCCCCATCAGCCCCCGTACTGGTTACTATCTCGCCAGCCCCCGCAGCCCGCCAGGTTAATGTTACGCCGGCGTCTACCTTCCCTCTTGGCCGCAGGCTGATCGGCGGTGCTGCGGCAGATGAAGTTACGCTTTCTTTGGGAGCACTTAGCAAGCACATCGTGATCAGAGCAGGAAGCGGCGGCGGCAAAACAGTCCTTGTGAAGCGCCTTATCGAAGAAGCGGCGCTTTCCGGCATCCCGTCTATCGTCCTGGACCCGGGCAACGACTTGTCCTGGCTGGGCGACCCCTGGCCCTCGCAGCCTGAAGGCTGGCAACCCGCAGATAGCAAAAAGGCTGAGGACTATCTGGATAACACAGAAGTGGTTATCTGGACGCCGGGGAAATCTCTGGGACGTCCTCTCAACCTGCCTGGGCTTCCTGACTTCCGGGCAGTTGCAGAGGACAAGGACTCACTGAACGAAGCTGTGGAAATGGCACAGGCTTCCCTCGCGCCTCTCTGTGCACCAGGCAAGTCCAAATCGGCCGATCTTAAGCAAGGTGTGTTGATGGCCGCACTGCGTGCCTTTGCCCAGGTCGGCGGCGGTCTGACCGCATTTATTGAATTTCTTTCGGACATCCCTCCGGAAGCCACTGGTGGCATTACCAACGGAATCAAGATGGCCGCGGAAATTGCGGACTCCCTGAGAGCAGCCGTGCTGAAAAACCCTCTTATGGAAGAGGGCGGCCAGTTGCTGGATATAGGTGTCCTTTTTGGGATAGGCCGGCCCAAAACACGTATTTCCGTCATTAACCTATCCGGCCTGCACTCTCTGGAATCCCAGCAACAGTTCGTCAACCAACTGGCCATGGCTCTCTTTACGTGGATCAAGAAGAATCCATCACTGGGGCCCGCACGCATTAGCGGTCTCTTCGTCATCGACGAGGCTAAGGACTTTCTGCCTGGCGGAAATACAAATCCATGCAAAAAGAGCCTGATGCGTCTGGCGGCGCAGGCACGAAAATACGGTCTGGGAATGGTGCTGGCCACGCAAAACCCCAAAGACCTCGATTACAACGCCGTAGCCCAGTTCGCCACACAGTTCTTCGGGCGCGCCAACGCCCCGCAGGTCATCGAGTTTATCGACGAGTTGCTAACGGCAAAGGGCGGAAATAGTGACGGAGTCGGTCGATTGCAAAGGGGCCAATTTTACGTTACCTCATCGGAGGGTATCGGTCATCCCGTCAAGATTAAGGTCCCCATCTGCCTGTCCAACCATCCAGATGGTAAACCCATGACAGAAAGCGAAATTATCGCAAGAAGTCAGGGACCTGTGTAAGCTCATTAATTTTATCGTTGGAAATCTGTACAGATCTCCCATTTTTCCAGTTCCCCTTCGTTCAAGGTGACCGTCTCCTGCTGACCTGCTGTAGTGTGTTCGCCTGGGCAAGAAAGCGTAGGCTAGTAATGCTCGCCTCAAAACCTCGTATATACATTATTAATGTGCAATTAGACTCTTGTAAACAGTGTCTGATTACACATTGTGGCCAGGATAAATCCCGATAAGCTCCACGAGGCGTTCACTTTTCTGGATGAAGTCATGCGATAAACCAGTCCGCAACGCCGCTGCCGCGATGAGGTGCAGCAATAAAGATGGCGGCGGAAACCATCGGCACCTTTTCGAAGTAAAGGCTGGCCATCATGGTGTCGCGGGCTTTCACGCTGGGCCATTTCACCTGGGAGGGAGGCTCAGCACGGACATGAGCAGGCCACCTAAGATGAAATGGAAGTACCTGGTTATAGACGAAGTGCCGTTGTGTTGGGTTTAAGATCGCTGCATCTGCAAGGACACGGCGATGTGATGTCAGCTAGAACTTGACGCCACACTCCAACTGAGGCCCGCCGATGGAGACGTCCCACTTGAAATCGCCATCGGTGTAGTCCGTAGACATGTAACGGTAGCCCAGGCTCGCGTAGAAGCGGCGGGAGAGCTGGAGATCCAGACCCGCGTAAAGCTGATAAGTCAGTTCGGAACCGACGCCGAACCCGCCCACGTCGCCCTTAAAAGTGAAGGCCAGAGGTTTGTAGATCTGCACTGTGGTGTTGATGCCGATAATCGGATCGACCCAGTCGCGGGAATCTTCGCGGCTTTGGCTGGGGATGCGGGTGCGGCGGGTTTCCAAGTCGAGCGTCATGCCGATGTACTGGAAGCGACCGCCCACCGATGCATCCATGGTAATGCGAGGCGTATCAATGAAGCGATAGCTCAGTGCGAAGTTCACGATAGCCTGCTCAAAAGTGATGTTGGCGGAATCGAAAATGATATCGCGCGTTTCCAGGTTATCCGCAACCTTCATGTAAAGTCCGTCAGCGGCAAACGCCCACTTGTCATGGCGGATCTCGAAGCCCAATACGGCAACGGCCTTGATGTGGCGCAGCAGATCATCGAAACCGATGTCGAGGTCGCCCGTCACATTGCGCACGCCCACTTCACCTTCGACGCCGGGCATCCAGCCTGGGATGCCCACCTTAAACTGCCAGTCCGACGGCTTCACTTCAGTTAACAGCGGCTTCTTAAGCATATCCTTAGCGTCCGGCACTGTGCTGACAGATTTGCTCGTCTTCGCGGGCAGCATCTCTTCTCCGGCCCAGATAGAGGTGTATGACAGCGTGAAGAGCAATAGAGAAGCGCCAAGCACACGAGTGCTGCGGGTCAGTCTGAAGAGATTGGTCATAGAGCGAAGGGCAATGAAGAAAAGAGGATTGACGCGCAGATTCCTGAGCTGGAAATCCGTGACGGCTAAAACGAATGGCTAAGCCTTGGTCGGAGTCAGACTAGGCACTGCCATCCTGATATGTAAATTGCCCCTTAGTACTAGTCCCTTGCGTTAGATCGGAGAAAACATTCACCATCAACAACTTAGATCAATCCCCGTGCAAATGCGGTCGGCACTTCAGCTGGGAAATCCGATCAGGGTAATAACGAACTAACACACTGGCTTACTATATGGCTACTGTCTCTAAGGGCAGTGGAAAATACGGAAATATTCAGGTCCGAAAAAAGCCAGCTTCTATCGTCATACGGGTAAGCTCGGCCACCGACGGAACTCCCAGCTTGCTGGTAATTGCCAGGCGGTGCACTTTTACCGTGCGCTCGCAAATGCCAAGTTGTGCGCCGATCTGCTTGTTAAGCTCGCCTCGAACTACATGGGAGAGCACCTCCTTCTCTCGGCTTGTAAGGAGATTGAAGAGCACCTGCAATTTGTGTTGCCGTGTTCTCGCTTCGCGTTGGCTGATATCGCTGGCAAGCGCGCGCTGCACGGCGTTAAGAAGCTTTTCTTTGGGAGCCATTTTTTCCAGAAAGTCTACGGCCCCATGGCGCATAGCCTGTACTGTTGAGGGGATATCGCCTGCACCGGTGAGAAACACGATAGGCAGTGAATGCTGGTGATGGATCAAGACGGTCTGCAGCTCCAGTCCATTGATATGCGGCATATGGAGGTCCGCCAAAACACAGCCCGTTGTGTCGTGAGCAAGCTCTTTCAGAAACTCCGCTGCCGAGCAAAAAGTCTTCACCTGCAGGCCGGAAGCACGGAGAAATCGTGAGACAGCTTGCAGGAATGCGGCGTCATCATCTATAGCGTGAACCATGGGAGTAGTAATGGAGATTGCTCAGACAGAGACTGCCCTGTCTATGGGCATTGAGAAATGAAAAGTTGCCCCAATGGAGTCATTATTTGTTGCCCAGATGCGTCCACCCTGAGCCTCGATCATCGTACGGGAAATCGACAGGCCAATGCCCATGCCGTCGGATTTAGTAGTGAAGAAGGGCTCAAAGATCCGGTCCATCTTCTCGGTAATGCCTGGCCCTGTGTCGCTTACGGCTATCTCCACAAACTCTGCACCGTTTTGTGTCGCTCGTATTGCCATGTGTCGATCACCCGACTGCCGCTCGCTCAGGGCGTCCATGCCATTCAGGATCAAGTTAAGCAGGACCTGCTGAAACTGCACGCGATCTCCCCACACAGCGGGCAGATTTGCCGGCATCACGCTTTCGATAACCACACCACGCGTTGCCGCGTCCTCGCGCACCAGCGCGATAACCTCCGACACCAGCAAGGCGGCTTCCAGCGAAATCGGCTCGATCTCCCCGCGACGCAACAAAGCTCGCATGCGGGCAATGACCTCGCCGGCCCGCTGGTCGTCTTTGCGTATGTCGGCAAGAATGTTTTTGACCTCGGCCAGATCCGGAGGATTCATCGCCAGAAAAAGTTCTGCCGCCTCCGCATTGCGCAGGATGGCACCGAGCGGTTGGCTTAGCTCGTGCGCTAAGGCAGTGGAGAGCTGGCCCAGCATGGTGACGCGGCCCGCATGTGCCAGCTCCCGTCTCAGGTCATGCATCTCCTGTTCCGCATTGCGCCGCGTTGTGATATCGACCGAAACACCACGGATGATTAAGGGCCGCCCTGCTTCGCTGACCTTCACATGCCCTCGGGAAGCAATCCACCGCGTCCCGCCATCTGGAAACATGAGGCGGAACTCGGCCTCGAAGGTGCCTCCTTCGCCAACTGCTTTCTCCAGCTTTTGCCGGAACATTGAGAGATCCTCCGGATGTATTCTGCCCAGCAGATTATCAAAATGAATCGCTTCGTCGGCTGCGACCCCGAAAATCCGCCGCCAGCTTTCACTGGCCCAAAACTCATCCTTGGTAAAATCCCGCACCCATACACCCAGACTGGCGGCATCCGTGGCCATGGAAAGGCGCTGCTCACTCTCCCGCAAATCAGCTTCGCTGGCCTGTAGCTTATGCACAAGGCGCGATGCCCGGATCACGTCGCGGCTCAGCTCATAGGCCATCGCGAGTATAATGGCCAGGAAGGCAAAGCTGACCAGGAATGGCGAGTGGATAACACCACGATGTATCAGCGCCGAGTGCACGGTCGCCATCAGGACAAAGAAGACCATACTCCCGCATAGCATGATGGCTCGCCGCCGCTCCCGGCGCCGCCACACGGTTACCGTGACGTCGGTCATAAAGACAAACAGCAGGACCGAGCTGAGAATGGGGACAAATGCCAGCGGATGAGGAGTCCCCACCGCCATACTGACAGATTCGCCCAGAATGGTGATTTGCTTCAGCGAGGTGATTTCGCCATAGCCCATACTGTAGGGCGAAACCAAACCGATGATGAGCGCGAGCGAGCGCACGGCAACGGTGCTCCATAGCAGGACCGGTTTGCCTGCCTGCAGGTAAAGGTGCGCAAAGAAGATCACCGAAACAACCAGCATCCAGACGAGAACATGCCCAAAGTGCAGCAGCACGGCAAACTCGCCCGTAGTCTCAGCATGCATCAGCATTAACTCTACGGCCGCGCAGCCCATAGCGGAGAAGGCACTCCAGCAAAAAATCAGATGCTTGTACTCTTTCCTGTCATTCAGCCAGATCAGAAAATGCATCCCAGCCAGAGTGAGGCAAATGGCTGCGTTCATCGCCCAAAGCACAGTGACACAGCTCATTATGCTGCACCCTGCCAGAACTTAAGTCGATGAACAGCCTTTCTTGCTGAAACATTTAAAACTATCTCTCCTTCGCTAGCGGGGAGATTTCTGACATTAAGCTGGGTACTAATTCCAGCCGCAGCGATATACGGTACCAGAACCACCATAGCTGTTGCTGTACGTATGCACGGAGCCAAATCCGCCGCCATAGCACGAGCCAGAGCCGGAATGCGAACCGGAATAGGTATTGCCATTACGGCCCGTCGCCGACCATGAACCATTGTGAGAATAGCCGCCCCATCCACCGCTGGACGAGCTGCTGCGATTGAAGCTGCCGCCATTGGATCCCGACCAGGAGCTGCTGCGCGAGCATCCCCAGGCGGAGGCGTCGGTAATGCTGGCCGCAGCAAAAGCGGCAGTCAGTACTGCGAGGGACAGAATGCGAAAGGTCATAGAATAATAAAGAATAGAGTGGGCGTTGAGATCAGGCTCAATTGGCAGGATCACTTATTTAACACGTTCCAGAGTAATCTCTTCCGTATCGGGCAATGCTTTGCCGTCAAGCATCTGGCTCTTGAATTGCAGCACCACGGTATCCGCATTCTTACGGGTAAGCGTGTTCGTTGCAGTCACTTTGCGGCCATCGGCAAGAACGCTGGTAATAGCAACGCTCCAGGAGTCTTCTTTGCCCAATGTCCACACGCCTTCGCCAAAGCCGCCGCTGGATTGGAAATTCCAGGAGTGAATCTGCTTCGCTACAGGATCCCAGCCGATTCTTTCGGAGCCACTGCTCAGCACTACGCCATTGATGGCCACCTGCTGGTAACCCACGATAAAGTTCTTCTCCGGAGCCCACTCAAAGAGGATTTGCGCCGAGGAGCCCGGCTTGCCGCTCTGCTTCCATTCGCCGATAATCCACTCCAGACCGCTCAGCCTGGAGTAATTGCTCTTGACCACGTGGGGCGCCTCGCGAACGCTTTGCAGATACCACTTACCGTCCTTCTTCACATGCACATTCGTGTAGTGCGAACTGGCTGTGGGAAGTCCATCCTCCGTCAAAATGGACGCGATGCCATCTTCGATCACGACATCTGCTGCCGGCGAGTAGGCTCCCTGTACCTCGATGCGAATAGATTGTCCCTTGGAGAGAGCGAAATTTTTGGCAAACACCTTTTCGATTTCCTCACGCCCCTGAAAGTGCTCCTGATCGACGTTGAGGTAATCTCCATCTGGTGCCCAGAAGGCTGCAACAGCCTTCGCGTCACCTTTTTTAAACGCGGCGATAAACGCCTCGGCGTTCTTCGTAATGCTGGCCTCAATCTGAGGATCCAGCGGTGCAGGCTCCGCTGCGGATAAAACCGTGGCAGCTCCGAGAATAATCAGACTGGCGGCAATAGCCGCGAAGCGACGGGCAAAAGCCGGAGATAAAAGGTTAATCATGATAGGCGTGGTATCGCCCCTTATCCTGCCGTAAAGACAGATCCTATGATATAGTACCTTAGGGACATTCGTCCCGCAGGAAACTGGCGTTCTCCATGCAAGAATGTTCCCCGATTGCGGCATCTGGCAGGTACCGCATAGTCCAGCGCGGCACCTGCAGGGCCGCCGGTTAAGGCGGCGGTAGAGGCAGGTGCCGTGACGCACTGAGTGATTCGCTGCGGCGCATGATTAGACGCTGCGTTTGCGTTCATGTGCGCTAGTTACGCGCCAGCAATATCATTTCACAGGTGTTATCTCGCCGGGACGCCATGTCTTTTCGAACCAGGGTTCCAACGGGCCGTAGAGGCGCAGGATCATGAACCAGCCTTTGCCTTGCAGCGTCTGCACCCAGTTGTTCTCGTACCCGGCAGGGGCGTTCGGGCCGAAATAAACGTCCACCGAACCGTCAGCGTTGGTCTTCATATCCTTGTTCTGGCTGCTCACGCTGGGCGCTTTCTGGTTAGTTTGGATCATGGAGCGCGTCTGGTTGTCATAAACGATGACCGACCAGAAATCCTTCACCGGAACGTTGGGAGGGAGATGCATCTTGTACATCTTGCCGCCATCGAACGGGTCTCCATTCGCATCCTGCACGGACCACGGATACTGCGAGCCCTTGCCGACCATCTTCGCCTCCATTGCAGGTGTCACGCCGATCGCGAAGTAGTAGTAGAAGATATAGCCGTCCATGTTTGTCACGCCAGCCGCACTTTCGAACTTATAGCCGCCAAAGAAGGGCAGGCGCCACGTGCTCTTGGGATAGTAGTAGGCTTCTGGCGAGCGAACCTTAAACGCAATGGTGCGTGCGGTAACGGCACCAATATTCGCGGCGTCATCAAGGATTTTCTTCATCCGCGCATCAGGTGCGAAAGGCTGTCCTTTCACGATGCCGATGGAGGCAAAAAGGCCGAGAGTCGTTGGGTCGCTGCCTTCCGCAGGCTCTTCCTGAATGACCTTGTTGAGTAATTCCCAGAACGAGTAGTCGCCCGGAGCGACGTAGTTGGCCGGGACGCCGGAGCCGTTGACCATCTTTATCTCGGGCGGATTAGCCGCCTCGGAGAGGTGGTAGATTTTGAGGTGCTTCTTTACCAACTCAACACCTGTCTTGGTGGAGCCATCGACGACGAAGGCCCGAAAGACGAAGAAATTGTTGTAAGTGCTTGGTCGCAGGACAATATATCCCGGAGGCACCTCGCCCTTGTAGCCTGGCGGCAGCACCAGATACTTGCCTCCCTTACCACGATCTTCTCCGGTGATGCCGACATCCGCGACCCAGCGATACCAAAAATCGTTCACCATGCCCAGCACCTCTGGGGGAACTTCAAGCACGAGCGGGCCCTTCCTGGTATCGATCCACATGAAGTTGTAGATCGTATTGTCGTTGGCCGTAAGTGCAACGGTACGAGCATCAACAAGGTTTTCCCAGATTACATTCGTCTGGTTGGCCGGTCCGAACTTGCCAAGCGAGTCCCGCATGCCGGCCTGGTTGACGATAGGGATCGCCAGGAGGTAAGCCTGCAGAGCGCGAGAGCGGTCCAGGTTGTCGTAGATTTTCTCAACCGTGTCGGTTGTCGGATAACCGTAGTTGAGGTTCAGCGTGCCGATGGAAGTCTCGATCTTATCGGGCACAGCTACGCCGGGGGCAATGGGCGTGGAATACTTGAGCGTAGAATCGGCCGGAATCGAGTAGCTGTCCTGAGCCAGGAGGCCGACAGGGCTTACTAACAGCGCAGCGAAAGCGGCGGCTAGGATGGAGTGCTTCTTCATGTTTGAAAATAATGGATTGGATTGGCTGTGTTTTCTGTCCCGAGCGAGCAAAAGGCGGATGGCGAGAGAAACGCCTAGGGTTTTGCTGGTGCCCTACTTTCTTGCCTACGAGCTCGTAAGCCTTGTCTATCCCCTGGAGCAGATCTGCGCGCAAATCGCGCATTGGCAGGATCGAGTTCGTTGATTAAGTCGCGGGTCACTTCAAATGAGAGAGAAAGGGAAGCGGCCCGCGTTTCATGAGCAAGAGATCAGTTCGCTTTCACGATGCCCGGCGGCTTCCAAGTGCCGTTGCCGGCTGGCAGGATCGAGGAATTCTCGGTCTTCGGCCAGTAGAGGCGCATCACCAGATAAATAGTGTCTTTGGGTGCCGGCAGCCAGTTCGCTTCCTTATCCTTGCCAGGGGAATCCTTCTGGATGTAGAGCGTCAGCGAGCCATCGGCATTCGTCTTCATCGAGGGCAGCATCGGCGAGTTAATGAGATAGCGATTGATCGGATTCTTGATCAGGAGCTGGCTTTTGCCGTCGTACATCGTTACCGACCAGAAGGCGTTAACCGGAGGCAACTGATCCTTCGCGAAGGTAAGCGTGTAATTGTGCTTGCTGCCGTCGAGCGCCTCGCCCGTTCCATCGGTGCGAGTGTAAGGGTACATGGCTTCCACGGAGTCATTGCCGTACAGACCGCCTTTGGACGCACCCGCGCGCATTACCCAGTCAGCATTGTAGAAAGCACGGTCGCCAAAGAACGAGCCCACTTTCCAGCCGTTGATATTCTTGTTACCGGTGGCCAGCCATTTGTCCACCTTTTCGTCGCCTTCCTTCATGCCCTCTAAAATGGCGATCTTGTGCTCCGGCGACAGGTCCTTGAAGTCGAAGGTCTTGCCAGGTCCAATGCCAATTTTTGCAAGCCTGGCGCGGACAGCCTTATCGTCGTCCGTCTCAGGAACGAACTGCAGAGCGGCGTTGAGATACTGGAAGAAATTCTCCTTGATACCCGCCGTCGAGGCAGGGAGGAAATCGATCTTAGGTGCTGCAGGCGGCGCGGGCTGTTTTAGAAATGCCGACAGCGGCTCTACCTTGTACCCTGCCTGCACCTTCTCCACGTTCGGCATGTCAGAGGGATCGAAAAGCTGGGTGCGGATCAGATTGAAGGCAAACGGCGTGGTCGAGACAAAAACCTTGTCGATCCCGGCAGGCTTCTCGCCCTTCCAGTCCGGGCCCACCACCAGATAGCTGCCTGCACCGGTGCCGGTGGCTCGGCTGCCAATGTAGCCAAAGTTGTAGGTGTTGCCGTCGATCATCTGGACCGAGTAATAACGCCCCTTCTCCACCTCTGGTACGGAGATGACCATGGGCTCGGCACGAAGATCCAGCCAGGATATTGAGTAAGGCGTATCGCTGTTCGGCGTAATAACAGCGGTATCTGCAGGAGTAGCAACGTGGTGCGTGTTGTGCAGCTTATTAAAGGGCGCCTTGAACTGATTACCCTTCGCATCCACGGCGAACTCATACATCACCGCGTAATTCATTACGATGGGCAGGCCGTAGAGGAATGCTTCCTCCGCAATGGCTTTGGTTTCGGCAGGAGTCACGTCCGCAGAGCGGACGGTGGTGAGCGACAGCACGCCAATAAGCGCGATGACGAGGAGCTGTTTTATCTTCAATGACATGATTCGTTATTCGTTTCCGTTGTTTCGATGACCTTGCGGAATGGAGAATTTCATCCCGTAACATTGTGAGCGTGGTGCAAACGCTCTATAGATACCACTCGCCCTCCTGCTTCACACGCACGTGAGCGGGAGTGCGAGCTAACCGCAGGAATGCCGTCCTCAGCCAAAAGGTCAATCATCACAGGTGCACAGGTATCGCCCCTATTCTGCGGAAGCGAGAGTCCGATGGATATAGTACCTTAGGGACATTCTTTCCGCAGGACGCCAAGATTCTCACTGCACGCAACAACGTCCGAACCAATCAGCCCCACAGATCAGGCTTTCTGCCAGAGAAGAGTTCTTCAACCTGGCTACTTACGACTATTGATTGACGCGTGTGGACTTGAGTACATCGAAATGTACGACAACAACCAACGCAAACACTCCTCCCTACGCTACCAAACCCCCACTCAATTCGAGCAAACCGTCATCCTCCACAATTAACCGAATGCTGGTCCAAAAAAGAGTTGCAGCTCAGGCAGCTTCCCGGCCCGGCCTGGCGGATTTCCGGATGCATGGGGCAGGTGTACACGGCATCGGCAGATCGGTCCGCAGTGGTTTGGGATGAGGATCCTGAGGCGGGCTGATGCTGGTGCTCATGATCATGAGCATGATGGCTCTGGTCTTGGTGGCCGTGACTTTCCCCATACAACCGCTGCTGCAGAAAAAGTACTCGCCGTCACCGACGAGCGTGCGGTGCTTCGCTGTGGCTGGATCGACAGTCATCCCGCATGCCGGGTCGCGTGTTTCCGGTACATCGCCGGAAGTATCGTGGTGATGCTGGCCGTCGTTGCCTTGGTGGGAAAGATCATGACCCATAGTACAAGTGGTAAGTGTTGG
>JBGGNE010000562.1:0-4075 GCA_041287705.1 Methylacidiphilales bacterium | reverse complement strand
CACGGCGAAGGCCTTCACAGCCTACTTTGGCTTCTCCTGCGTGCAGAACGGCCCCGGACTCGTTATGGGAATCTACCATGGCATCCCCCCGGGCCTTGTGCTTGGCGGGGGCACTGTGATGGGGCTTACGCTGTACAGGATGGTATTTGGCCGGGAATATGATCCCGTTGTCCGTTACAGGCCCTATGGTGCGATCTGGTTCGGTGCGATTACCGGCGCGCTTATGGGAGTGTTTCTTGCGCTTTTGATCGGATCGGTCTACAAGCTGGAGTCTCTAAAAGAGCTGGGCTGGGTAGATACCAGCTTCGATAAGTGGGACCAGATTAAGGAGATGTTTACGGTGAGCTACTGTGCCCTCACTTTTCCTCTTACCAGTTTGGCGCTGGGACTTGCCTTTGCCCTGATGACCAACGCGCTGCGCGGGTCCATAGTCTGGCAGGAATTTATCGACAAACAGCAGGCCATCACGTCCTTCTCTCAGATTATCAGGGTAACCAAGGACATCTTCTGGATCGCTCTTCCGTACTCATTGCCCATCTGGACATTAGTTCCCATTGCTGCCGTGTTCGGCCTGGCGCTCATGAGTTTGGGAGATAAACGGCCGTTCCAATGGCCAACTATGGAGCAGAAGGACTTTTGGGGCGCCTTCGACGATCCCGCTCCCGCTAATATTCGTTACGATCCCGTCAAGAGGGCCGAATTCGAAAAGGCCCAGATTGAAAGAAGGACCGCCTGGAAGAAAAGCACAACGGGCCGAATTCTCGGGCTGATCGGTGACTGTACCTCCAAAATGGTGGGTGGCTTCACCTGTATTATCGGAATGGGACTGGGAATAGTCCTGTGCAGGCACGGCCTCAGAATCGGGCCCCGAGATATTCATGGATAGCCCTCTTTTTCGCAGACAACTCAACAATCATGGAACACGCTCCGATATGAAAACCATACGTATCTTTGTGGGAAGCCCGGGTGATGTGGCTGAGGAAAGACATCAGGTAAAAACGGCTATTGATGCAATTCAAAAACGGTATCATGAACATGCCCGTATCATTCCATTATTCTGGGAAGAGCTGGCACTCCTGTCTACCTCATCCTTTCAGGAAGGAATGCATGAACGTATTTATGTGGATGTACGCATTGATATCGCTGTGTTTATCATCTGGTCCCGATTAGGCATGCCTCTCGGCCCTGCAGCGGAGAGGTGGGGAATGCCACCCGAAACGACAGGGACTGAGTGTGAGTTTGAGCTCATGTCGGCAGCCTTCAGAAAAAGCGGGGGAGAATACCCCCGCATCCTTACCTTTCGTCGCACAGATCAGGAAGGATACGAAAAAATGCTAATCGAGGCCTTTCACAAAGGCGGAGAAAAGGAGGTTTATCAGCAAAGAGAGAAGGTAGAAGCCTTCTTTGAAAATCACTTCAAGCATAAAGAGGGATTCTTTGGCAGAGCATACAAGCGTTATAAAAATCCAGTAGATTTTGCTCAACACCTGGTAACCTGTCTCGACCAGCTTGTTCAGGACATTCTGGGTATAGAGTTCCCCGTGGTTAAATGAAGACTGGGTATTGCTCCCGGCTCTGAATGGCAGCAAAAATGCTTCGTGCAATCTTTGGCAGCTCTGCAGGCTCCGAATCCACGGCAGCTGAACGCTGTTTTCCACTATCTCCCGCTCTCCACCCCATGCCCGCGTCTTCCATCCCGCTCAGAAGCGTTCGAATCTTTATCTCTTCAACCTTCTCGGATATGATGGGGGAGCGTAACGAGCTGGTGCTCAAGATCTTTCCGCAAATACGCCAGTGGTGCGAAGCTCGCGGCATTACATGGACTGAAATTGACCTGCGGTGGGGAGTTGTTGTCGAGCCGGGAGAAGATACGCTTCAGGCATGCCTGGAGGAGGTGGATCATTGCCATCCCTTCTTCCTGGGACTGATCGGCCAGAGGTATGGATCTGTCCACACGACCCACAAGTTAAGCTACACAGAATTGGAGATCCGTCGCGGTGTACTTGAGGTGGAAATGCAAAAAAAAAAAAAAAAGGAAGGGCTCCACGCCTTCTTTTACTTCAGGGACCCCGCCCTGGAGCCGCCGCCGGATCCTGGCGACGGCAAGGACTCCCCAGAATCGAGGGTCACGCAGGCCGCCCTGGGTGCCAGAATTCTCGCCAGCGGACACCCTTGCACCACCTACGACAGCCTGGCCGGGCTGGGCAAACAGGTGCACGAAGATCTGATTGCCCGCCTCAACTCCCTTTTCCCCGAGGACGAAGCACCCACACCGGCCGAGTATGATGTGCGGCATCAGAAGCACCGGACAGATCGGCAAGACCAGATCTCCCCGTTAGCGGGCAATCCAGACTGGATAAACCCTCTCTACGCTGCCACTACCCGAGGCAAACCCGTCTTGCTGACCGGCGAGGAAGGTTCTGGCAAAAGCGTGTGGCTGGCCTGGTGGGTCAGACATGGGCACAAGGGAAGTGCGTGTGCCAGCGTAGACGCTGCTTTGTCTCAGAAACTCCACGCATGGATCATGCGGCGTCCGGCACCCTCACCTGCGCAAGCCCCCCTCTGTATCTACGCTGCGGTTGGCACTACCGCCTTCAGCAGCTCGTGGGCAGGCCTGGCGCGCAGCCTCGCCGTGGCAATGAAATGTGATGCAGGGGAAGTGGCTGCCGCAAGGGAATTGCCGAACCTGCTGGCGGCCATGGACAAAAAGATACTGCAACATCTTACACATCAATATGTTATCCTTGCAGTAGACAGCGTTGACCAACTGCCGGGAGATGACTTGGACAGTGCAGTCTCCTGGCTGACATTCCTCGCTCGCCTGGGCGCTGGAGTAGTCCTGTCCTCTTCACCCGCGCGTGTGAAGCCTTATGCCATGGAACGACACTGGCCTGTTTTTTCCCTTCCTTCCCTGACTGTGGAGGACCGTACAGGCATGGCGAAAGGGTACCTGGGCCACTATGGCAAGAAGCTGGAGGATAAAAATAGTGAAGGACGCCAATGGTGAGCACACAGCCCCGGCCATGGGTATCTTGATCAACTTGCCCGGCGCCCAAAACCCTCTGTATCATCGCATCGTTCTGGACGAACTGCGCATCCTGGGCTCTCGCGGTGCCCTTGTGCCTCTGCCGCAGCAATGCGCCGGTTGCAGGAATCTGGCGGAGCTGTATGTGCTGGTTTTCAGCCGGCTGGAGGAACGCCATCAGCATGAGTCTTTTCCGAACGCTGTCCCGCAGCTTTTCCGTTTACTGTGGGTGGCAAAGCGCGGGTTGAGCGAGGCGGAGGCACGTGATCTGCTGGGTACGAATCATACCCCGCTGCCTGCGGCGTACTGGTCGCCGCTTCGTCTGGCCATTGGCAGCTGTGTTGCCATACGCGGAGGTCTCCTGTCGCTGATGACGGAGTCGGCGCGGACGGCCGTAGAAGCGCGCTATTTGTCGAAACCCGGCGCAAAGACAGAAACACACGTCGCCCTGGCCTCCTGGTTCCGGACACGCCCGCCCTCCGCGCGCCGGTTTGAGGAACTAAGCTGGCACCTCCTGGTCATCGACCATGCGCCCGCCCTGCTGGCCTTGCTGACGGAGCCTGCCACGCTGGCCGTACTGCCGGAGAGTATGCTGGAAGTATGGAAATCCCGAGCAGCCTGGCTGGAGGATCGCCATCAGCAACGCGCCTGGCTGTATTTGGAGGCCGAGGCATTCAGCCACAATGGCCCCGCTGCGCTCACGGCGGGAAACCTCTTGCTGGACCTGGGCTATGCCAATCGCGCCGCCACGTTTTACCACCTGGCCATGCGCGACCCGGAATGCCGGCCGGCAGCGCGCACGAATCTGGCAGCCGCCCTTACCGTGTACGGCAAAATACCGGCTGCGCTGGAGCAATTCGCCCTTATTGAAGAAGCGGCCCATGCGCAACGCCGCTGGAGGGACGCCGCCCATGCCGCCATGCAACAGTTTAACCTGCAGAACGAGCCAGGGAGTTCTGCAGAGGCGGAAGCATGCGCGGTCCGCCAGCAGAAATACGCGGAAGCCAGCGGTTCTGCCGATGTGCTGGCGCTTTGCCACCAGACGCGCGG
>JBGGNE010000561.1:0-11921 GCA_041287705.1 Methylacidiphilales bacterium | reverse complement strand
AGTTGCCGATCGAGATCTCGTCATCTGCCAGTTGTTCGCGAATGCGTTCGTCGACGCCTTCGTAGTGGCCGCAGATAAGGATTAGCCGGTCCAGCTTGCTCCACTCGCGCGCGACGCTCTGGTCGAACAGGCGTCCGCCTGCGGAAAAGAGCACCGTTTTAGTGCCGTGCTTTGCCTTGTCTGCCGCTGAATCCGAGTCGGATGATATTGAAGCAAGTGCTTCAACGTCTGTATCCGGAGCATGGTCAGAAGCAAGTGCGGAGGTTTGCGTCATGGCGCGCACGGCTTCCACAGCACGAAACATGGGTTCGCACTTGAGAAGCATCCCGGGGCCGCCGCCGAAGGGGCGATCGTCCACCGTGCGGTGCTTATCCAGTGCGTACTCCCGCAACTGATGCAGGTAGATCTGCACCAGACCTTTGGCCTGAGCTCGCTTCAGTATGCTGACATCCAGGGCTCCGCGAAGGATCTCTGGAAACAGTGTAATGACATCAATCCGCATGGGAGCTACGTGGTCGCGAGGCGAATTCCGGGTGAGGGGAATTCGGTTTCGCGCTGATTACGCGGGCTCCGCTACGGCGCCGGCTTCGAAGATCGCCACTACAACGCGCATATCGGAGCGGGCTCCGGCGGCGTTAAGGAGGCTGCGGATGGCACTGATGGTGCGTCCGTGTTTCCCGATGACCCGGCCGACATCATCCGCGTGCAGGGCGATGCGGAATGTTACGGTTTTGCCATCATTGGCTTCCGTAATATCCACGTCGTCGCGGTGTTCCACGAGGCGCTGGATAGCAAACTCCAGGAAGTGGCGCATAGAAGGGATGGGAGGTTGGCGGTTGGGGAGCGGGTTAAGACACGGCGACGCTGGGGATTATCCCCGTTACATTGGTATGTAACAGGTAATCCACAGCGCCACAACATCAGTAGCAGATCAGCGAAGCAGCATGACGCGGTGAAGCGTCAACGTCAGCAGCAACAGGGCAGCCTGGCTTGCCTATCAGGCAACCGCGGCTTGTTCCGCAGCAACCTTGGCCTTGCGGGCGCGCTTGACAAAGCTGGCAACGGTGTCGCTGGGCTGAGCGCCCACGCCGATCCAATGTTCCACGCGGTCAAGCTTCAGGTTGAAGTTGCCTTCCTTCTTCTTCGGGTCGTAGGTGCCGACCTGCTCGATGAACTTGCCATCGCGTTTGCCCTGTTTGGAGGCGACGACGATGCGATAATACGGGTTGTTCTTCGCGCCCTCACGGCGCAAACGGATGGATACTGCCATAAATCTCCTTCTTATTCTCTAGCGTCTACGTGGCCGATGCTGTTGTTGTTTGTGGCCGCCGGTCAGTTCCGCAAGCATCTTCTCGGGGTTCCCCCCTTGCAAAAGCTTCGTCATGACTTTCTTCATTTCTGCAAATCGCTTCAGCAAGTCGTTCAGTTCCGAGACGCTGGTGCCGCTACCGTTAGCGATGCGAATTCTGCGCCGGGCATTCAGGATATCCGGGTTCTTTCGCTCTTCCTTCGTCATGGAATAAATCATGGCTTCCACGCGCCCGAACGATTTGAGGTCGTTGGGCGAAATGTTGACATTAGACATTCCAGGGATCATAGCAAGAAGATTTTGTACGGGACCCATCTTCTTTAGCATTCGCATCTGATCCAGGAAGTCCTGCAGGTCGAATTTTCCCTTCTTCAGGTTCGCCTGCATCTTCTCGGCTTCTTTCTCGTCGAACTCTAACTGAGCCTTCTCAACAAGACCGATGATATCGCCGAAACCGAGCATGCGGCCTACCAGACGCTCGGGTACAAATTCTTCAAACTCGCCCGGGCTTTCACCTGTACCCAGGAATTTGATCGGAACCTTGGTGGAGTACTGGAAGGAAAGCGCCGCACCGCCGCGGACGTCGGCGTCGAACTTGCTGAGCACCAGACCTGTGATATTCACCTTGCTGGTAAACGCCTCCGCCACCTTTACAGCCGTCTGACCGGTCGCGGCATCGGCGACAAGCAGAGTTTCCTTGGGCTCCCACGCCTTGTTCACGGCTTCCAGCTCGTACAGCAGCGTCTGGTCAACATCCAGGCGGCCGGCGGCGTCAAAAATAATCACTTCGGCGCGAAGACGCTCGGCTTCCGCACGGGCGTCACGTGCCACTTTCACCACATCCTTCTCGTCGGGATAGGCCAGCACGCTAATGCCGATCTGCCGTCCCAGAGTCTGCAACTGCTTGATGGCCGCGGGACGCATCAGATCTCCCGCTACCAGCACGACCTGCTGCTTGCGCTTCTTGTAGAACAGCGCCAGTTTTGCGGCCGTCGTCGTCTTACCGGCGCCGTTGAGACCCACCATCAGAATGCGCAGCGGGCGGTCTTTGCTGAGGCCGGGCTCTGCGTTGCTGAAACGCGCGATCAGCTCGTCATGAACAATCTTGATGAACTGCTCGCCGGGGCGGATGGAAGTCAGGACTTCCGTGCCCATGGCGCGCTTCTTTACTTCCTCCGTAAATTCTTTGACGACCTGGAAGTTGACGTCGGCAGCCAGGAGGGCCGTACGCACTTCTTTTACGGCATCCGCCACGTTGCTTTCGGTTAGCTTGCCGTGGCCGCGAAGTGTCTTAAAGACGCCCTGTAATTTTTCGGAGAGCTGGCTGATCATGACGATAGGTCGCTGGAAGGAATTGCTTTGCTGTGCTGGGATGCCGGGGCGGATAGTGCTGCGCCGTGCCTGCGTCCCCGGCTTCGCTTTTTAATAAAAAGTAGAAGAAGACGTTTGTGCAATCCTTAAGCTAGTCATCCTGCGCGTCATGGCAATGAGATATTCGGATCTTTCAGAGTAATTCTTATCGCATCATCCCGCGGCTGTATTACCCTGCACGCTAATCATGCATTACCGCGCGTTCGTTATCTACGGCTCTCCGGGTTCCGGGAAAGGCACCCAGGGACGCGTCCTCGGCACCATCCCAGGCTTTTATCACCTCTCTACCGGCGACGTTTTTCGCAGCCTGGACTTCCGGACCGAAATTGCGCGGACCTTCCTGGAGTACTCCAGCAAAGGCCATCTGGTGCCGGACGAGCTCACGTTCCAGGTTTTTACCCAGCACATCGACAAGATGATTGCCCTGGGCACCTACAAGCCCGAGGTGGATCACCTGATCCTGGACGGAATCCCCCGCAATGCCGCGCAGGCCATCCTGCTGCGTAACTATGTGGAGGTGCGCCGCTTCTTCCTGCTGGAAGCCCCCGACCGCGAAAGCCTTATCGCCCGACTGGCCAAGCGCGCACTAAAGGAGCACCGCATCGACGACGCCAACGAGCACGTCATCCGCGAGCGCATCCGCGTGTTCGACAAGGAGACGGAGGAGATCCTGAAGAATTATCCGTCGGAAATCATGCACCGCATCGACGCCTCCCAGTATCCCTACGAGGTTCTGCGCGACATCCTGATACACATCAATACGCGGGAGACGTAATTCTAATGAGCGCATTCGACTCAGCTTGATCACTCATTAGAATAAGCTCGCTTAAAGCCAGTAAACTTCGGCGGTCCTGAACTGACAGGACGTGAAGACCAGTGTATGTGCTTCAGCGCGTACTCCTGGTCTTCGGGCGACATCTTGGCGGTCAGTTCGTCGAACTCGGACCGCAACAGGGCGTTATTTTCCCGCTTTTGGCTTCGCTCAAGT
The DNA here is from genome assembly GCA_041287705.1 of Methylacidiphilales bacterium. Taxonomy (GTDB): domain Bacteria; phylum Verrucomicrobiota; class Verrucomicrobiia; order Methylacidiphilales; family UBA1321; genus LW23. The sequence continues at coordinate 8,253 of JBGGNE010000561.1, read as the reverse complement.
TTATATGCTGGAGCGTTAATATCCTGCCACTTGACGTAATAATAGATAATAAATGCGGTAAGAACGATGACGGGCAGATAGCAGAAAAACAGAAAACGAAAGAGAAAGAAACCGATGGACAAGGTGTAAGTGGATGCGCTCCTATCGCCAAATACCAGTGCAAAAGCAATGACCAGAAGACCCAGCCATACCCACAACATCGGAACACCTACGCGGGTTGACTTTTGATTCGCCAAAGCGAGCAGAGCCTCCCGGCAGACATTCTGATTATACGAGCCGCACGAGGGGCAGGACGTTGCGATGTGGTCCTCACACTTGAGAAGTTTTCTCATCTCCATGTCTGCCAACTTGTCTGCTTCCTCCTTTAAGGCTTGAGAAGAGGTAAAGCCATGCGTACCCGCCATGCCTGTTGCGATAAGGTTTTGCAGATAAGCAAAGTCGGCAGTGCATGCCGTACATTGCATGGAGCGCCAGCGCTTTGCGGTTTTCTTAACGGTACATGTTCTATATTCCATAGCTCACTCTCCGTGGCGGTGAAGAAGGTGGCAGACAACCTGGTACAGAGTACTGGTCACGAAGACCAATGGATCATGCGGAGTGAATACTCACGTTCTTCGGGCGACATTTCTTCCGTCATTCCCTCGAACTCAGAGCGCAGTCTGGCGCGATTTTCCCGCTTTTGGATCCGCTTAAGTTTGTGGGCGGGAGTGTTTATGTCCTGCCATCTCAGGATCAGATACAGAATGGGCCCGCTTAAAACCGCTACAGGCAGACAGTACAGAGCGAGCACTTTTAATATAGTATTATCGAATCTCAGCGGATTGCTTAACATCAGGCAAAACCCAATGACAAGAGAAGCTCCCCACACTGCCAACAGAGAGAAGCCTACCCTGGTGGCGTAATACGTGGCGCGTCTGATCTGGGCCTGACGGTAGACGTCCTGGTTATACGATCCGCAAGAGGGGCATGATGTTGGGCAGTGGGCATCGGAATTTACCAGCTTCGCAAGTGCCTTCTCCGCCTCTTCCTCTGCTTCACTCTCCGGGTTCTTGAACATACTCCAAAGTTTTCCACCCGATTTGCCAACCCCGATATGGGTTTGCAGATAAGCAAAGTCTGTTGAGCAGGCAGTACACTGTGTGGAACGCCAGCGTTTGACGGTTTTGGTAACGGTATAAGTAGTGCCCATAAATCGGGGTATATGACCATGGAAAGGTTTCTGAGCAGGAAGCGCCGGGAAATGGTCTAAACGGGATATCTGTTTGTTGCGAAGACGTTATTATTGTGACATGTTTAAGGTGAGGCAAGATTTCTTTTGAAGAGTTGCATACCGTCCCGTATACTCTTATGTCTCAACGCGCGTGCTTCATTGCATCGTTTTCGCGTTAGAGTTGAGAATCTGTCTCCCTCGGCATCAAGGCGGAATCTGAATATATTGGGATTGCGGCGCCGCCATACGGCTGCATAATGAAGGTGATGCGTACCGCAGCAGCACAATCGTCCGGCCCAGGCATGAAGCAGCTGAAGTCACAATCGCTGAAGACAGCAAAGTCGCTGAAAGCTGGTACTTCCAAATTCAAGAAGACGCGCACTGGTCAGGTTGCTCCGCCGGCGACTCGCCCTACGTGGGAATTCGAGTACTCCGCGTGGAGCCACGGTCTTTTCCCTGTAGCGGGCGTGGACGAAGCGGGCCGCGGTCCTCTGGCGGGTCCGGTGGTGGCCGCAGCGGTGATTCTCCCTGAAGGCTTTGCGCACCCGCACCTCAACGACAGCAAGCAGGTGAAACCGGAGACGCGCGCGGAGTTGGCCGAATTCCTCCGCAACACGCCGGGCATCGAAATCGGTGTAGGCATTGCGACCGTTGATGAGATCGACAGCATCAATATCCTGCGCGCCACTTTTCTGGCCATGCGCCGCGCCGTTCACGCACTGGGGGTGCATCCCGCCGCGCTGCTGATCGACGGTAACCAGCGCCCCGGCGGCGGTCTGCCCCAGATAACCATTGTAGAAGGCGACGCGCGTTCGCTCTCCATTGCTGCCGCGTCCATCATTGCCAAGGAATGGCGCGACGCCCACATGCGCACCCTGCATGAAACGCATCCGCACTACGGTTTCGCCCAGCACAAAGGCTACTGCACCGCGGCTCATCGCACCGCCATTAAGCAGCACGGCCCCTGCCTGGAGCACCGCCGCAGTTTTCTGAGCGGTCTGCTTGAGGAGACCGGCCTGCTGTTCGGTGATGAATGAATCACGGTCTGAGCAGCGCTGAGCTATTTGGCGGATGCAGCCTGACTTTACCTCCCGTAGCTGTGTTGACACGCACACGGCGGTTTTGCAGCCCGCATCCTCTCCTCTCTCAAAAAGACAAAGGCCAATCGTATGCAATTATCGCATGCGATTGGCCTGTTTTCGGATTCCGCAAGCTTAGCGAGCCGGCGCCGACAGCTTTACGTCCATCCACACCGCCAGCACCAGAACAATACCGCGGGCGATAAACTTGGTTTCCTGCTCAAAGGACATCAGCGTCATGCCGTTGATCAGGCTGGCCATCAGGAGCGCACCGAACAGAACGCCGCCCACCGTGCCGCGTCCACCCTTCAGGCTGGCCCCGCCGATAACACATGCCGCGATCGCGTCCAGCTCCATGAGATCTCCCACCGTGGTGGTGCTGCTGCCGGCAAACGCCGTACGCATCAGACCCGTCAGCGCCACGATGCCGCCCATCAGCCCGTAGGCAATAATAACGACGCGCTTTACCGGGATGCCGGAGATAAACGCCGCCTGCTCGTTGCCGCCGATAGCATACAGATAGCGGCCGAACGCCGTGTGCTTGGTTAGTACGTGCACGCTAACCGCAGCCGCACCCAGAATGACGGCCGAGACCGGGATGCCGCGAAACTGATTCATCACCACCACAAACAGAATGGTGAGCTGCGCAGCGATGAAGACCTTGAGGAAAGCCATTTCCGTGTCTTCCATCGGCAGCCCCAGCGAGCGGCGGCGTTCCCGCGACTGCATGGTCAACAGGGCCATGGCAAGAATCACTACTATCGCCAGCGCCCATCCCGCCCAGCCGGGCAGATTGTAAGTCGTCAGCATGGAGTAGAGGTTGGCGCCGCCATCCGTCGGGTTAATGACGGGGATGGTGGCGTTGTGAATCACGCGCCAGAAAACGCCCTTGAAGATCAGCAACCCGCCCAGCGTAATGATAAACGCGGGGATACTCTGCGTGACGATCAGCGATCCCATGCCGAGCCAGATGGCCACACCCAGTACCAGCGCAATCGCCATCGCCACAGGTGCCGGCAGTCCCTGCTCATACACCAGCACGCTGGCCACACCACCCAGCAGACCCACGCCACTGCCCGCGGAGAGATCAATATAGCCGGGCAAAATCACCATCAGCATGCCCAGCGCCAGTGTGGCCGTGATAGAGAGCTCGATCGCCAGATTGGTAAGATTGCGCGAGGAAAGATACTCGGGCGACATCACGCCGAAGTAGGCCCATATACACACCAGACTGATGAGCATCGAAAAATCGCGCACGGCAAACTGCGGGGCTGATGCGCGGGGGGAAGGAGACGCTGCTGGGGCGTTGGTGGAGCTGGCGGATTGGGCCGTCATATAATCATGTGAGTGTGAAAAAGGGAAATCAGCTTGGGACGGGGGATCGCAGGCCACTCAGTGTTGCGGGCGGAAGAGAATGAGGTGAGAAAACGTTTTATCCAAGCATAAAATTCAACCGCTAGCAATGCAAAGTTAGCAAATGTCTTATTCAGCGGTGACTCCTAAGCTACAAAACAAATGGTGGGCTGATCTCCCTCAAACGCGCTGATGTCCGGCTGCGTCTACTCAGCCCCCAGCGCAGTCGCCCGTGCGAGCAGCGCCGCGGTTGTCTTCCAGTTGCGCGTGGTCGCCACGCACTTCAGCGCGCGCTCCAGGGCGTTGTTATTCAGTTGCGTCCGGCCATAGCCGTTGGGGCAACAGATATAAAGGCCATAGGGAGAAACGCGGTAAGTATCGTCGCCGCTTTTTGCCGCCAGTTTATCCAGCTTTGCCACGTTCTCTTCTGAGGGTGCGCTCCAGCCCGGTTCGCTGGTCGCCGCCGTGGCTGCCAGAAATGTAAAATGCAGATGCGTCGAGTCGCGGCCTTCTTTCAGATAGGGATTGTCGCTGTTAACACGTTCCAGTATATCCCCCGAAACCACGAGCACCGGCACGTTGACCTCAAATTCCTTGTCTACCGCTTTAATGATACGCTTCTGCACTTCCGTGGCATCGTCTCCATTCGCGGCGCAAAAGATGACGTTGCCGCTTTGCACGTAGGTTTCCGCTTTACTAAAACCAAGATTTGCAAAGAGCTTCTGAAGACGCGGCATCTCTACCCGGTTCTTGCCACTTACATTAACACCACGAAACAGCGCTGCATATGTAAACATAAGAGTGAATCGGAATGAAGCTATGAAACAGGAGACTGCGATGGAACAACCCACGCCGAAGGATGCTGCTCCATGCCGATATGCGGGTAGTAGGATTGCGCGCCCGGCGCTGCAAGAAGGATGATTTTGGCACGCGGCCCAAGCCGGGACTGTGTCAGCCGGATGAGTCGCCGGCCAACGCCGCGCCCCTGAAACTTTTCATCCACAGCAAGATCTGAGAGATAGCAGCAGTACACGAAATCGGTCACTGACCTCGCCACGCCAATCAGCCGGTCTCCCGCCCAGGAGGTGCAGACCAGATCCGCATTGCTTAGCATGGCATTCAGACATTCCTCGTCATCCAGCGGGCGCCGCACACCCAGCGTCGTGCGTTCCAGTACATCCCGGAATTCTTTTGCACTAATACGGCGCGAGTGCTCGTAGGTAATCTCCATATAAGGATAGAATCTGTACGGGGAAGGTGATCTGCTGTTCAGCTTACTCTGGGCTTGCCCGCTGTTTTAATAAAGCATATTCTCACCATCGCAATGGGAAAAGCACGTCGACTGCGCCGAGAGTATCGCGAGAAGCTGGAAGAGCAACAGGAGAAGGCTGCGCTGATTCAGTCTCGCAAAACGCGTATAGTGGCTAATCTGTATGCCGAAACCATGCAGGAATTTCTGGAGAAGACATACTATACGCCGCTGCTGGCTATAGTGAATGTGGTTGCTGTTATAGCAATAGCAGGCAGAAGCGCTGTAATGCTGCCTGTTATTGCTCCCGGCATGCTTTCCTTCGCTTTCCTGTATCTTATGGTGCAAAACCTTCTGGAAGGCGTTACCAGCTCCAATCATGGCACTTATTACAGAGACAAGCAGCCCGTCGGCTTCTGGATCGGCTTCAGTATTATTGCGATAGCTTATATTGCTATCACCGCTGCAAGCATAGTCATCGGGTTTGGCACTATGCTCATGAAGCCTGCAGAGGGATAAAGCCGGTTATAGTTAAAGTTACGCGCCGTTTTTCCGAAACCACCTGGCAATATCCAGATCGTGAAACCAGAAGTACTCGCCTCGATCGATCAGAATGCGGGCATGCACGCAGTGTGAGCGCAATACCTCGCGCTGACCGAATTCCCGTGCGGAATGAGCCGCCTTGTTCAGGCGAATCGGCCAGTCGCTCCATTTTTGTCCGGGTCCGGCGGATTCCTGCGGAATGAATGCCGCCTTGTACAAATCCCAGCCCCACGCCAGGGACAGAAGCTCATGTCCGCGCAGGTAGTTTTTCATATAGGCGGCATCTGCCTTCAGTTGCTCGATCTCGCCGCTATATACCGTGAACTTATTTCCGTGCATGCTGGGTCTGGGAATCGGGAACATCCACCAGTCGTAGTGATGGCTGTGTATCTCACTCCAGCGAGACGCCGCGGCCCACTTTTCAAAATCGGCAAGAGTGGCTGCCTGTTTCGCCTTCAATACGTCCAGCCCCAGGAAATCCAGGCTCGTGTTGTATTTCAATTCGCTCATGCGTTGTAGTCAGAAAACTGCACTCATTTGGCATAAGCGCAAATTATTTTTGCTTCGCATGGCGCAATGTCACACGCTATGTTGCGGATAAGTCATTCCCCTCTTTAACATGATAACTGAGCCGATGCTGGTGCAGGAAGTCGAAATCACCGGTTACCGGTCGATACGCCGTCTGCGCTTCCGGCTGCGACGCATCAACGTAATCACCGGGCCCAACGGGGTGGGCAAAAGCAATCTGTACCGCGCGCTCTCTCTGCTGGCCGGTGCGGCGCAGGGCGGCCTGGGATCAGCGATAGCTGAAGAAGGTGGCATGCCCAGCGTGCTGTGGGCCGGCCGCAAGCAGAAGGGTCTGGATCTGAGCCCGCGCCTGGGCATGAAGCTGATTTCCGACGAATTCTGCTACGAGCTGCAGATGGGAATAAGCGATCAGTACGGAACTCCCACCGCGTTTGGCCTGGATCCCTCCGTAAAGGAAGAATACGTGTGGCACGGCTTACCGCGCCGCCCTTCCGCTACTTATTTTGAGCGCAATAAAAAGGGAATCTGGATGATGGGCAGCAATGGAAAGCGCGAACGGTTTTCCGGCGAACTTGACGATGGTGCGCCCATCTTACTGCAACTGCAGGAGCCGCACCGCTATCCGGAGCTCTCCCGCGTGCGCGAAACGCTTAAACGCTGGCGCTTCTATCATCACTTTGACACCAGCGCCGGTTCTCCGCTACGACAGCCACAGCCAGGCGTCCGCACCCCCGTACTGGATCACGCCGGGCTGACACTGGGAGTGGCCTTGCAGACAGTTGCAGAGCATAGCGGCGGCAAGCTTCACAAGATTGTAGCTGCTGCGCTAAGCGGGGCTCAGCTTTCTATACACAGCGGCGAAGCCCGCTTCTGCCCGGAACTCCTCATGCCCGGAATGCTGCGTCCCCTAAGCGCACGCGAATTCTCCGATGGCACCCTGCGTTTCCTCTGTCTGGCTGCCGCACTGCTCAGCCCGTCACCCGCACCCATGCTGGTGCTCAATGAGCCGGAAACCAGCCTGCACCCCGATCTCATGCCTGCGCTGGCGGACCTGATCCTGGCCGCATCGGCGCAGTCCCAGATCTGGGTGATCACGCATTCCCCGCTCCTCGCCGACGCACTGAGCGCGCTTGCGCCGGAAATGAAGCGCATGGAGCTGGAGAAAATCAACGGAGAAACGCGCATTGTCGGCGAAGGCCTCATAATAGAGGACTAGGAAACCGCACGCGGAGTGAGTACTGTAGGGGATCATGTCTTCCCCCAATAAGGCGCCGTCCATTCTGATCCCGGTGATCGGGATGATTCTTTTCACGTTTCTTGCCGCATTCATGGCGGCCTATCTCACCTTCAGCAAAGGGCAGGGAGGTAACAGCTTCGCCGTATCCGGCGGTTACGGCACTCAGTCTGACATGACCGAGAAATTTCCGCTGCCCGAATTCACGTTCAACACCTCCGCGGGTACGAAGCTCACCAAACAGGAAATGCTGGGCAAAGTGTGGGCCGTTGATTTCATCTTTACCCGCTGCGGTGGTCCCTGCCCTGCCATCACGCGTAACTTCGTGGCATTTCAGGCCCTTATTCCAGGCGGTCCCAATTTCCGCATGCTCACCATCACGGTAGATCCCGAGAACGACACACCTGCTGTACTGGCCGAATACGCGAAAAACTTCGGTGCCAACCCTGAGAAATGGACCTTCATCAGCGGCCCCAAAAAGGAGCTCTACGACTTTATCACCACCGGCTTCAAAGTCGTTGCCATGGAGAATGCCACCGATCCCAATGCCTCTATAGATGACAAGTTCCTGCACAGCACAAAGGTGGCCCTCGTCGACAAGCAGGGTAACGTCCGAGGCTACTACGAGGGGAGCGCAACTGAAGCCGCCGAGTGGCAAAAGCTCCGCAACGACATGCTGCGGCTGAGCGCGGAGTAATAGAGAAGTGGTAAGTGATTGAAGGTAAAAATGTTACGCGCTTCTGAAGAGGTCCTCAAACCGGATCTGGCCGCCGCGCTGGAAAGCTTTGAAAACAGAAAGTGAGAAATCAGTGAAGAAAAACGGCCAAAATAAGTTTTTCATAACCATTTGCTCTTCAACGTTTTACGCGCCAGTTAAAATTTGGCCTTAAGAATTCTTCAAAAAAGCGATTGACCATTGGTGGGTAATTCAATAAGGTAATGACACTTCGAACGGCACACGTCGCGAGAAGCGGAAGAAGAAAGCGAAGCGGCGAGTTGGTGAGGGTTTGGTGAAGGGGATTTGAAAGAATCTCTGGAATTGAGCGTTAACTGATTG
>JBGGNE010000560.1:0-20773 GCA_041287705.1 Methylacidiphilales bacterium | reverse complement strand
TATTGCGTTCGCGCCGCCGTTGCGCCTGTGGTGGCGACCCTTTTTTCTCTGCATCATTCTGGCTGTTGCCATCATTTGCGCGACGCCTGTCCCCGCCGGACTTCTCCATGCGCCGCCGCAAAGCGTGCGGCTTCTGGATCGCAATGGTACGCCGTTGCGCGAGATTCTGTCGCTGGGTCAATCCTACTCGCAGGTCACGACAGCGGATGAGATTCCGCAGCAGCTGCTGCATGCAACACTTGCAGCAGAAGACAAACGCTTTTTCGAGCATCCAGGCGTGGATCCCCTGGCCACGGCGCGCGCCATCGGCCAACTCGTCTGGTCTGGCCGCGTACAGTCCGGGGCGTCTACCATTACACAACAGCTCATCAAGCTGAGCCAGGAGAAGCCGCGTCCGCGCACGCTGACGACCAAACTGCTGGAAACCCTGGAGGCCGTGCGTCTTGAATCCGTATGGACGAAGGACCTCATTCTGGTGGAGTACATGAACCGCCTGCACTACGGCAACCTGCGTATCGGGCCCGTGGCTGCCGCGCGCTATTACTTTGCCAAGCCGCTCACCGACCTCAGCGCCGCTGAAAGCGCATTCCTGGCCGCGCTGCCTCAGGCGCCTGGTCGCATGAATCCGCATCTGCGCTTTCTTCCTGCCAAGGCGCGCCAGATCCGTATTCTGGGGCTGATGCGCGATTCCGGATGGCTGTCGGAGGACGAGTACCAGCGTGCTACGGTGGAGGATCTTCGCCTTGTTAAACCCGGCCCGCTGTTCGAGGCTCCCCACTTTACGGACCTGATTCTGCGCGACGCCGCGCGTGATGGCGATCCGCTGCCTTCCGGCCCGATCCGCACTACACTGGATCTGCCGTTGAATCAGCTTGTGCAGACCAGGTTGCGTCAGCGTCTGGCCAGTCTGCGTGAACGCAATGTGCACAACGGCGCCGTGGTTATTATCGATAACCGCACGGGCGGGATCCTGGCCATGGTGGGCTCCGAAAATTATTTCTCACCGAACGCCGGCCAGGTGAACGGTGCCACGGCCCCTCGCTCCCCAGGCTCGTCGCTGAAGCCCTTTGTGTACCTGCTGGCGATGGAGAAGGGGCAGACGCCTGCCACCGTAGCTGAGGATTTGCCGGTCGAGTACCCCACGCCAACGGGTGTTTTTGCGCCGGTGAATTACAACCGCCGCACCTACGGCCCGATACGTTATCGACTGGCGCTGGGCAACTCGCTCAATATCTCCGCCGTTAATGCGCTGGATCACGCCGGGGGCGCCCAGCCGCTTATCGATCGGCTGCAAAAGCTGGGTGTCACCACACTGACCAAACCTGCTTCTCACTATGGTCTCGGCATCTCCATCGGCAACGCCGAAATGCGGCTGCTGGAGCTGACCAACGCCTACGCCAGTCTGGCCCGCATGGGCCGCTACAAGCCCTGGCGCGCCTGGTATGCCCAGGATGAGTTGCCCGATACTTCCGCGGGCACGCCCGTCCACGATCCGCTCTGCACCTGGCAGATAGCCGACATGCTGACCGACAACGACGCCCGCGCCCTCACATTTGGCCGCGACTCGTATCTGCGCCTGCCGTTCCCGGTTGCCGTAAAGACTGGAACCAGCACGGACTGGCGCGACAACTGGGCGGTAGGGTACACGCCGGAATTTACGGTCGGCATCTGGATCGGCAACTTCAGCAATCTGCCTATGCGTGATGTGTCCGGTGTTACCGGCGCCGCCCCCCTTTTCCGGGAGATCTTCCTGCATTTGCACAAGCGCTACGGCACAAGCTGGTACGAGCGTCCAGCAGAGATGGTGCAGTTGCCTATCCATCCCATCCTCGGCAAAGTAGTTCCGCCGGAGCATCCGCAGGCTGTGATGGAGTACTTTCGACCCGGTCACATCCCCGAAAACGCGTCTCCCAGCGACTTTGATGCTCAGGACCGCGTGCTGCTGCCCCCCAGCTACAAGGAGTGGGTCGACAGCCAGCAAAACTGGCTGGGCGATAAAGTTGCTGTCGACCCGGCTCGCCACGAATCCCTAACCATCGTCGCCCCCGTCAGCGGCGCCACCTACTATCTGGACCCTGACCTCCCTGACTCCAGCCGCCGCCTGCTTCTGCGTGCCAAAGGCTCCGGTGATCGCACCTGGAGCAGCTCGACGCTACGCACCTACACCGGCGAAAACGGCCAGCCCTACGCTACTCTGGCCCCCGGCCGCCACCAGCTTGTGCTGTCGGATCCCACCACCGGGGAGGAGCTGAAGACGTGGATTACGGTGAAGCAGTTGTAGAGTAAATGCTGAGCTGTCTCCCGCGGCAGCAGCTACTTTCCCTTCGTGGGCTTGGCATCCCACTTGCCCTGATACCAGATCATGCCGCGGATAGCGAACGGCAGTGGAAGGCCTGTGAGACTACTTGGCGCCCATCAGTTCGCCCGGCTTCTTTACATCTGCGCGCAGAGCCTGGCCCCGGCAATCCATCCGCACGCCAGTCTGGCCCGTCGCGCCGTGAGACTACTCCTCAATCACACGAATATCGGGAAGCGAACGGAAGGCTCCATCCAGGTCCAGGCCGTAGCCGATAACGAAAAGATTGGGGATCTCGAAGCCGATCCACTGAGGGGAAATCTGGTAGGTGCGGGGCACTTTCTTGTCCAGAAGTACGCAGATATCCACCTGGCGGGCACCGACGTTCAGAAGGCGGTCGCGCATGTTATGCAGAGTGAAGCCGGTATCCAAAATGTCATCAACGATGATGACGTATCGGCCTGTGAAGATGTCAGGCAGGGCTTCCAGACCGCGGATGGTGCCAGTACTGCTGGTGCCCTTGTAGCTGGAGAGGTTCTGGCAATGGATCTCCATATGCGCTGTAGCGGGCATGGAGCGAAGCAGGTCAGTCAGGAACATCATGGCGCCGTTCATCAGGCCAAGCAGGATGATCGGATCTGCTTTGGTGGCAACGGCTTCCGTGCTGCGATAAATTTCGTCGCCCAGCTCGCGCACGCGTTTGGCGATTTCCTCGCTGGTAAACAGAGTGCGGCCCGGCGCCGTTCTTTCGGTAACAACTGGTCGGGAGCAAACATAACCCGTTGACGTTGCAGCAACAGAATCAGTGGTCATAATGAAAAACAGGGGGTGAAGGTTGCGCAAAACTTGCAGGAAACTGCCTTAAAACAATTGCGACTGTAGCATAGTTTTGCCACTGGTGAAGCACGTTGTCGTAAATGAAACAAAAATCACTTTGCCCACAGGCCCGCCGTTTTTTATAATGGCCCGCTTATGACTTCCGCCCAAATCCGCCAGAGCTTCCTGGACTTCTTTAAGGAGAAGCAGCACACCATCGTGCCGTCCTCCAGCCTGCTGCCGGATTCCCCCAACCTGATGTTTACGAACGCGGGCATGAACCAGTTTGTGCCCATTTTTCTGGGCCAGAGCGCCTGCCCGTACGTGCCGGGACGAGCTGCGGATACGCAAAAGTGCATACGAGCAGGCGGAAAGCATAACGATCTGGAGGATGTGGGCTTCGATACCTATCACCAGACGTTGTTCGAAATGCTGGGCAACTGGAGCTTTGGTGATTACTTCAAGAAGGAAGCGATCACCTGGGCATGGGAGCTTATTGTCGGTCGCTGGGGTTTCCCCGCAAACCGTGTGTACGCAACGGTTTACAAGCCCGACGCTTCCGATCCCGCAGAGTTCGATCAGGAAGCTTACGGCTACTGGACGGAGATCTTTACCGCAGCCGGTCTGGATCCGAAGGTGCACATTGTGTACGGCAACAAGAAGGATAACTTCTGGATGATGGGCGAGACGGGCCCATGCGGTCCGTGCTCTGAGCTGCATATCGATCTGACACCCAAAGGCGACACAAAGGGCTCTTTGGTCAATACTGGCGACGCGCGCTGTATCGAGATCTGGAACCTCGTGTTCATTGAGTTCAACGCAAATAAGGAAGCCGACAATTCCATAAGCTACGTGCCTTTGCCGGCAAAGCATGTGGATACGGGTATGGGCTTCGAGCGGGTCGTGTCTATCATTCAGGGCACGAAGAACTTTACGGATTTCGTTAACTCGAACATCTCCAACTACAATACGGATATCTTCACCCCGCTCTTTGCGGAGCTGGAGAAGCTGACAGGCAAGAGCTATGGCTCGACGCTGCCTCTGCCAGGTCAGAAATCTCTGACAGAGCAGGAGACGACCGATGTTGCCTTCCGTGTTATTGCGGACCACATTCGCACACTCAGCTTTGCGATTGCGGACGGCATCATTCCCAGCAACACGGCTGCGGGCTACGTGCTGCGCCGCATTCTGCGCCGCGCCGCACGCTATGCGCGTAACATCGGGATATCCGAGCCCTTCCTCTATAAGCTGGTGCCCGCGCTGGTGGAGAAAATGGGAAGCGTTTTCCCGGAAATCGTTACCCGCCAGGAGAATGTTACGGCGACTATTCTAAGCGAAGAAGAAGCGTTTAAAGTTAACCTGGATCGCGGCCTCGTCCTGTTTGATAAAGCTCTGAATACAGAGGGTGTTGTAAAAAACGGTGTCTTCGATGTTGAAGAAGCTTTTAAGCTATACGATACGTATGGTTTTCCGTTCGATCTTACCGCACTTATGGTAAAGGAGCACGGTTACTCGGTGTCAGAAGAAGACTTCAAGACGCGCCTAGGTAAGGCGAAGGAGATTTCGCGCGGTTCACAGGTTAAGCAGGTCATCAAGGTGGAAGAATCCGCTGATGGCACTACCGTGAAGACGAACTTTGTTGGATTCGAAGAAATTGAAGATGTGCCGGCCAAAGTTCTGGGTATTCAGGACGGCTACCTGATAGTCGATACGACGCCTTTCTACGCCGAAATGGGAGGCCAGCTGGGTGATACCGGCAAGGTGCACTACAACGGCAAGAGTATCCCGATCGAAGACACCCGGAAATCGCCGCAGGGCGTATGGCTGCACAAGCTGGCGCACGATACCTCGCTGCCACTGGAAGCCCAAGTGACGCTGAGCGTGGATAAATCGCGCCGCGCACGCATTGAGGGCCACCACTCGGCCACGCACATCATGCACTGGGCGCTTCGCAAGGTGCTGGGCACGCACGTCGCTCAAAAGGGCTCGTACGTCGGCCCGGAACGTCTGCGCTTTGACTTTGCCCATCCGGAAGGGATGAAACCCGAGCAGATTGCGGAAGTGGAAGCGCTGGTCAACGAACACATCAAGGACAACGTGCCGGTAACGTGGGAAGAGCGTCCTTACTCGGAAGTGAAGGGCGACCCCACCATCCTGCAGTTCTTTGGCGATAAATACGGCGAGTTCGTGCGCGTGGTGGATATCGGCGGGTTCTCCAAGGAACTCTGCGGCGGCACGCATGTGCTGACCACGGGCCGCATCGGCTGGTTCAAACTCGTGAGCGAAGGCGCCATCGCGGCCGGCATCCGCCGTATTGAAGCACTTACCGGGCCCGCGGTGCTGGATTATGTGAAGGATGAATTCGCCAAACAGGACGAGCGCCTGGCCGTGGTGAAAAAGAAACGTGGCTCCGAATTCAGCAACAGCGCCGTTGTGGAAGCGTGGACCGCCTCCGCAGGCGATCTGGCCACCGCCTCCCAGGCCTGGCAACTGCTGACGCAACGCGCCGATGCTCTGGCGAACGCGGAGAACGAACTGCGCGAATGGGAGAAGCAGAGTGCCAGGGAGCAGGGCGCGGATCTTCAACGCAAGGCCACGCAGTTGGCCGCGGATCTGGTACGCGAAGCCAAAACACTGGGCGTGGACAAGATCCCCTTCATCTCAAAGCACATTGAAGACGCCGGCGCCACTGGTGCCTATCTCCAGGCCATCGCTGATGCACTGAAAGCCTCGCAATGGAAGGGCATCGCCGTTTTCGCGACCAGCGACGGGGCCAAGGTGAGCCTGCTCGCCTCGGTGTCGCCCAACTACTCACCCATCATCCAGGCAGGCAAGATCATCCAGACTATTGCCCCGATCGTTGGCGGTAAAGGCGGTGGCCGCCCCGAACTGGCCCAGGGTGGCGGTACAAAGCCGGAAGGTATTGCAGACGCTCTGGCGAAGGCCGAAGCGATGCTGTAGGGGCGGGCTCAGATATCAGACATCCAAAGACGGCGGAATGCACTGTTCCGCCGTCTTTTTTGGCTATTGGCTGTAGTGGCCGCCATTGCGTGTTTGAGGCGTTCGTTCGAACTACCCCGCATACTGTGTAAAGTCATTGCGCAGCTTGTTGCGCCACTTCTTTGCCGCGTCCCATAGCCAGTCTTCGTTGTTTCCTGTTCGGCTGCCAAAGTCCTGAAGAATCTCGGCCGTTTTGCCGCCGCCCAGATGAATATTTGCGGTTTCGGCACCCATGGCGTCGAACAGTTTCTTGGCTGTTCGCTTGTCCAGGGCGGGTGAGTCCACATCGCTAAAGTTCGCCTTCACTGCATCGGGGGCGAGACGCCGTACCAGCCAGTCGCCCCGCCATTCAAACCAGGGATCCGGACTGCGCACGGCATTATCCAGCAATGTGCCAATATGGATTGACCCGGACGAATCGCCCAGAGCCCAGGCGTTAGCGGAAGGAGCAAGAGCCTTTGCTTCCCGCGCCATCCATGCGCCACCCCAGTGAGCTATGGCGTAGTAGCGACGGCGCCCTATGCTGCCCATTCCCGGAGGAGACGCGGCCGGATTGATTTCCCGCCACTCGACTTTATCGCTTATATCTTTGGGCAGTGCTGAAATAAGAGCGGCCTGAGCGGAAGGCGGCACCTCAGAAGCCAGGGCGGTCTTTTTCGTACGCAGCTTATCCCAGAAAACCGCAGGATCTTTCCGCGCGGCATTCATCAGCGTGACAAGCTCCGGATTCTCTTCCGCGAGGATGAACGGCCGCGCCTGCTTGCCGGCTTCCATCTGCCTGCGGTATCCGCTGCTGATGCGCCCGCAAATTTCCTGCGGCGTCATGGGGACTGTATTGCTTTCCGCAGCCAGAAGGGCGCTGGTCGCCAGACGGACCAGATCGCTGGTCCAAGCCAGTTCACTGGCTTCGTCGAAGTCATTGGCGCCCCACACAAGCCGGCCCTCGTCATCACGCCATGTACCGAAGTTTTCGACATGGACGTCTCCGATCGAAAGCAGGCGGGGCGTCGGGTCCGTCGCCAGCTCCTCCGCCTCCTCCTTCCAGCGCTGAGCCCAGCGGTAAAACGTGGCGCGAAAGAAGGGGAACTCGCCCTCCTTCATCAGCCTGTGCTTGGCACCGAACGCGTTCAGGTCGCCTGCCTCGCCCATATGCTCCATCAGCCAGGCTTCGTAGCTCGCGGTCGCTTTAAGGATCGAGTCCATAATGATAATAGATCGGATTTAGCTGAAGCAGAATTTAGGAGGAGGCGAGACCGTTGCAGCATCAGTCCCTCTTTCCATCTACTACCATTACCACTTCCACTCCACGCCGCCGTAGAATGCGCGGCCGTCGCCGGGCCAGTAGACCTGGGCGTCCTGACCGCGGGCATCCGTTACCAGGCTGGTGGTGGCTGCGTAACGCTCATCGGTCAGGTTCCTGGCTTCGAAGAAAATGGCGAGGCCGTTCCTGCTCTTCCAGCCGGCTTTAAGGCCCAGCAGTGCGTAGGGATCCGCGTAAGTGGTGTTCGCAAAATCGATCGCGTATTTGCCGGCGGACCACTCGACATTCGGCCCTGCGTAAAAGCCGCACGGGTGCGTATACATCAGTTCCGCGCGATAGTAGTGCTCTGGAATCCCCGGCAGCGAGTTGCTGCCGTACACAGGGTCGCTGTCGAAGAAGAAATTGCTCCACGTGTAGCTTTGACGCAGTACCACTTTCTCCTGGTCCGCCTTCGACTGATAATCGCCCAGAAAACCTGATTCACGTTCCCACAGTGTGGTGTGCAAGCCTGCCTCCACGCCGATGTGATGCGTGGCCGTGCCATTCACTGTACGCTCCACGCCCGGCGAAGTCTGGTAGGCCAGCAGCTCGTCATCCACCCAGGCGGAGTAAAACGAGGCGTCCCAGCGAAACCGCCCGATCTCCCCGCGCGATCCCAGCTCTACTGTCGTCGCTGTTTGGGCATCCAGGGCGGTCCAACTATTGAAGCGCGGCGTAAACTCGGGGAACGCGGGCACGTTGCCCAGCAGCTCGCCAAATGTCGGCGGCTCAAAGCTGCGGCTTACATTGGCGAAAAGCTTTGCCTGCGGTGTGATGTCGAACATCGCGCCCAGCTTCGGGTTAAAGCCCCAGTAATCCTGTCCGCTGCGCGCCGCTATGGGTTGATTCTGCTCGCTCATACGGTTGGCCCAGATTACCTGCATTCCCGTCACCAGCGTCCATTGATCGGCCACCTTCCATTCATTGTGCCCGTACAGCATCACGTTCGCTGCGCTTTCGGATGTATCAAAAAACTTCGAGCCCCGGTTGCCTGCGTTGTTCGCAAACCGGCTCTCCTCAATGAACCCGAGCGACGAGGTAGCTCCCAGTGTCAGCTCGTTGCCTCGCCCCAGGAAATCGCACAGCCCTGTGTATTTGATATCAGCATAACCATCGTTCGAAAGCTGATCGGTGTACCAGACCAGCGGATGATCCATATCTTTGCCAGTCCAGCCTGCCGTTACGTCCAGGCGCTGTTCAGAGTCCAGAAGCACCGTTCCCTTCGCAGAAACGCGCGCCGTCTCGAAATTCCGCATCCAATTGGAGCGCACAAGGTCAAAGCGACTTACCGGCCCCGGAAACGGTCCTACGGACTGTGTGGGATCAGACTCCAACTGTCCCTTGGTCAGTTCACCGGCAATTTCCGAATAGGTCGTCGCGTACATTGCATACAGCCGCACTTCCGCATTGTCGGAGATTTTCCAGCCGATGTTTACATTCGCTCTCTGGTTGTTCTGTCGCGAATGATCCCGAAAGCCGTCCTGGCTGACATGGGTAAACGTGGCCGAGTAGTCAAACGGCCCTGAAACCATCGCGCTGGAAACCTGCGCGCGGTAATAATCAAAGCTGCCCGCCTCAAAACGCGCCTGCAGAGGACTGCCGCTGTAACCAGTGGGCGAGACATAGTTGATTGAGCCGCCCAGCGTGGTGCCGCCAAATTCCATCGCGTTTGCCCCGCGGTATACCTCGATATAGGACGCCGCCAGTGGATCAATCGACCGGTAATCCAGGCTGCCGTCTGCCTGATTTACCGGCATGCCATCCTGCAGCAATAATATGCCGCGCCCGTTGAACGTCCGTTGAATCCCCGATCCGCGAATGGACACGCGCGAATCCTCTCCGCCGCTGCGTGACTGTGCAATGATGCCCGGCTGATAATCCAGCGCGTCCTTCAGCGTGGAAGCGCGCCCTGTCTTGTAATCGTCGGCGCGAATGAAATTGGTGCCGCCCGCCACTTCCTCCAGAGTGCGCTGTGCGATTTCCGAAGTCGCTACTGTGAGAGATTTTGAGACGATCTTTTTTTCTGCGGGCGCAGTGACGACGACTTCACGCTGAGCTGCCGGCACGGGCTGAGCATTGGCGAAAGTCGGCCATGCAAAGCTAACAAGCACGGCGAGAACGGCTTTGGAAGAGAAGCGTGAATGCTTCAAATTGTGAAACAAAAGGGAAATCACACGACTAAGGTGACGGGATTGACCTGCCGAATCCAGCGTAAAAGATGGCCCTTTGCGGAATATTCCGGCTTCAAAACGCAGTCTCCCAAAAGTTTTTTCACCCCGTTTTCAGAGGAGAAATTCATGCATCGCACATTTTTTTGAAAAAACCACTTGCGATTCCGCGCATTCTGTAGCATTCTTCTCACCTGCAAACGACGGGCCCTTAGCTCAGTGGATTAGAGCGGCTGACTACGGATCAGCAGGCCAAAGGTTCGAATCCTTTAGGGCCCACTTTTGCTACTTTAGTTTAAAAAACGATAGCCCCGAGAAATCGGGGCGTTTTTTTTGCCTTGAATGCTATCCCGATCAGTTTGCCGAGCACGAAAAAGGCTCCATCCATCCACTATGGGATAAAGGGAGCCTGAGGAATTCGATCGAGTACCACCGGAAAAACTCGCTTATCTTACTTGAGCGCGGCTTCAATTGCGGCGGCGATCTTGGGATCTTCCGGCACCACGCGACTGCCGAATGATTCAATGACCTTGCCGTCCTTGCCCACGAGGTATTTGTGGAAGTTCCATGCGGGGACCTGCTGGCCGGCTTCCAGGAACTGATAGATCGGGCTGATCTTATCGCCTTTTACGGATACCTTCTCGAAGAGCGGGAAGGTGACATTGTACTTGCCGGAGCAGAACTTCTGAATCTCTTCCGCCGTGCCGGGTTCCTGACCGCCGAAGTCGTTGCAGGGGAAGCCAAGGATGACGAAGCCTTTATCTTTGTAGGTTTCGTACAGCTTCTCCAGTGCGGTGTACTGTTTCGTAAGGCCGCATTTGGAGGCAACGTTGACTACCAGGACAACCTTGCCTTTGTATGTAGCGAGATCAACAGGCTGGCCTTCCAGGGTGTTGGTCTTGAACTCATACAGTGACGCGGGGGCGTCTGCAGCGGTGACGTTGCTTGTGCTGAAGAGAGATGACATGAGAAGCAGGGTGACTGCGGCCAGTTTGAGGCTGGCCGCGATGAGGAAGTTACGCATGATGAAGGAATATTGGGCGGAATACCGCGTCTGGCAAAGTAATCCAGAGCAGGTTCCGCCCCTGTAGTTAGCTTGTCAACTCGTCCGTGCCGGGTGCGGGAGCCGTGGGGGCTTCGTCAATTGGCTCGGCCTTCGTGGGCGCGATGGCGCTAACCGTGTCGCTGTTGCTCAGTTCGACAATCTTGACGCCCATGGTGTTGCGGCCCGTTTCGCGGATATCCTTTACGGGGGTGCGAACCATTTGGCCCTGGGTGGTGATGACCATGATCTCGTCGTTATCCACTACAGTGAGCGCTCCTACCACGGCACCGGTTTTTTCCGTCGTCTTCATGGTAATGATGCCTTTGCCGCCGCGTGTCTGGCTGCGGTACTCGTCAAAGGGAGTGCGTTTACCAATACCCTGCTCACCGACGACCAGCAGCGTTGCCTTGGTATCCACGATAGCCAGTGCCACAACCTGATCCTTCGCTTCCAGGCTGATGCCACGGACGCCCGTGGTAGCGCGGCCCATGCTACGCACGTCGCTTTCGTCGAAGCGGATGCTCATACCCCCTTTGGTGATCAGCACTGCCTCACTCTGGCCGGTTGTCAGGCGCACTTCGATCAGTCTGTCGCCCTCTTCAATGTTGATGGCGATGATGCCACCCTTGCGAAGGTTAGAGAAATCGACAAGCGGCGTTTTCTTTACCGTACCCTTCTCGGTGGCAAAGAACAGGAACTCGCCGGTGCCCCAGGTCGTGTCCTCATTCTGAGCGTCGCGGCGGCTTTCGATGCGGATGAGCGCGGCCACTTTCTCGCCTTCCTTCAGCTCCAGCACGTTGGCGATGCTGCGACCTTTGCTTGCGCGGCCCAGATCGGGAATCTCGTGCACACGTTCCACGTAGGCTCGTCCGGTGTTCGTAAAGAACATCAGATAATCATGCGTGCCGGCGGTGAAGAGATGCTCGATGAAGTCGTTGTCCTCCGCCTTCTCTCCTTCGCGCGTCGTCATGCCGATAACGCCCTTGCCGCCACGCCGTTGGGCGCGGTAGTTGGAAACGTTCGTGCGCTTGATGAGGCTGGCGTGAGTGAGGGTGATAACGACCTGCTCGTTGGCGATGAGATCTTCGATGTTCATCTCGCCTTCGTCAGGAACGATATCGGTGCGGCGCTTCGTGCCGTGCTTTTCCTTAATAAGGCGGAGCTCTTCCTTGATGATCGTCAGAACGCGCTCTTCCTTGTCCAGAATGTCGTACAGATCATCGATCTTCACGTTCAGTTCCGTGTATTCGTTCAGGATTTTGTCGCGCTCCAGTCCGACGAGCTGATAGAGGCGCATTTCCAGAACGGAATCGATCTGCGATGGCGTCAGCAGGTAGCTGCCGTTGATCAGTCGCGAGCCGTCGCGGACCTTGATACCCCATGCGGTAATCGACTCCTCGCTGAAGCGGTAAGCAGCCAGACCTTCACGCGCTTCTTCACGATTGGTGGATTCGCGGATGATGCGAATGAAGTCATCCAGATTGGCCAGAGCAATCAGGAATGCTTCCAACGTCTGCGCGCGGGCCAGGGCCTGCTTCAGCTCCCAGCGGGTGCGGCGCAGTACGACTTCGCGGCGATGCTCAACGTAGCAGTTGATGCACTCCTTGACGTTCAGCGTGCGGGGCAGACCGCCATCGATCGCCAGCATGTTGACGCTGAAAGAGGATTCCAGCGCCGTCAGGTTATACAGCTTGTTGATGACGACCTTCGGCACTGCGTCGCGCTTGATTTCCAGCACCAGACGAGTGCCCTTGGTCGATTCGTTGCGTACGTTGGAGATTTCCGGGATGATCTTGTCATTCACCAGATCCGCGATCTGACGGATCAGATCATCGCGATTAACGTTGAACGGGATCTCCGTGATGATGATGTTTTCCTTGCCGCCACGGACTTCTTCCAGGTGAATGCGGCCGCGCATCTTGATGGAACCGCGCCCTGTCTTGGAGTACTTGCGGATGCCCTCGTAGCCAAGGATCGTACATCCCGTGGGGAAGTCCGGGCCCTTAATGATCTTGCTCAGATCTTCAACGGAGAGATCCGGTTCATCGATCACTTTGCAAATGCCGTCCACCACCTCAATGAGATTGTGCGGGGGCAGATTGGTGGCCATACCGACAGCGATACCCGTGCCGCCGTTGACCAGCAGGTTGGGGAATGCGGCGGGAAACACGACGGGCTCGTCGAGCTTATCGTCGTAGTTGCGCTTCATGTCCACGGTGTCCTTCTCCATGTCCTGCATGAGAAGGCCGCCGAGGTGGGTGAGACGCGCTTCGGTATAACGCATGGCGGCTGGCGGATCCCCTTCGACCGAGCCGAAGTTACCCTGACCATCGATCAGGGGATCACGCATCGCCCAGGGCTGGGCCATGTGAACCAGCGTCGGGTAAACGATGGCTTCACCGTGCGGGTGGTAGTTACCGGAAGTATCGCCGCATATCTTGGCGCACTTACGATAAGACCTGCCGGGATAAAGATTCAGATCGTGCATGGCCAGCAGAATGCGACGCTGGGACGGCTTCAGGCCGTCGCGCGCATCAGGCAACGCACGGGAGACAATGACCGACATGGAGTAATCAAGAAACGAATTCTTGATTTCATCGGCGACATTAATGCCCTCGATCTTCTCGAGCGGGGCAAATAATGAGCCGGAAGTGGCTGGCGGATCTTGATCAGGCATACGGAGAACCTAAAAGTGGTTGGGAAAAAAGTGAGGTAAACAAAAGCAGGCTGCAGGGCCGGCCGGGCGGAATCCGTGAGAGGGAAGGAAGCCGAAGCTCCCCTCCCCAAACCGGGTCGGCATCACGCAGACCCAGGCACAGGTTAGATGTCCAGATTTCGGACGCTGAGAGCATTGTCTTCGATGAACTGGCGGCGCGGCTCGACTTCCTCGCCCATCAGGCGGGAGAACATCTGCTCGGCCTCCACCGCATCCTGCAGTTCCACCCGCAGCAGCTTGCGCTTGCGCGGATCCATCGTGGTGTCGAACAGCTGCTCCGCGTTCATTTCACCCAGACCCTTGAATCGCTGAATGGTGAGACCGCGGCGGCCAATCTCCTTCACCGTCTCCAGAATTTCCGGCGCCGTGCGCAGAGCCAGGATCTTCGCCTTCTCGCCGTCACCTTCCGTCAGCTCAAACATCGGGGCGCCGGAGAGGCTGGAGACTTCGCTCGTCTCCGCATTGATCTCCACTCCACGCGCCGAGAGGCGGTTCAGCAGTTCCTGGATAGCCTTGCTCTCGTGCAGCTCAATGTGCACGCAGCGACGGCGGGGACCGGAATTCTTGGCGGCACGGCCCGAGGGCTTTTCCGCAGCGGGAACTGCGGGAACAGGAGTTTGCACTTCAGCCGTGGTTGTTGGCTCCGGCGCAGCTTCCGATGGGATTGCAGATGTGGTGGAGGCTGTGGCGTCGCTTGATTCAGCGCCTTCAGTCGAATGTCCATCAGCAGCGCCGTTGCCGTTGGTTTCTGGAGCGCCATCAGTGCCGTTGGCGGAAGCTTCGGGCATTGTAGCGTTCAGGTTATCCACAAAGGCACCGTCCACGAATGCGCCGTCATCAAAGATACGAAGGTCCGGATTTTCCAGCTGGAAGGTGCGCAGGGCCGCATCGTTTTCGATATAGCGCAACGTTTCCGTATTGCCGTCGCGGATCTTGACCATGTGGCGAGGCAACTCGTGCGTGATGTCATTGCGCTCGCTCAGGTACACTTTGAAATCGCCGCCATGGCGACGGATCGCATCGGTGAACTTGTGCAGTGACTCCAGCAGATCCAGAATTTCCTTAAACTGCTGCTGAGGCACTTCCTTGTTGTTCGAAAGAGTGCGGAGTTTTACATCGTCCAGCGCCAGCGAAATCAGGATTCTGTTCAGCTGGGAGTCGCCATCCACGTATTCTTTGCGCTTCTTACGCTCAATAAGATAGAGGGGAGGTTGCGCCACATAAATGAAGCCGCTCGAAATAAGCTGCGGCATCTGGCGGTAAAAGAACGTGAGGAGCAGCGTGCGAATGTGCGAGCCGTCCACGTCGGCATCCGTCATGATGACGATCTTGTGGTACCGCAGCCGTTTGATATCAAACGAACCCTCACCATCGCCATTACCGATTCCCGTGCCCACCGCGGTGATGAGCGTCCGGATTTCGTTGTTCTGCAGCACTTTATCCAGACGGGCCTTCTCCACGTTGATCAGCTTGCCTCGGATAGGCAGGATCGCCTGGGTTTCGCGGTTGCGACCCTGTTTGGCAGAGCCACCTGCCGAGTCACCCTCGACGATGAACAGCTCGGAATCCTCGGGGCGTTTGCTCGCGCAGTCGGCCAGCTTGCCGGGTAATCCGCCGGCGCTGAGCGCGGTCTTACGTACAGCTTCGCGCGCCTTACGGGCGGCTTCGCGTGCGCGTGCGGCGGTCAGTGCTTTATCAACAATTTTCTTAGCAATGGGCGGGTTAGCGTCGAAGAACAGCGTCAGCCCTTCGTAAACAGCCGAAGACACAATTCCTTCCACATCCGAAGAGATCAGCTTCACCTTCGTCTGCGACTCGAACATCGGATGCGTGTGCTTGATCGACAGCACGCACAGAATGCCTTCGCGAACGTCGTCGCCCTGAATGGCAGGATCTTTATCAAGCAACAACTTGTTGCCTTTTGCATACTGATTAACCGCGCGAGTCAGCGCAGAGCGGAAACCTGCAAGGTGTGTCCCACCATCCGGATTAGGGATAGCATTAGTGTAGCAGAGAGTCTGCTCATTCACAGCATCCGTGTACTGGAGGACGCAGTCCACATAGATCTCATCCTTCGTACGCCCGATCACGATCGGTCGCGGATGCAGCAGCTGGCGTGTGGAGGAAATCTTACGGACAAATTCCTCGATACCACTCTTATAATAGAAGCGTTCTTCGTGTGGCGGGTGGCCTTCGATTTCGCGCTCATCCTTCAGCACAATTTCCAGGCCGGCGTTCAGGAACGCCAGTTCGCGCAGGCGATTGGCCAGAATGTCGAACTTGTACTGAATGGGGCAGATGAAGATCTGATCATCTGCAAAGAACGTGATCTTCGTGCCGGTACGATTGCTCGAACCGATCACTTCCAGGCGCTTGGAGATAGAGCCGCGCTCGAAGGTAAGGGCATAGACTTCGCCATTGCGGCACACTTCCGCAGTGAACCACTGCGAAAGCGCGTTTGTGCACTTCGCGCCGACGCCATGCAGACCGCCGGAGTACTTATACGCGCCCTGGCCGAACTTACCGCCGGCGTTCAGATGACCCAGAGCCAGCTCGATGGCGGGCATCTTGAACTTATCGTTCCAGTCTACCGGGATACCGCGGCCGTCGTCACTGATGCTCAGCGAGTTATCGGCGTGAATGGTGACTTCAATATGCTTACAGAAGCCGGCCAGGTGCTCGTCAACGCAGTTATCGACGACTTCAAAGACGATATGGTGCAGGCCGCGTTCATCCGGGCCGCCGATGTACATACCGGGGCGCTTGCGGATGTGATCCAGGCCCTCCAGTTTGTCGATCGCGGAGGCGTTATAATCCCGATGTTGTCCGGGATCAAAGGCAGTCGCCTTTTGATCTGTATCTACCTGTCCATCTGACGGCTGCACCGGCAATTGATTTTCCGCTAGGTTTTCCTCTGGCATAAGTGATCGATACTGCCTGAAAACAGATGGATAAACAAACCTTTTCTTCGCCACAAACCGAGGGATTTGCGCGGCAAAAAAACGTTGCAACCAGAGCTGTTTTTGGAGTGTTTAGTTAAGGTTTCAGGGTGGGTGCTTAGGTTGTTAAATTATTGTGGGGCGAGACGGAATTTCAGGCCGCTTCTTTGGCCGTGCTTTTAGGCATTGTGACAGGGTTGTTCGCGCCCTGGCAGCAGTCTTCACGTTCTCAAAAATGCTTCGCGCGATCTGCTGGTTTGCTTTCAAAAACTGCAAGAACCCCTTGTAAACTATGCGACGCGTCACGCTCTCGGCGTCAGGGGAGAGCAATCGTGTTAATGTCACATTTTCAAACATGGGGTGAGGATGCCTGACGGTAACGACGCCGACTATGCCTGTCAGAAGATCCTCTGAGCTAAATTTATCGGATTTATCAGGCAACAAGTTGTTGGCTTTTGTATACCTCCGAAATGCTTGTATCAGGCCTTTCGTAAAGCCATTGGAATGTGTTCCGCCATCTCTGTTATGTGAGTCATTACAAAAGAAATCTATATTGGACAGATGAGGACCAGTGAAGAATAGAGCGCATTCGAAGTCGATTTGCTCCATTAGACCAGAAAAGGTAATGGGCTCGGCGTGTAGCGCGATGTCCCCTGAGGTCATTTCGCGGACGTACTCGACGAGGCCACCGGGATACTGAAAACGACGTTGCGATGTTGGTGACGCAATAGCGGATTCACGTTCATCCACAATGCCGAGCGTCAGGCCGGGGTGCAGAAAAGCGAGTTGCTGCAGACGCTTTGCCAGCGAATCAAAGCAATGGCGAACGGGGCATACGAAAATGTCCGAATCAGGCAGATAGGTGAGTGTGGTACCCGTATGCGGGGCAGTTCCAATATCTTTCAGCCGTTCCGTGAGCTTGCCTCGCGAAAACGTGGCGGAATAAAGTCTGCCACCCTGCGCGATCTCCGCTGTCAGCCTTTCCGAAAAAGGACTGATCAAAGCCAGGTGGTCTATAGACGCATTAAATCGGTATCGTTGCTTATCCCTGTAACCGTAACCTCTTCCGTGGATTTGCGATGTGAAAAGCAATTCCACATAAGTAAGTGGATGAGGCGAATCCAGAGCCAGGGAAATTCCTCGGCCATTATCCTGAAGGCTTATCGAGTTATCGGCATGGAGGGTGATCTGGATGTCCGAACCAAAGCCGGCAAGGTATTCGTTCACCATGCTTTCCAGGACATATTCAGACATGGCGCGCAGTCCGCGATCGTCCGTCCACAGGTACATTCCAGCGAGCTTGCGCACATGCTCCAGACCCCAGATATCGTCCACGTCCTGCGCATCTGACGGCGGCAGGAGATCAGGTTGGTTAATGGAGTCTGGCATAGGTAGAGGCTTAGTTGCGGATAGCTTTCTGCATTAAAAAAAGCTTCTTCTGTCGAAGTGTTATGCGTGAGAGAGAGCAGTTAGATTTGGAAGTATATGTGGGAATGAGAATGGAAGACGTATTGAAAGTTATGGCAAAATCTAATGCTAAGACGATAGATTCTGCAGAATGAGTGAGATAAAGTATCTTATATAAGCGGCAAAACTAATGATAATTTTATATGATAATCATAAGAATATAAAAGAATGCAGGAAAAAGGATGTCCAATGGAAAGAAGAAAACATGTCTAAAACAGGTTGCTTAATGGCATTTATAATGCCGAAAAAGATTGGGAATTCGTTTGTTAAAAGAATTTGCCCAAAAGGAATTAATATTGTCTTAATGGGTGCACTAATGGTAGAAAAACAGGGGCAAAAATCAAGGCAAATATCTCTGTATTTAGTGCTATTTTCAGGCTTTTTTGGCTGGCACTTTTTCTGGCCCTTTTCAGAGCCATGGCACTAATTTTCCGGAGCGAAAAACACCTGTTCTGGTTGCCCTGTGTATTCATTACTAAACAGTATATTTAATCCTGGACCCATGATGGCAAAGTGCTTCAGGTTTCTGGCGAGCTCTTCAGAATCAAATACAGAATGATCCGGAAAAATCTCGGGATCTGGTAGAAACGTGATAACAGTCCCCTGGCGCGTCGTTTTTCCCTCCGATCGCAGCGGTTGCGTCAGCCTGCCTTGTGCGAATCGGATGGTATGACAGGCACCCCCGCAGTGCGATTCAGCCGAGAAACAGGCGCTGAGCGCATTGACACACCGAATCCCGGCGGAATGCGCCGAATGTACGAGCTCCTCGTTCGGCCAGAAGATCTCCTGGACGCCGCCCACCGTCCTGAAGTCAGTCAGTGAGGCGTAAACCCGGGGTACCATTATCCCTCCGTAGCTTCTTTCCCCCAGATCGAACCCGGTTCCATCGACCTCAATACAAATGAAGCGGTCTGCTTTTAACGTTACGCGAATTGTACTGCAATATCCGAGCACGAAGTTATCAACCATTGGTTCTACAACTTCATACACCATCCTGCACTCGGCAGACAGATACATTCTCCACCGCTTCCTTACGATCTGAGCGTGATTTTCATTCGGCAAACTGTCAAACGCATGGAATGACTGGACTTGTTCACTTATAAAAGAAAAAGGCTGGTGAGTCAGCGCCCTATGAATATTACTTCATCGAGTTCTGATCCACCAGCCTGTTCTTTATGCAAAAGCTATATTATCTGAGTTCTGCGGGAAGCAAAGGAAGCAGACTTTTGATATCCTGCGCACGATCGCGGGGGCATATCAGAATAGCATCATCTGTTTCTACTATAATCAGATCGGAGACGCCGCACAGCGCTACCAGTTTACGTGCGATAATGATATTGCCGTTACTGTCATGCAGAACAGACTCTCCCTGCACGGTATTGCCTTTATCATCTACGCCAAGATGATCCGGGAGCGCGGTCCAGGCGCCTACATCATCCCAGTCATACTCCGCGCGGCAGCAGATGACGGATGCAGCGTTTTCCATGATGGCATAGTCGACAGAGATTTTGGGCAGTGTCGGGAAAACGCGTTCCAGATATTCATGCTGCGCGGCCCGGTCAGAAGGCATTTGCTCAATGAAATCAGCGAGCTCCGGCTGTTGCAGACGCGCTTCTTTAAGAAAAGTCTCCGCCTTCCATACGAACATGCCGGCATTCCAGAGGAATCGGCCGGACTGCAGATACTTTTCCGCTTTCTCCATGTTTGGCTTTTCCACAAAGCGGCCAACATGACGGAAGTCGGATGTAATCGGACCTGAAGTGCTGCCATCAGAAAGAGTGGAGGTGTCCACCTGTTTACCCATTTCCAGGTAACCGAAACCGGTCGCTGGATATCGCGGAGGAATACCAAAGGTAAGGAACGCGTCTTGCGCTCGCGCCACTTGAGCTGCTTCTTCAAACTGCTTGCGGAAGGTTGCGGCGTCGTGCACCAGAGCATCGGCGGGCAGCAACGCGATGATTCCTTCTGGATCGATGCTGCGAATTAGTGCTGTACCGAGTGCGCAGGCAGGTGCTGTATCGCGCTTGGCTGGTTCGGCAATAATCTGTGACTCGGGCAGCATGGGAAGCGCGGCGCGGGTCGCGTCCAACTGTGCTTCGTTGGTCAGAATAAAGATGCGTTCGTGAGGGACCAGACCTTCCAGGCGCTGAACAGTAAGCTCAATCAATGTTGCATCGGAGACAATACGCAGCAGATGTTTGGGCAGCGTTTTGCGGCTCATTGGCCAGAAGCGTTCGCCGCTTCCGCCGGCCAGGATACACACGTAGAGATGATTCATAATAGAGACGTTATAGCAATAGTGATAATTAATTTAACGCACTAACGCAAGAAAGCATCGGTGCATGAATAAGGGTAATGAAACCATAAGAATACTCACTTTGTATTCAACTTGCCACAGATATATTGACGGCGGTGCGCGACGTAAGGGACATCCCGACGGGCATCGAAGAACAAACTTTTATTGCTGGACAGCCGGGCTTGGTGAATCGGAGACAGGTAGATTGCTTGATTCTACGGAAGTAACTGTGGTGGAAGCGGATGCAGCAGGCAACAGCAGGCGCTCGGCCAACAGAAGTGTAACACCCATGGCAGCATAGGATATAGCGAACTCCGGGGCTGCAAGTCCGAAAGTTCCATCAGGCGTTTGAAATCCGAGTACGCTGTGGATGCCGTCAGCAGTCAGTTTGTAGGCATGAATGATGCCCACTGCCGACATGCCGGCCATTGCGAATGCCCATCCGGCCGCAGGTATAAAGCGGCGGTCGATAATGTGAACAAGCATGGCAGCAAGTGCCATTGAGGAGAGGATAAAGCCCTGGTTTAAAGATATCAGCCCGTAAATGCTGAGATCCGAGCCGAACTTGCCCTGTACCGCAAAAAGTGTTGTGCCCGCGGCGCGCAGGGCGGATTCGACGAGCAGAAGCGCCCAGCCGGCCAGGCAGGGAATGAGTCCAATGGCAACCGCCGGCGCATGCTTGCCGGGTACTTCCTGAAAAGCCTGAGCGGTAATGATGAGCCCGATCCAG
>JBGGNE010000559.1:0-2761 GCA_041287705.1 Methylacidiphilales bacterium | reverse complement strand
ACCCTCTCTGGGCGTCGGCGTGGCTTCCAGGAGCTTCCGTGCCGCGGGCAGATCGCCCATCCATGCCAGTACCCGCGCGTAGCAGACGCCCGTAATGGCACGGTCCAGTTCCGGCGCGTCCTCCCAGGCCATGTTTGCCTGCAGATGCGCCTTGGCGTCCTGCATCCATCCAATCTCCAGACACAGCGCTCCCTTAGTCCCGCGAATGGAGGGATTAGTCGAATCAAACAACAGAGCCTGACTTACCCAGCTTATCGCCTCTTTTGCCATGGTTGGTTTCGGCATTTCGTACAACGCCAGGCTTGCTGCATAATCCAGAATACGACTTCGCTCCCAGGCGATAAGATCCGAACGCTCTGCCAGCAAAACCAGCATTTCACACGCACGCCTGGCTTTGCCCGTTATAAAAATAAGCTCCGCTATCTGCTCGACATTACGGGAGTGCGTTCTTCCTGCTATATAGCGCCAGGCACGCATGAAATGATAAGCAGCCATTCGTTTCTTATTCATCAGAAAACAGTAATCACCTCTCTGACAATGCACTTCCCATTTTACCTCCTCCCTCGGCATCTTCAGAATTTCCCAAAGGTTATGTGCATCCATGGTTTCATAGCTGCGAGGCATATCGACAATGGGAGTAAGATTGATGAGCGCATCCGCTACAATCAACATCAAAAACACATCCGGCAGATAATCCCACCTGGAGATAAATCCATTCTCCATTCCCCACCACAAAGCGTAGCTTGCCACAACACCCACTGACACCATAGCAACAGTACCTGCAAGCAGAACTACCACACGCCTTGTCCTATAAAAGCATTCGCCTAAAAGAAGCGCAATCAGACTGCCGCGCAACCACATTTTACCATACAGATTAAACCAGCAACCTGATATCTTCCCACTTGCGAAACAACCTCCCTGTCCTATATGAACAGAACAGACTTTAAATCCCAGCAACTTCGCCATTATCAGCTGCCCTGACAGATGAAATATATTGGCAAAGGGCGTCCATAATATCCAAAGGAACGCCGCCATGCCCATCATTTGCCAGGACACCGTCATGTGTTACAACTCTCCGACTTCTCCATACCCGCTGAAATAGCCGCTTTCGTCTCCAGCACAGCCTTGTCGAACGGATCCATCTTAACCGCCAGATCAATAAGTTCCTGCCCGTAAAGCCAGTGCAGATGAGTCTTTGCCGCCCCGGGCTCCAGCACCTTGCGGGCGGCGCTGTGCAGCATCTGCAGCTCGGCTTCGGGGTGTGCCGCTATGGCTTCCCACATTTCCAGTGCGGCGCTCAGTTTATTGCTTTGATAAAAGAAGTCCGCCACCTGAACCTGGTATTCAATATCCTGCGTACGCGCTATGTAGGGAGCCACCCTCATCATATAATACAGAGACATTCGAGGCCGGCTTCGCACTGTGTCCATGCGGGCATTCTTTACCCACAGGAGAAATGGCAGCATATCTCCTTCACGAAAATCATAGATCTGGTATTCGACACCATCTACCACATCCCTAAAACCGCCAGCACCCGGCACCATGAATAGACCCACATACATGGCGGCAAACACAAAACCCAGTAAGATAAAGAGCGATGGCTGAAAATGCTGGCTTGCTTTCAGCAAGCTATGAGCGAAATCCACATAATTACCATTGCTTGCCGCTTCTGCGGCAGCCCATGCGCAAATAGCCGACCATATAAAGAACAACAAAGGTCCCGCCATTAGCAGTCCGTACGCACCGGCAAATACACCTTCAATTATCCGCCAGCGATAACGCGGAACGTCCGGACCTTCCACGCAAAGGGTTCCCTGATTAAAATAAAGCACATAGCGGAATGCGCACTCACGTTGCAGCTTCACCAGAGCCACAATCTTGCCCGTATGCAACATCATCAGTTCAACCGATACGCCAAACATCCTGGGTACAAAGCGCAGGGATAGCGCACGCAAGGCATAGGCTGTTAGCCCAAAGAGCGCCAGCAGCGTAAATACAAGTAAAGCCGGATTAACCACAGCGAAACGCTATCGCTGGGGACGCCCCAAGAAAAGCTCGAAATAAGACTCAATCTGTATCACCCGCGCCATACTGGTCGCGTGCTGCTAGCAGGTGTCACACGAGTCGTCTACCACACTTTCTGACGCCGGACCGCGCACCAGCCGAATATGGGCTATCTCCGCCGGGCAGTTGATGCGCAGGGGAATAGACTGGCCAAGACCGCAGCTGACATACATACGACTGCCGTGTAGTTCATACCAGCCGCGGCTATACTGAAATTTAAAACTGGCCCAGCCCACGACCGGATCGGGCGCGGCTGTCAGTGATATCTGCCCGCCGTGAGTGTGTCCTGCCAGTGTAAGAGCAACACCATGCTGCTGCATCCAAGGGAATGCCGAAGGATTGTGCGCCAGCCCGATCGTAAACGGACAGTGATACGGCCAGCGACGCCGCATTGCACGGAAATGCGAAGGATGACTGCGCACCGTCCCCATCGCCTCACCCACAAGCCCTATGCGCTCTTCGCCGCGCCGCAGCACCGTGCCGGAATTCACCAGCAAACGCGCGCCAAGCCACTGCCGCAAACCCGCACGCACCGTGCGGATTTCCTCATAGGCATCATGATTGCCCAGGCAGCCATAGACGCCCTCAGGAGCTGAAAGTTTGCGCAGTATGGGCAGCGCCGAGGCCAGCCATTGCGTGTCGAAATCGACGAAATCGCCGGTAATGGCAATCATGTCACTGTTCAACAGCTCGCACG
>JBGGNE010000558.1:0-7428 GCA_041287705.1 Methylacidiphilales bacterium | reverse complement strand
GCGAAATCCTGAAAAAGGTACGGCAGATCGAGCTGCGAACAAACCGCCTCGTCAACGACTCGGTGGCGGGCGAGTATCATTCGGTCTTTAAAGGCCGCGGCATGGACTTCGACGAAGTGCGCGAGTACACGCCGGGCGACGAGGTGCGCCTCATCGACTGGAACGTCACTGCCCGCACAGGGGTCCCCTTCATAAAGAAATTCACGGAAGAGCGCGAACTGACGATCATGCTCATCGTCGATATCAGCGCATCGGGCGCCTTCGGCAGCAACGTGCAGAGCAAACGCGAGCTGGCCGCTGAAGTGGCGAGCGTGCTGGCCTTTTCAGCGATCCGTAATCGCGACAAGGTCGGTCTGATCCTCTTTACGGACGAAATTGAGGAGTACATTCCGCCAGGCAAAGGCCGGAAACACGTACTGCGCGTGGTGCGCGAGATTCTTTATTGCGAACCGCGGCGCCGGGGCACGGATATTGAGGGCGCTCTGGATTTCTGCAATCGCGTCATGCGGCGCCGCGGCATCCTGTTCCTGCTTTCTGACTTTACCGTGCGCGATACGAATCCCGCGCAGCCGCTGACCATGGCGGACCGTTCGCGGCCTAAATCCGCGCTGGAGTCTCTGGAGATCAGCCTGCGCCTGACCAATCGCCGCCACGATCTTGTGGCTATGCGCATCCGTGACCGCTATGAGTATGAACTGCCCAACCTCGGCCTGCTTTCTCTTGAGGACGCGGAAACCGGCGAAATCTATGAAGTGGACACAGGCAGCGCTCATGTTCGGAAGCGTTTTGCGGAAATGGCCGCAGTTCGCCAGGAATCGATGGGGCGCATACTGAAGCTGGCCGCGGTCGACAGTCTTCAACTGGAGACAGGCATGCCCTATCTGCCTGCTCTTATGAATTTCTTTAAAACACGTGGAAAGCGGAGAATATGAGCGCAGCTTTTCGAATTTGGCGTCAGGTACTGATTTTGGCTGTGACGCTTACCGCCTTTGGCCTGACGACTCCGCTTCCTCTTTCAGCGCAGCTCCCCAGCAGAGCGGACATGCCCGAGGGCGGCGCCTCCACCAATGCCGCTAACCGCGAACTTGGCACGACCCCCGCACTGCCCGCGGATCCGAACTCGCCGGAGGAAGCTCAGGATATCCGCGATATTCGCGGGGTCATTTCGATTCCATATGGATGGCTGTGGGCGATGTATGTACTGGGCGTGCTGATTCTGATCACGCTGGGCTACGAAGGCTGGCGGCTGTACGACTGGTACGTCCATAAGCGCAAACGTCCCGCGCATGAAATCGCGCTGGAGGCACTGGAAAAAGCACGGGAACTGATGCGCCCGGACACGGTCGAAGAATTCTCAGTCGCGGTATCCGGCGCCGTGCGTACCTATATAGAAGCGCGTTTCGGATTACTTGGTCTGGTAGCGGCGCGCCGCACGACGGAGGAGTTCCTGCAGAAAGTCCTGACCCTGAAGAATTCGCCCGTAGCCATGCACGCCAGCGGTCTGGAAGAATTTCTGCGTACATGCGACCTGGTAAAATTCGCATGCCAGAACCTGACGATACGCGAAATGGAGGACATGCTCTCCAGCGCCCGCAACTTCGTCAATGACACGAAAGTCATGCCGAACCTGCCGGAAAAGCCTAAGGCAGATCCCACCGCATTGCCAAAGTTTGGCGAAGCCGGTGAGCACGCTATCCGCCCAACAGGAGATCGCTCGCGTGGGGACGAGGCCTACATGCCACCCGGTTCCTTTGAGTCTACAACGCCTGCGCAGGCTCATCAACAACAGCAGCAGCTACAGGCTCAGTTGCACAGCCTGCCGCCGAGCGCTTCAGCGTCCCCTGCCGGACCCACATTTTCCACCGATACTCCCCGTTCATGAGCAATTTTCACTTCGCCAACCCCGAGTTGCTGGCGCTGCTTGTCCTCATCCCGATCATTGCTATATGGCGGGGCGCTAACGGACCGGATGCCGCCATTCAGTACAGCAGCATGGAGACACTCCGGTTTCTGGGTTCGCCCCGCCGAAATCGCCGCGGAGGCTGGCTGACCAGCTTTCTTCTGCTCTCTGTATTCTGTTTCGTCATTGCCCTGGCCCGTCCCCGCTTCGATAACTCTGTCGAGGAAGTGGAAGCCAGCGGTATTGATATTATCCTGGCAATCGACGTATCCGGCTCTATGGAGACGGAAGACTTCATGCTCAACGATGCGCCCATCAGCCGTCTGGCGCTGGCTCGCAAGGTAGTGGATGACTTTATCAAAGCGCGCCCCGACGATCGCATCGGCATCGTGGCGTTTGCCGGCAAACCTTACCTGCTTAGCCCGCTAACACTGGATCATGGCTGGCTCATCTTCAATCTGGACCGCCTTAAGACCCGGCTGGTAGAGGACGGCACCGCGATTGGCTCCGGCTTGGCCAGCTCTGTCAACCGCCTGCGCAAGCAGGAGAGCAAGAGCAAGATTGTGATTCTGCTGACGGACGGCATGAACAACAGTGGAAAGATTACGCCACTTACCGCGGCTGAACTGGCAAAGGCAGAGAACATCAAGGTCTATACCATCGGCGCAGGATCCCAGAATGAGGGCACCGTACAGATGCGCGACGCTTTCGGCCGCGTAGTGAACCAAAAAATCTCGTCGCCCATTGATGAAGAGCTGATGATGAGAATTGCCACCATGACCGGCGGCATGTTCTTCCGCGCCGCCGACGCGCAATCGCTTATCAATATTTACAAGCAGATTGACACGATGGAAAAGACGACACGCAAGATGAAGCGTTATGAAGATTACGACGAAATCTATTCATGGGCGCTCATCCCCGGACTGATCCTGTTGCTGACAGGAGCTTTTCTGGAACAAACGCGTTTTCGCAAGCTTCCCTGATCTCTTCTCTTACTGAGTTCTCCTCTACGCTTTTAATCTATGGAATTTGAGTATACGTACTGGCTTTGGGCTGGCGCTGCCGTGGTTATTGTCCTGGCCATACTGTTTTATCGCGCTTCCGCATCGCGCAAAGGCGCCCTGCAGAAATTCCTGGCACCTCATCTGATCCAGGCTCTTACCTCCAGCGTTTCGCCGGAGCGTCGTCGCTTTAAGATGGTTCTCCTGCTGCTGGGCATCGCGCTTCTTTTCGTGGCAATGGCACGCCCGCGCGTTCCCGGTGTTATGAAGGATCGCGTGCGGCGCGGCATTGATATGATGATCGCCATCGATACCTCCAAAAGCATGATGGCGGACGATGTTAAGCCCAACCGGCTGACGCGCGCCAAGCTGGCGGTAAACGATCTGCTCAACTCCGTTGGAGGCGATCGCGTGGGTCTGATCGCGTTTGCCGGCGCTCCCTTCCTTCAGTGCCCCCTTACGCTGGACTTCGATAATTTTCGCGATGCACTCAATGTGCTGGATACCTCCATCATTCCCAAAGGCGGCACCGATATCGGCGCGGCGATTCGCGAAGCCCTGGCCGCTTTTCAGTCGATGCCGGGAAGCTCCAACTACAAGATTCTCATCCTGATCACGGATGGTGAAGATCTCGCCGGGCGTGCGCTGGAAGACGCCAAGAACGCAGCCGCCAAAGGTCTGCGCATCTATACAATCGGTGTGGGTACGGCCGCGGGTGAAAATATTCAGCAGGTCGACGACATGGGCCAGTTGACGCTGGTGAAAGATCCGACTACTGGTAATCCCGTAAGGTCGCGCCTGGATGAAACGACGCTGACCGCCATTGCCGATGCAACCGGCGGCGTCTACATGCCTCTGGGCGGTGTTGGCGATCTGCAAAAGATCTACACAAAATATCTGGAGCCGCTGCCAAAACAGGAACTCTCCAAACGCAAGGAGCGGGTGTACGAAGAATACTTCCAGTACCCTCTCATGCTGGCCCTCGTCTGCTTTATTGTGGAATATATGTTGAGCAACCGCAAACTCAGCTCGCACCGTGAACCCGAAGGCCCGCCCCAAAAGGGTCGGCGTCGCGCCAGTAGCAACAAGGGTGGTATACGTAAAGCCAACGCTCCTGCAACTGGCACGGCTCCATCTTCAGCGCCGCCTGCAACATCCCCGCCCTACACGCCCCCCGCCGGGACTGGTGGCCGTATGCGTCCAGCGACCATGTCGCGCACCCAGGCATGGATGGCGCTGCTTCTTTCCGTGGCATTGCTCTCTATGGGTGCCGCCCGCGTGTTTGCACAGGACGACAGCTCTTCGACCGACGGCGCTCCGCGTCTGGAGCCGACAAAGAAGCTGGATCAAAAATCGCCCGAAATCGGTTCCAGGCTGAAAGCAGCTACCGGCACCAAAGGAGGCTCCCCTCAGAAGGCGGAGCAGGCTTATAAGGAAGGCAAATTCAAGGACGCGCTGGATCAATACAAGTCATCGCTGGAAGCCAATCCCACGCCGGAAATGGCTTTTAATATAGGCGCCGCTGCCTACAAATCGCAGGACTATGAAACGGCGGCTATGGCTTTTGACGGAGCCATGCATACGAGCGATCTGGGACTTCAGCAGCGCGCCTATTATAACATGGGCAATACCTTGTTTCGCGTAGGTGAACCTACGGAACAGCTTGCTCCGGATAAAACTATCGAGGCCTGGGAGAAGTCCGTTAAGCAATACGATTCTGCCCTGAAGCTGAATCCCAGGGATGCTGACGCCAAGTTCAACCGTGACTTTGTTAAACAACGACTGGATCGCCTGAAGCAACAGCAGAAGAAAGACGATAAGAAAGATAACAAGAAGGACAAAGATATGGACAAGGATAAAGATCAGAAGAAGGATAAGGACGACGAGAAGAAAGACGACAAGGGCGGCGACGGTGGCAAGGGCAATGACAAGGATCAGTCCGGACAGGGCGAAGGTAAGAAAGACAGCAAAGAAGGTGGCGGCAACGGCGAAGGCGATGACAAGAAGCAGGACGGCCAGCAGGGCGAAGATCCCAACAAGGAACAAAAGGGAAAGGGCGGCCAGGGCGACCAGAAGGACGAATCCGGCAAACAACAACAAAATCAAGGCAACAAAGGCGAAGACAAGGGCGACAAAGGCCAGGGCAAAGGTCAGCAGCCGAACGATAAAAAGGATAAAGGCGGTCAGCAGGCCAATCAGGGAGATTCCGGGCAGGACAAGCAGCCTGCCAATGAGCAGCCTCAGCAACCGCAGGCTCATGGCGATCAGCCCGGCGATCAGGGTCAGGACAAACCCGAGCCAGGCAAAGGCGAAGCGAAACCCGCCAAGGCCGCGCAGCCGGATCAGGACGACAAGCAGCCCGAGCCTGGAAGCATGAGCAAGAAAGAAGCCCAGGACCTGCTCGACTCGCTTAAGGACGAGGAGCAGCGCTTCCCCATCGGCGATATGCCCCCGGCAACGGACGGCAATTATCGCGACTGGTAACACGAAGCGGGGCACTTGTGGAAAGCGCGAAGCCTGAGGGATTTGCGCCGCCGGTTATTGTACAAATATGTACAAATCCGGGTGAATCAGCGGTCCAAACGGGTAATGTGCGGGGGAAACGCGGATTTTGTGAAAAAAGGGGTGCCTTTCTTTCGCAAGACACGTATGTAAGAGCGTCAGGTTCATGGGTTGAGGAAGGCGGCGGGTGCTTCCATCCTCTCCCCGGCCGGAATGCTTCTCCCATTCCGGCCACCTAACCTTTTTGCCAGGCACCCACCCTCCCCTCCTCCTTCGCTTCACCCCTTCCCTTTCATCCTGCCGTCCCATGCCTTCCCCTACTGCCGCCGCTGCTGCTGCTGACGTTGCCCCGCCGAGCCTGCGCGCTCTCCTGTGTCGTACCGCAGCATGGGCCGGGCTGATGGCCCTGATGCTTACTTTTACCGGGTGCGCCTCCCTGCCCGTGGATGATGATGTTGTCATTGGCCGCTCCCGCATTATCACGACAGCAGACGGTCAGTGGCGCCGCGTACCTGTCGACCGCGAAGGTGGCGACCGCGGTCCCCAGGAGCGCAACTGGTGGTGGCAGGGCGATGGAGTCGCGGGCTCCCCTCGTATCATTATCAGTCTTTCTGAGCAGAAGGCGCGCTTCTTTAAAGGCGGCAAGCTGGTGGGCGAGACCGAAGTTTCCACTGGACGCGAAGGATATGGCACACAGCCAGGCAGCTATTCCATCGTACAGAAGAGCCCAAATCACCGCTCGTCAATCTACGGCTCGTATGTCGACTACAGCGGCAACACGGTCGTCGGCAATGTGAACAGCCGCACGGATTATCAGCCGTCAGGCACCCGCTACGTAGGCGCTTCCATGCCTTATTTCCTGCGCTTCTACGGCGGCGTGGGTATGCATGCCGGCTATCTGCCCGGCTACCCCGCCAGCCACGGCTGCGTCCGTCTTCCCTATGAAGCTGCCCGAATCTTCTACGAAAACGCCCCGTACGGAACACCGGTACGAGTGACTTATTAGCGTCTGCGATTGGCCTGCGCCCTGCTAACGAATGAGCGGCCTCTTTTTACCCTTCTCCGCGATGACAACGGGTGGGAATTCACGGCAAGCGGTCTTCCCCACTCACCGTCGGGCTTTGGATTCAGCTTCGCAAGAGCACCAAAACATCGCGCGCGCAGAGTGGATGCGTCAGCGCGATGTCCCAGTGCAAGGCTTTTACCTTAACGATGATAACCAGACATTTCCAGGTCTTATCCTGACTGGGTCACCTCTATCCCTCGGAGCCCTGAGCAGAGGAGGTAACGCTTATTGTGCATCAAGATCAGAACGATGGCCTACAGGAGATCGCCGGTCGCATAGTGCACCTGACCGTTGATCCAGCGTGAATCCGGGGAAGCCAGGAAGGCGACGATATCCGCGATCGCGGCTGGCTCGCCGATAAGGCCGAGAGCGGACGACTCCTCAGTGTTGGGTTTGGCGAAGCCGGCTGCGTGTGTTCCTTCGGTGGCGATGAGGCCGGGATTGACGGAATTGACGCGAATGTTGCGTCCGGCGAGCTCGCGCGCAAAAGTGCGGGTTATGGAATCCACGGCGCCTTTGGTGGCGTTGTAGACAGAGAGCCCGGGCGGGCAGAACGCGGCGACCACGGAGCTGACGTTGACGATCACACCGCCCTCGGTCGAGAAATACTTCACGGCCTCCTGGGATGCCAGGAGAACGCCCAGGACATTGAGGTTAAAGTGCCGGTGAAAGGCTTCCTCGGTAATCGCGCCGATCGGCGTGGGAGCGTAAATGCCTGCGTTATTGACCAGGATGTCCAGCCGCCCCAGCACCTCCTTACTTTTGGCGAAGATGGCCTCGATGTCGGCTTTCTTGGTTACGTCGCCGCCAACGGCAAAGGCTTTGCCGCCTGCGGCGGTGATGCCCGCCACCACCTTTTCCGCAGCTTCGCGGCTGGAGGAATAGTTGACGGCAACCGCGGCGCCGTGGGCCGCAAGCGTACGGGCGATGGCGGCTCCGATTCCTTTGGAGGCGCCGGT
>JBGGNE010000557.1:0-5724 GCA_041287705.1 Methylacidiphilales bacterium | reverse complement strand
TGGGTGGCGAAGTATCGGCCGACAAAGTGCAGCGAGCCGGGCAGCAGCGTGTCGTCGGAGTTGAGCCAGGCCATGATGTCGCCCTGTGCCTTGCCGAAACCGCGCCGGATGGCGTCGGCCTGACCCTTGTCCTTTTCACTGGCCCAGGAATCCAGGCGGGGGGAGTAGTCCTCCAGAATCTCGCGGGTGCCGTCGTTGCTGCCGCCATCCTGCACCACGTAGCTGAGGTTGGGGTAGCGTTGCCACAGAACGCTTTCCAGCGTTTCGCGAATATAGTCCGCCTGCTGAAAGCTCGGCGTAACCAGCGCGATGGACGGCAGATCCTCGTCCGCGGGCATTGGGCAGCCGCGCGCGGCGGATTTTGCCATGACTTCAGCAGTCGGGAAAGTCTCCGCCACCATTTTGCGCGGGGGATAATGAGCCAGATCGCCCAGCTTCATCCAGTAGCGGCGCACCAGAATCTTATGCGGCAGCTTCCACAGACTGCGACCCAGACGGCCCAGCGAATCCCAGGTGCGGCGCGGCAGGCGCGTAATGTTCCGCTCCATCTTCTCCGCAAAGCTGCGCTGAGGGGGAAGATGGGGGCTTGAACTACCGCTGCCGCTGCCGGGCTTGTCTGAAGAAGTCGCCATGAGGAAAGGATAGAGAAAAGAAGTCTAAAAGACCAAAGAACAAATGGAACGAAAGAACAGGATCAACACCACGGCATCCCATCACCAGCAGGATCCAGCATCACACTGGCTGGCGAGTGGCTGGCTGGTTAAAATTTGAAGCCTTCCTTCATGATGTTTTTCTTCCAGAAGATCTTGGTGCCGAAGCGCAGAACGAAGGGAGTGATGCGGAAGTTGCAGTCCAGCGACCTCTTCAGCCATACCGAGGCGCGCTCGTAGGCCTGATCGTGGTAGTAGAGCTTTACGATCTTCTCGCAATATTTGGCAAAGAGCCGCTTAGCCTTGATGTGCTCGCCCGGCTTCCAGGGTGTGGGCGGCAGGTTCAGGCCCGTCAGGCTGCGCAGGTATTCGCGGAGATAATCCGGCGCGCCGAGGAAGGTGAAAAGATCCAGGTAAATCGCATTGATCTCCTGCTTGAACTGCGATGCGGCGCGGCCAGTCTTGCTTTCAGGATGCTGGCGAAAGTGGGCGAGCAGCTTATCGATCTTGTGCGCGCGCACCTGCCCGTGCTTCACCAGGTATTTGACCCACAGGTGCCAGTCCATCGCGCAGTCCAGATCTTCGCGAACGCCGCCCAGCTCCCGAAAGATCTCGGTCTTCCAGAATGTGCCTTGCTGGCAGACGCGGCCAATGAGAATGGTATCCTCCGCGTTGCCCTTGATCTCCATCTGCATGTATCCGGTCGTCTCGCCCGTCAGATCCTCGAACTTGCGCGTGACGCCGCAGATGATATCGGCCTTCTTTTCCTCAAACGCATCGGCCACCGCCTTCAGCGCGCCCGGTTCCAGGTAATCATCACTGTTAACCCAGTTGAAGATCTCGCCCGTGCAGCGCGCCAGCCCTTTGGTGATGGCGTCGCTCTGGCCCTTGTCCTTCTCACTTACCCAGTGGAAGCGTTTGTCGCCTTCGAAGCTGCGCATGACGTCGAGCGATTCATCCGTGCTGCCGCCGTCCATCACCCAGAGCTCCAGGTGCGGGTAATCCTGGCCCAGGATGCTCTCGATAGTCTGGCGCAGAAACCGGCCCTGATTGTAGGACGGCGTCACGATGGAAATAACAGGCGGCATGTGAAAGGAGGGAAAGTGCGGGATTCAGCAGACTGGATTATCCGCCAAAGTCTTCCACCATAGCGCCCTCGCGCCAAGACGGAAGCCGGAAATTACGATACACGTCTGCGGTGTGGTAGACGCTGGCGGGCTGCATTAAAGGGCAGGTACTTCGCCGGGGAGCTCAATGGTTTCGGCCCCGTTGGTAGAGGCGGGTGTGGCAGGACCGGAGGAAGAAGAGGATGAGCTTGGAGACACGGGCGCTATGCTGGGCGGACTCATCTTAACCAGGTAACACTTCCAGCGAAACAGGTAGCTTTGCACGGTTTGCTCGGCTTCCGGACTGTTGTGATAGAGCAGGAGCAGGGGATAGTAGAGTATCCGGATAATCGCTCCACCCAGGCCTTGAGGAGCACTTCCCACCGTCGAGGTGGGACCGGCTATCGCGGGCATCAGGGTGTAGTAATGACCATTGATTGTGCCCAGATAAATCGGCTTTCCAGCCACATAGCCCAGGGGTCCCGGGCTTAAGGGATACGCGACAAGCAGCAGCACCAGAATAATGGCTGGGATGAGCGTGGCGCTGTAGCTGAAGAAAGATCCGTTACCTTTGCGCCCTCCCAATGCTGGTTTGGAGCCAACATCATTATCTGCAATGAGGACGGCGGTAGCGGGAACAGGAACAGAAGGATCTTCTCCGCCGGAGGGTTGCGAGTGCAGGCTCATGGGCAAATGCGATGAATGGCGTGGCCGCTGTCACGGTCACGGGGAGAGCAAATTCCGCGCAGGGCGCTATTTTTTGCCGTGCGGCTGCTGCTTCTTGCCGGTTTTGCTGTGATCGGAGGATGCGACCGCCTGAGGCATGGAAGCGCGGGGAATGAGCAACTGGCCCGCACCAAAGAGGAGCAGGGCGATCCAGGTGCCAAGGCCCACATAGGCCGGCAAGGAGGAAGGCGCGTAACGCACGACAACACTGGAGGTTCCCGCGGGGAGCGGAATGCCCATCATGATCTGGTTGACGCGCACGACGGGAACAGGCATGCCGTTGACAGTAGCGATCCACTCAGCCTCATAGTGGTCGTTAATGACGGCGATGACAGGTTCCTGCGCGGTTGCCTGGAAGGCTGTGGCATGCTCGTCGAACCGGGTAAGGCTGACCTGCCCACTGCCCGTGCTGGTGCCCATGTGGAACGCGGGCGCCGCCAGTGAAGATGACCGCTGCGGTGCTGTTGGTGCCCCAGGCGCAGGTGGCGCTGTAGTTGCAGGAACGGCAGTGGGAATGGAAATGGGAATGGGAGCCAGCGCGGGTGATTCAGCAGAAGGGGGCAGATTCGTCGGAGCATCCGGAGAGCTTCCGCCAGATCCGCTGGCCCTGCCGGGAGTGTTGGTGATGGGAGTGAGGGCGGATGTGGGAGCGGCCTCAGAAGGTGACACGTTGGTCGCAGGTGAATTCGAAGGTACGGTATCTGAAGCAGCGGCGGGCTCAGCAGGTGCCGGTGCATGGGAGGGAGCGGGTGGCGCGGGAGGTATAGCAGAAGGCGCAGCCTCCGGCGTTGGCGCATTTGACGGCTGAACTTCAGGCATCGGAGACGAGAGCGGCGTGGGGGTCGATCTGCGCATGGAAGCCAGATCAGGCAGGCGCGCGGCGTCGGACTTCATGACCAGAGCGGTGTGGCGGGGATTCCAGCGCGGATCAGGCAGACGGGTAAGCAGTTTGCTTTGATCATCAAAGACTTCCACGCCGCGGACCAGTGTTACCTTTGCCATGTAATCGCGCATCTCCATCACGCCGTACGGCTCGTCGTTCTGCGGATTCTTCATCGACTCCATGTAGGTGCCGCCGCCCGCAATGTTCTTGAACAGAGGTGCGTTATGCAGGCCGTCCGTAATACTGGGCATGCCGAACACGTACTTTACCCCGCCCAGGAAGTAGTGGCGCTGCAAATTGTCGTGCACGGCCTGGAAGTAGGCGGCGTAATCGCGCGGCGTGCGGGAGATAGCGGAGTTATCGATCGACATGATGCCGTTGGCCGGAAACAGAAAGCCCAGCATCAGACGCCGGTGCCCCATGGGGTCGTCGC
Organism: Methylacidiphilales bacterium; assembly: GCA_041287705.1. GTDB lineage: Bacteria > Verrucomicrobiota > Verrucomicrobiia > Methylacidiphilales > UBA1321 > LW23. The sequence goes on along the minus strand of JBGGNE010000557.1, from coordinate 1,926 downwards.
CCAGCACGCTAACGCGGAAGATGCTGCTGTCATGCTTCACGAAATCCACGGCTTCGTTGGGCTTTGTGTAGACCAGCGAGGAAACCGGGGTGAGATTCTGCGAATGCATCCAGCACATCTGGAGCATGCTGACGATTCCCACCAGCATGAGGACAAAGCCGGTGCGGTTGGCGTTATCCAGCGCCCATACCCACGCGTTTTGCAGGGAAGGATTGGCGATCTCCAGCCCGCGCCAGCGCTCAGGGTAGAAACCCATATGAAGCGCGGTAAGCAACATTCCCGCGGAGACAGACGCCGCCAGGAGTGTGGACCGCGCCGTGCCTACCGCGGCATTGATCACGTCGATGCGATAACCGATGGCGCTGAGCAGCTCCGACAGCGCCATGGCGGCGGGCAGCAGAAAAAGAACAAACAGCGCCACCAGCGCGCCTGTCAGACCCATCACGAAGATCATGACGGGCGAGATCTGGCTGGCGAATCTTTTGACCGCCAGCTCATCCACAGGCGCGCCCACCTCAGGTGCTGCACCTGTCTGATCTTTATCGGCAAGGATGGGCGACGTCAGCGCACTGCGGCGTTGTACCAGCACGGCAATCCATTGCAGGGAAATCGCCGCCATGTAGGCGATACATAAGTTGCATGGAGCCTGAAACTTGATGGGATTGCGCCAGTGCTCCTGCAGCGGCAGTTGATAGAACAGCCAGTGCACCGGCGTGTACTTGCCCATCGCCAGTAGCAGCGTTACCACCAGTGCGCCGGCAAAGTACCAGGCCAGACGCACGGCGGTTTCATCCGCCAGATCCAGCTCCTCGCGCAGCTCGCGGTTGCCGTGCTTCCCACGGCGGCGATAGAGCGCCACCATGCCCAGCAGCGCCAGGCCGAAGGGAATCGTGCCGATAACGGCGGAGCCCAGGGAGAAATTGCGCACCTTCTGCCCCGTTTCGCTCGGCTCCTGTGAACCCACCCGGCCCCAGTATGGCCCGGACTCATGACCCGTGCTCCAGCCATAAAAGCCGGGCACAAAGTAAGTAAAGATCTCCTCCGGCGGCATGGAGAGCGAGGTGGCCCAGGCGTATTTCTGCGCGGGATCATCGCTGCCGCCCTTGATTGTGTCGCTGCCGCTCAGTTTCCAGGTGGCGACCAGCGTCGGCGCAGCAGTCAGCACCGCAAACAATGTCACCACTACCAGCAGCAAAATCGGCTGCATGCGCCGGCGCACGTCGCCCATGCGGTTGCGCTGCCACGCCTCATAAAAGAACATACCCGCCAGCAGCAGCGTAAAGAGTCCGCCACGATCCACCAGCAGCGAAACAATTGCACCACCCACCCCGCCGCACAGAGCCGCGGCGTACCAGCTGCGCCACGCTATGCCCGCCAGTCCTGCCCCTTTCCCGGAAGCTGCCGCGCCGCCGCTGGTGCGCAGAGCGCGAAGGCCCAGCCAGAACATCCACGGTACCAGCGCCCACTGCGGGGCATTGCCATAATGGCCCGGGCTGACAAAGCCCAGGTAATCGCCCTGCCACGCCAGAAACATGCCGCCTACCGCCGAGACCTCGCGCCTCAGCCCCAGCTCCCGCCCCAGCCGGTAAAAGCCCAGAATGAGCACGACGGCGCACAGCCCGAACGTGCTTGTAAAGAACGCGCGTGTCGGCAGCCAGGTCAGCAGTCCCAGCGGATCAAGCCCCACCGGCACATTGCCGAAGCCGTACCAGTAGTCGCGATTAAAGAACCCATCCGCAGGCAGTTCGAACCGCCAGCGCGTGTAGGTGCTGGGGTTGTGATCGCCCGTGGTGGGCACAGTTCCGGCATCACTAAAGAAAAAGCAGAGATAGAGCTGAAACAACAGCGTCAGCGCACAACATACCACCAGCACCCAGCGCGAATTTTTCAGCATCGTGCCCCATGTTCTACCGTGCCGACCGCCTG
>JBGGNE010000556.1:0-4676 GCA_041287705.1 Methylacidiphilales bacterium | reverse complement strand
GCTGCACAATAACCACCACGGCAGAAAGATCCCGGGGCAACCGCTTCAGGATGATGCTGAGAGCAGCGGGTCCTCCCGCCGAGCACCCCAGAATGACCAGCCGAGAAGCTACACGATCCCGCGGAGAACCTGGCAATGGCGGCGGCAGGGATGGCAATGGTACGCCGGGAAGCCGCACGGGGCCCGTGGGTTTGCGAAGCTGGGAAAGAAGCGCGCCTTTCGGCTTAACCGGTGTCAGGCCGGAGCCCGTTATGCCCGTAATTGGCGAGGAAGTCGGTTGATTTGCTGAAGCAGACGCGCTGCGATCTACCAGCCAGGCCAGCGTCTCCACCTTCAGCAGGAACGCGCTGCGGCCTGCTTCATCATCCATGCGCGGTGTGCGCACCACGTCCAGCGCACCCGCATCCATGGCCTGGAAGACAGCTTCACTGCGACTGTCGACGGAGCTGGTGACAATGAGGATAGAGCACGGGCACTGCTGCATGATCTGCCGCGTGGCTTCAATCCCGTCCATCACAGGCATCACCAGGTCCATGAGAATAAGATCCGGACGAACGGCGTGGCAGGACTCCAGCGCCTGTAGCCCGTCCGATGCCGTCCAGGCGATACTGAATTTTCCCGTAGGCTCAAGAACGCGTTTCAGCATCACCACCGCCATGGCGGAATCGTTGACGATTGCGACACTGAACTTCTCGGGCGCGCTGCCGGCACTACCAGTACCACCGGGGCCGGGACGTCCGTAGTGCCCGAGTCCGCTTGTGGCGCGGCGAAAATCGGACATGCTCATACAGCGGCTCCTTCGCCTTCGGCAGGTACAGCGGGGCCAATGAGATCTTCCACAGCCTTTAACAGCATGGAATCCTCAAAGCCGCTCTTGGCCAGGTAATAGTCCGCGCCCGCATCCAGACCGCGTTTGCGATCGGCAGGGGAGTCTTTGTACGAAACAATCATCACAGGCAGTTGATTCAGGCGCGAGTTGGTCTTGATGAGACCCGTAAGTTCAATGCCGTCCATGCGCGGCATGTCCACGTCTGTCAAAATCATATCGAAGTGCTTGGTTCGCACGAGGTTCCAGCCTTCGCTTCCATCAACTGCGGTTTCCACCTCGTAACCCGCGCCAATCAGCACTTTGCGCTCCAGTTCCCGCACGGTCAGCGAGTCATCGACCACCAGAATGCGACGATGTTTCACTGCTGCTGCTGCGGTAGTCGCTTCCATGACACCTGTACGCTGCTGTTGAAGGCTCCATCGGCCACTGTCCGCAATACGTGCCAGCGAGCGCGCCATGTCCTCGACATCCAGGATAAGAACGGGAGTTCCATCATCCAGCACCGCAGCGGCCTGGATGTTCGGCACTTTGCCCAGCAGCGGGTTCAGCGGCTGGACAACCAGCTCGCGATCGCCGATAAATCGGTCCACTGCCAGGGCATAGGTCGCATCGTCATGCTCGAAGATCACCACCTGAAGGAGACTGGACGAGGGATGTTGCGGGCGATCCTTGCCCAGCATTTCCCAGGAGCCGAGTATGGCGACCGAACGCTTCTCCCATGAGAAACAGGGACGGCCCTCTACAAAAACAATCTTGTCGTGCTCCAGCCGCAGAGTGCGGCGGATACGGCTGAGAGGGAACGCATAGGGCTCTTCGGCCACCTCCACCACCAGTGCACGCACCACAGACAACGCGAGCGGCAGCTTCAGATCAAAGCGGGCTCCCTCACCTGGTTCGCTCGTCACACGCACTTCGCCACGCAGCTGTTTCAGCATATGCTGGACGACATCCAGCCCTACCCCTCGTCCGGAAAACTCGCTTACTTCGTCGCGCAGCGTAAAGCCCGGCAGAAAGAGGAAGTTCAGCAACTCCGCCTGACTAAGCCGCTCCGCAGTCGCCGCGGTAGCCAGCCCCCGCTCCAGGACAACGGAGCGAATGTGCTCGATATCCATGCCGCGGCCGTCATCAGAAAAGGATACGATGAGTTTGCCCGCGGCATGACGAGCCTCCAGACGCAGGACACCCACGGGTGGTTTGCCCGCGAGAGCCCGCTCGTCGGGAAACTCTATACCGTGATCCAGTGAGTTACGAATCATGTGAGTCAGCGGGGCCTCAAGCTGATCCAGTATATCACGATCCACCTCAACAGCAACCCCCGCCATCTCCAAACGTGCTTCTTTTCCTAAAGTAGTGGCAAGATCACGCACCATACGGGGAAAATGCTGGATACCGTCGGCGAAGGGACGCATGCGACAGGCCTGTGCACGGCGGTAAAGTCGGTGCGACAGATCAACAGCTTCGCGGTCGTACCGATCCATTTCTCCGAGCCGCGCCACCAGATAGTGCTGGCTATCCATCGCCTTGCCATGCGCTTCCTGAAGGATCTGGCCCAGACGCTCATCCTTGCTGTCGGTTTTGGCACGGTCGATTAACTGGATGACCTGCCGATGCATACGTTTCAACCGGCGCATACCGTCGGCCAGCGCGTGAAGACGGCGCGCATTGACAAGAGACTCACCGGAAAGCCCCAGGAGACGATCCAGATGCTCCGCTGTCACTCGCAGCATTCGGTTGGAGTCGCCGGAGCCTGAAGCCGGCGCTGGCCCCGCGGTAGAAACAGGGCCGCTGTTGGAGATATGAGTGGCGGGCCGGGACGGCGTACCTCGCGGATTCGGTTGCGCCGCGGGCGGGACAGGCGGCTTCACCTCGCGCGGACGAGCGGTCACGAGAGGTGCGGCGGCGGACTCCTTCGAAGCTGCCAGTGGCGTGGCGGGAGTACTTTCAGCGGCCGATTCGGATTCAGTCTCCGGATTCTCGTCATGGCCGTCAGGATTCTCTGCCTCCTCTGCTTCTGCCTCCGGCTCCTCATGAGAGTGCCCGACATCTTTGTCTTGCGAATCCTCCACGCCGGCTTCCTCATCCCTGGCTTGTTCAACCCGTGCAACCGGGGGATCCAGCAGGAAAGTCTCGCAGGTGACCGAGTAGCCTTTGATAACATCTGCATGCTCACCGGTTACCCAGCCTTTGATCTGCGCTTCCGGTGTACGGGCAATGGCAACCAGCAGGTCCTTGCCGCGCAGCATCAGATCCACCAGATCACGCGAAGCTGGAATCTTGCCCTGCTGCCCCGCAACAAAACAACTCTCCATCGCATGTGCCACCTGTACGCCGGCGCTGATATTCACCATGCGGGCGGCGCCTTTCACGCTGTGCGCCGCACGCATCAGGGAGCGCCAGACCTGGGGCAACTCCTCACCTCCACGCTCCACTTCCACCAGCCCCGTCTCGATCTGCAGGGCATTGTCCTCCACCTCTGTCCGAAAGAGATCGAACATGGAGACATCCTGCAAGTGGTCGAAGTTTGAGCTCACGGCGGCGGTAGTGGCGGTCGCCACATCCCTGGGACAATGGCGACTGATGAGATAAAGGTAAATGAATGTGATCCACAGAATGCTATCCCCTTTTGTGGGGAAGCCGGCAGGCGATGGCGGCCTGGAGATTGGCAAAGGAACGTATAGGCAAATATGCGATGTTGAAATGAGAAAAAAACGGAAAAAACAGCGATACTAGTGAGCCCTTCCACACAAGTGTGTGTTCCCCATTATCAACCACGAGATCCATAAACACCACGTAATATTATACCAGTTAGCAGGCCTGGGACGCAATCGTAAACAACATCGCTCAGGCGTTTTCTATACCACAAGAACCCGTTCCTGCTTGTCGTCAGGCTCATGAATGCTACCCCCTGTTGATTGCCGTTGCACATCGCCATTTTTACCCTGGACAGTTTGCGTTCCGTTCCCTTTGGCTGGTCACTCCACTCAGGTGGCGACCAGTGAGTTCATCAGCGCTTTAAAAAATGTGTCCCGGTCCAAAACCCGTACCACTCGTTTCTGCCAGCGCCAAAGTCCTAAAATCAGCGATTCGCCACCCATCGATGGCGGCGGCGGCTCCATCGCATTCTGGTCGCACGGATGCACTCCCGCCACCTCATCCACTGGAAATGCCACATGAAGTTGCCCGGGATCCACCACCAGCAGACGGCCAATCTGCCGGGAATGAGCGTTCCCAGCAGTGGCCGAAGCAGCAAAGGACGCCGCGCCACCGGCGTAAAGAAGTTCCGACAGGGATACGCATACCTCTACATTGCCACGTATATTGACCACGCCCATGACCGCGGAGCCGGATTTGTATGCCGGCAGAGAGTGGATGCGTGCGTTATCCACCGCTTCAATAAAGTTTTCGCCGGCCAGCCCAAACCATTCCTGTCCCAGGCGAAATACCAGCAGCTTCCGCTGCCCCGCCCCTGCCCGCCGTACTGGCGGAGTGGCGATGCGCCGTGTCATAGAATCCAGGTAATCGGCTGGTATCGGCTTCGCCAGCAATTCATTGACCGGCGGTCGCTTTACGGCGCGGATCCGCCCCTCTCCCGATGTTGCGGGTGTTGTCGCCTTGTCCTTATCGATTAGAGCTTCAGGTTCCATACGCGTCAGGGTTGCTCCCGCATGTTGCTACATAAATGCCCAAACACCATGTCGGCCCGCCAGTCCAATACTTGAGCACAATCTTTTGGGGAACGCGCTTTGTTTTCACAAAAATGTGACGGCCACCCTTGTTGCCTCAAAAGTAAATGACACCGAAAGGAAGCCCAGAAAGTGAGAGACAGGGTGACGTTGCCTCAAAAGTC
>JBGGNE010000555.1:0-4973 GCA_041287705.1 Methylacidiphilales bacterium | reverse complement strand
CAGGTGCGTTGGATGGCTCTGACGTAACGAACGAGTTTGTAGACCTCGGTGGTAACCTTATAGGCAACAAAGGTACCAGTAATGGCTGGACAACCTCTACGCTGGTCGGAACAACTGCTTCTCCCATCAATGCGCTGCTGGCCCCCCTGGGCAACTATGGCGGCCCCACCAAAACCATGGCGCTGCTGCCCGGGAGCCTGGCGATCAACGGCGGCCTCGCCTCCGGTGCGCCCACAGCGGATCAGCGCGGCCAGACACGGGTGGGCAATGTGGATATCGGCGCATTCGAATCGCGCGGCTTTACCTACTCCGCCGAAAGCGGCAGCGGACAATCCGCAGTCATCACCAGTGCCTTTGCGGACCCTCTGGTCGTCAGGGTCACAGCCCTGGATACCCTGCTGACCGATCTGGCCGGCGGCCTTGTCACACTCACCGTCCCCGGCAGCGGAGCAAGTGCCACCGGTACACTCACCGAGACTATCGGATTGTCCAACCGCGCCATCTTCTCGCTGACCGCCAATGATACAGCCGGCTCCTACAACGTGGCCGTTCAGGCTGATCCCTCCACAATATTTGCGCTGACCAACAGCAAGATGACACTCATCATCACGCCAACATCCGGCCAGTCCAAAGTGTATGGCGACGCCGACCCGGGCACGTTGGGCACCGCCTACACCATCACAAGCGGAAATCTGGTCAGTGCCGACGTCCTGGGCGGCCTTTTGATGCGCGATACGGGAAATGACGCGGGCAGCTACCAGATTTTCCTCGGGTCCATAGGCATTTCCAATTCCGGGCGAGCCTCAAGCTACGACGTTGTGCTTGATCCCCTCCCTGTCTTTTTCGATATCACCAAGCGACCGCTCACCATTACACCCGCTTCCGGCCAGAGCAAGGTCTATGGCAACGTCGATCCGCTCACCCTCGGCACCGCCTACACCATTACAAGCGGAAGCCTGGTGGCCCCCGGCGATCTGACGGGCGCACTGGACCGCCAGCCCGGCAACAACGTCGGTGACTACCAGATACTGCTTGGCACTCTGGGCAATCCTAACTACGCCCTGACGCTGGATCCCGTGCCCATCTTCTTCAACATAACGCCGCGCGCTGTCAGCGTCAGGCCGGATTCCGGACAGGGCAAAGTGTATGGCAACGCGGATCCTTCCTCCTACTCTTACACTGTCTCGGGCGGCTCCCTAATCTCAGGCGATACCTTTACTGGAAGCCTGTCTCGCGTAGCCGGACAGAACGTTGGCCTGTACAGACTTCTGCTGGGCAGCCTGCAGGCCGGCCCGAATTACAGCGTGTCGCTGGATCCGTCCCTGGTTTCCTTCGCCATCACGCCTCGTCCGATCACCATCACCCCCAATTCCAGCCAGGGCAAAGCGTTCGGCGAGTCCGATCCTGTCTTCGCGTACAGCATCACCGCCGGCAACCTCGTCTTCGGCGACACACTGGCCGGCAGGCTCTCCCGCGCGCCCGGCGAGTCGAGTGGATACTATCCTCTGCTCCCCGGCACGCTGACCGCCGGAAGCAATTACCTCACCACCTTTACCAGCGGCATCGTCTTCACCATCGGCACCGCACCGCTGCCTCCCACACCTCCGGTCATCGACGGGCCCATCATCACAGATCCCTTCCTCCAGTCCCAGCTCGACGCCACCCGCGGTCGAAACAACGAGGAAGAGCGCTATTACCTGCACTATCCGTTCCCCACGCACCAGTCCGGCATCTACTACGCCCCGGTGGCCGGCACATCCCCAAGCGGCACGCTGCTACATGTCTCCAGCTACGATCTGTTTGCCCCGCAATAGTCATCACCATTTAGTAGCCATGTTTGGCTCCATGATGTCTTAGGTCCTGTCAGGCAATAACTATACCATTTCAATGAATTGAGATAGTGTTGAGGGATGGAAGCACTTGATGGTGTGTAGAGGCGGTATGAAAAACTTGCTCCGCTGCTTGATGAGCGGATGAGACGGCTGTGGGGGGCGGCGGAAGCTGAGGCTCTGGGGCATGGCGGCAATGTTGCGGTGGAGAAATGCACGGGGATTTCGCGGCAGGCCCTTGCCCGGGGACGGCGTGAGCTTGCGGAATTGGCGCAGGCCGCCGCCGATCCCATGCCGCAGGGCGCGGTATCCGGCGTTCGGGTGGAGGTCGCAAGTCTTCCGCATCCAAAGACCCGCGTTTGTTGGAGACATTGCGGCTTGTTGTAGAGCCAGGGACGAGGGGGGATCCGGAGAACCCGTTGCGTTGGACGTCCAAAAGCGTGCGTCACCTGGCGGCGGAACTCCGGGCCAGGGGAATCTCGGCCAGTCATCAGCTGGTGGCGGAACTTCTTGCCGCCGAAGGGTATAGCCTGCAGGCCAACGTTAAGACCCGTGAGGGCGGCACTCATGTGGATCGCAACGCTCAGTTTGAGTTCATTAACGAGCGGGTGGCCGCGCTTCAGGGCGAAGGTCAGCCGGTCATTTCGGTCGATACGAAGAAGAAGGAACTGGTGGGTGACTATAAAAACGGCGGTAGGGAATGGCACCTCAAAGGCCAACCGCAAGTCGTTTGCGTGCATGACTTTATCATTCCTGAAATGGGGCGGCCAACTTTTGGGGTTAGTGTGGGCACGGATCACGATACGGCCGCTTTCGCCGTCAGTACCATCCGGCGCTGGTGGGAGGCGATGGGGAAACCGCTCTACCCGCAGGCAAGCCGCCTGCTCATCACCGCCGACGGAGGAGGCAGCAACGGCTCACGCAACCGCCTGTGAAAACGGGAACTCCAGGCGATGGCGGACGCCACCGGGCTCACCATCGATGTCTGCCATCTGCCCCCGGGCACCAGCAAATGGAACAAAATCGAGCATCGCCTTTTTTCCTTCATCAGCCAAGACTGGCGAGGCAAGCCCCTCATCAGTCACGAGGTCAACGTCCAACTCATTGCCGCTACCACCAATCGTAAGAGGCTGACCGTACGAGCTGAGATCGATAATGACTTCTATCCCAAAGGAACCAAGGTCAGCGATGAAGACATGGGTAAAATCCGCCTGCTATCGGCTGACTTTCACGGTGAATGGAGCTACTCCATCCTACCCAAACTCCCTAATCTTCTTTAAATGGTATACTTATTTCCTGACAGGCCCTTAGGAAGTAAAATCGGCTGTATCTCCTGCGATTTGCCGGCAGGAAGAGACGGGATTTTGTCATCACGGCGAGCGTATCAAAAGCCTGTTTCATGGCTTCCGCCATTGCTATGGGCACCGCCGAATCTGGCAGCAGTTGCGCGACGAATGTATCCTTGAGCCCTAACCCTAGTGCGACGCCTTATGCGAGAGTATCAGCTATGTGCCATGGCCCCGCGCTTCACCCCACCACCAGCGATGGACGCGCCCATGCCCTTCGCCCAACCTCTTGGTGGACCGCACAGACAGCGGCAGCGTACCTGCGGCGCCAGCGATACGGATCTCTGACCGGCCCTGGAGTGAATAAAGCGACCAATTCGGGAACCGACTATAGCGCAAGAAATTGGCCGCTTCATTTCTTCCGAATTATAGAGCTCCTTTGTACAAATCTCAGAGGAAAAACCCAGCCGAGAAATTTCTCAAAATAATTATTGCCATCTCGCCGCCAATCTCATACATTCATGGCTCGCTTTTGATCCGGAGTAGCTCAGTGGTAGAGCGATCGGCTGTTAACCGATTGGTCGTAGGTTCGAGCCCTACCTCCGGAGCCCTTTTGTAAGTTGTTGATGCTAAAGGGGCATTTCTCCCAGTAAGGCTCCAAAAGGCCTAAATGGGCCCAATTTTGGGCCTAATATTGCCTGTTTTGGTTGGATCCCCCTGTACAGCGCGCCACCGCGCCGTACGCACGAGGGCCGCACCCTAACAGCACTTGGCCCGGAACAGATAACCTCCTTTGATGCCCCTGGAGGAATCTGGAATATGAAGGATCGTTACCGGATGTTTCGCCGTTCCGGCGGAACGTATTATCTTCGCGATAACGTCACGTTGCAGAAGGAAAGCCTGCAAACGAGCAACGAGGCGGAAGCTCGTCGTCTTCTGGCAGCCAAAAATCAGGCCGCGGATCAGCCGCACCTGAACCGAACGATGGCGAAAGCCTATCTCTCCGCCAAGTCGCCGGAGCTTTGCACCCGCACCTGGGCGGAAGTGATGGACCGCTACGTGAAGTCAGGTGTGGAATCGACAAAGGATCGCAAAGAAAGGGCTTTCCGCAGCAAGCCCTTTGCAATCCTGAGGAAAACGAAAGTTATCGACACCGAAGCGGATCACCTCTTTGCCGTACTCGACCACAAGAAGGCAGGAAATTCGACTCAGCACTACCTGAAGAGAATTCACAATTTTGCCCTCAATCTTGGGTGGTTGCTCTCCCCCGTCATGGCCGAAGCCGCGTGGCCATCGGTGCGCCGCCAGTCGTTTGTGGCGCTGACCGCTGCGGAGCATCAGAGAATCATCGATCGTGAGCTGAACGAGGAGCGGCGCCACTTCTACGAAATGCTGTGGCATACCGGCGGAGCGCAATCCGATATCGCCAGTCTGACGAGCGATGACGTTGACCATGAGACCAACACCATCAGGTTCGCACGCCGCAAGCTTGGTGGAAGGCAGGATGACAACGCAGGCCTGACCTGCCTGTGTATCGGACCTCAACTCCGAGATCTCCTCAGCCGCCTTCCCTCACGCGGTCCCTTCTTTCCCAAGATTAGTGTGGAGAAGCCCAAGCATCGGTCTTCAGAGTTTAGCAGGCGGTGCAAAGTGCTTGGTATTAAAGGCAAAGTCCTCCATTCCTATCGCTACGCATGGGCTGAGAGAGCCAGGACGGCCGGTATGCCCGAACGGGAAGCCATGAACCATCTCGGACACAAGTCCCGCGCCATACACGCGGCCTACGGCCAGCGGGCGCTCGTTACCACGCTTCCTTTGGAGTACTACGAGGCGCAGAAGAGGGAGAAGATTGTGCAGT
>JBGGNE010000554.1:0-5180 GCA_041287705.1 Methylacidiphilales bacterium | reverse complement strand
GGAGGGAGCATATTAGAATAATATGTGACCGACGAGCAACGCAGCGATTGACAAAAAAGACATGCGAACGAGGCTCAGCTTGATCGCTTATTAGAATTACATGCATAGCAGCGCTTTTCTTGCCGCAGCTTTACCGCATCTTTACCTCAGCGCATACGCGCTGTTTAATCTGGCGGTGGCAGCCGCCTGGTGGGCGCTGGCCGGTTATTTCCTGCGGAAAAGCAGGAGCATCGCCCCCGATACCGCTACGTCCGCGGAAATCCGAAAAGTATGCTGGAAGGCCGCGCTTGCCGCCTTTCTGTTCGGCATAAGCGACTGCCTGGAAATCAGCCCCATCGGTCTGAGCGCCTTCACCTTGACGGTAAAATTCGGCTCCGGCCTCTCCCTGTTCGCCTGCCTCATGCGGTACGACTACCTGAAACGCGGACCCATTGCCCTGGCCCCCTGGCGCTTCATCGCGGCAGGGGTCATCCTCGTTCTGGCAATCTATCTTTGCACAAGGTGAGCGGACCAGCCAGGATCACTAGCCCGAAAGATGCACCTTGTGCTGGATACGCTCAATGCTGAGCGCCTTGCCCGTGGCTTCATCAACTTCCACCACGATGCCGTCGGCCTGGAGGCCTTCTTTCGCGATGTAGAATTTATTGGGAAGCAGCGTCTTGTATTTCTGGATCACACTGGCGATATCGCGGCCGATGACCGACGTGTGCGGACCGCTGAAGCCGGCATCGGTCAGGTAGGCCGTGCCGCCGGGAAAGATCTGTTCGTCCGCAGTCTGCACATGAGTGTGGGTGCCTACCACTACGGAAACCTTGCCGTCCATCATTCGGCCAAACGCGATCTTCTCCGAGGTGGTCTCGGAGTGGAAATCGATAAGGATACAGGGCGTTTCCTGTCGCAGCTTTTCCACCTCGGGCTCCACCAGCAGAAACGGGTTATCGACCTGCGGACCCATAAAAGTGCGGCCCAGCACGTTGATCACACCCAGCTTCTTGCCGTTGCCCCCCACCACCACGCTGCCGGCGCCTGGAGTACCCGCGGGGTAATTCAGCGGACGCAGCAGGCGGGGCTCGGTTATAAAGAAGGGATTGATGTCCTTCTGATCCCATGTGTGGTCACCCAGCGTAATGACGTCGGCGCCATACCTCATCAGCTCAATGGCCAGGCGGGGGGTGATGCCCGCTCCACCGGCGCAGTTTTCGCCGTTGACGACCACGAAATCCGCGGCGTGTTTCTCTTTTAGTACCGGCAGTGCGGCTTTAATGACATCGCGGCCGGGCTCGCCCACAACATCCCCCAGGAAGACAATTTTCATAACGGAAAATGAGACAGCAGAAATATCGAAGCAATCAAAGGCGCGGTGCAGACACGCCAAAGGTGTCAATTTTACCACGATGCTCCCCGCTGGTGCCAGCGCGAATTTAGCCGGAGAGCACATAAATATCATGGCCGCAGACACAGATTCTCTTTGCGCCGCGCCCCGACTTGACGGACACTAGGTGCGCTATGATTGGCATTGTTGATTACGGCATGGGAAACCTGCGCAGTGTGGAAAAAGCGTTGCAAAAGGTAGGCGCGGAAACGCGTTTCGTACGCACCGTGGCGGACCTGGAAGGCCTTAGCGGCCTCGTGCTGCCGGGCGTGGGCGCCTTTGGCGACGCTGTGCGTAACCTGCGCCATACCGGCCTTTGGGAGCCGCTGCGCCAGTGGGCCGCCGACAACAAGCCGTTCCTGGGCATCTGCCTGGGCTACCAGCTTCTGTTCGACAGCAGCGAAGAAGCAGCCCCCGACGTGGCCGGTCTGAGCATTTTCCCCGGTAAAGTCGTGCGCTTCGTGACGGAAGATCCGTCCGTCAAGGTGCCGCAGATCGGCTGGAACTCAGTTCGCCTCGCACAACCGGAGAGCGTTCTCTTCCGCGACACGCCGGACGGCACCTACTTCTATTTCGTCCACAGCTATTACCCTGCCCCGGCGGATCCCTCCGTTACAGCGCTGGGCACGGAATACGCCGGTGCGGAATTCGCCAGCGCGGTTGGCCGCGGCAACGTCTACGGCACACAGTTTCACCCGGAGAAAAGCCAGTCTGCCGGCCTCTCCCTGTTGCATCGCTTCGCCATGATCTGCGGCGAAGCCCGCGCCCTGCCAGACATCGTTCAGCCCGCCGGTCACGAGACAATGCTGGCGTAGCCGTAACTGGAGCTATTCAGTGAAGGGCTGGATCCATTCCGGCCCTGCCGGGTTCTCCGCAGTACTATGCCGCCCTTATGAGTTCTTTATCCGGCATAAAATTAAGGAGCCTGAAGGCTTCCCGGCCTGCCATTGCCTTTGTTCTCGCCGTGTTCATTTACGTGGTCAGTTTGGTACCTGTCGGGCGGCTTTACATGATCGGCACCCTGAAAACGGGTACATGGCATGAAAGTATCATCAAGACGATTTATGAGCCGCTTCTTTATTTAGGAAGCCATAACAGGATGGTTTACAGCGCTATAAGGACGCAGAGCGAACTCCTTTCCCACATCTCTGCGTTCGCGCGAAAAGACGCGCCCGTTTCGCTTTCATTCAGCTGGTGGTACCTGCGACGAATGAGCGCGCTGGGGGACGCCTCAAAAAGGACTCTTAAAAGTGGACTCCCGGACCCGGCAGAGTTTAGAAAGATTGTAGCCGAAGCTTCACAGGATATTGAACCGGATCCGTGACCACCGGCAACAGGGTCGAGAGCTCGAGGCATTTTAAGCCATCCAGCAGTTTGGCGGATCTACGCCTCCTTCCCGGGTCGCAACGCCCCGGGAGTCTGACCTGTGCTCTGCTTCACAGCGCGCGTGAGGTGGCTGGCGGAATCGTAGCGAAGCCATGTATAGATAGGAACAACAGACACCGTGAACGCATCGCGGCCCTCCATAGGCCGCGCCTGCTCTCCTGCGTTACCGCTTCAACGATTTCGCCAGATTCACCAGTTGGACGAACTCGTGCCGGTAGGAGTCGTTGCCGGCACTGTCTTTGGCCAGTGCGTACACGGTCTCCAGAGTGGCGCCGTTCACATTGCGGGAATCCTGCAGCACCATGCCGAAGAGCGCCACGGAGGATGCAAAGCGGAAGTCCGGGGTTGCGTGGGCCAGATCATTGCCAGCATCGCGGATGGCCATATCCAGACGTTCACTGGTGTGGCCGCCGGGGGTCTTGTAGCGGATCTTCAGCGTCATCAGTTCATCGCTGGAGTTCGATGTGGAGGTGAGCGCCGGGGCGGCGGTGGCGCCGGGATCCGACATAGGCGTGGGGGTAGGGGCGGGGCCTGCGCTCCGCTGATACTTCAGCTCGTCCACAGGCGGCACGTCCGCCGGCAAAGGCAGCCCTGCGGGCACAACCTGATACAGCGCGGTAACGGTATGACCTGCGCCGATTTCCCCGGCGTCCTTGGTGTCGTCATTAAAGTCTTCCTTGGCCAGCAGGCGCTTCTCGTAACCGATAAGGCGGTAGCCCGCCACGCGCGCCGGGTTGAACTCCACCTGAATCTTTACGTCCTTGGCAATGGTGATCAGCGTTCCGCCAGCCTGCTCAACCAACACCTTGTTGGCCTCCATCAGGTTATCGATGTAGGCAGAGTTGCCGTTGCCGTTATCGGCAATCTGCTGCATGGTGCTGTCCTTATAGTTGCCCATGCCGTAGCCCAGTACGGTGAGAAAGACGCCGCTCTTGGCCTTCTGCCTGATCAGCTCCACCAGGCTGGCGTTGTCGGATACACCCACGTTAAAATCGCCATCCGTAGTGAGAATGACGCGGTTAATGCCGCCGGGGATGAAGTTATCGGCCGCCACCTTGTAGGCCAGGCTGATGCCCGCGCCACCCGCCGTGCTGCCACCTGCCTGCAGGTTATCCAGGGCGGAAAGGATCGTGCTTCTGTCGCTGCACGAGGTGGAAGGCAGCACCAGACCTGCTTTGCCCGCATACACCACAATCGCGATGCGATCCTTGGCCTGCAGATTGTTGACCAGCATGCGGAGCGATTTCTTCACCAGTGGCAGCTTGTTGTCGCTGTCCATGGAGCCGGAGACATCCACCAGAAAGACAAAGTTGGCGCCTTCGCGCTGAGAGGCATCGATCGTCTTGCCCTTGATACCGATACGCACCAGACGATGCGCGGGATTCCACGGGCAGTCGGCGATCTCGACATTGGTGGCAAAAGGCTCCTGAGAGCGGGAATCTCCGCTGGGCGCCATGTAAGAATTGTAGGGGAAATAGTTGATCATTTCCTCAACGCGTACAGCACCGGCGGGCGGCAGCGTACCATCCATAATATAGCGGCGCACGTTGGAGTATGAGGCCGTGTCGACATCAATACCAAACGTGGAGAGCGGATTGCCGCGGACATCCAGAAAGGGATTCTCCTTGCGGCTGTCGTAGGTCTCCGTGTTTGCGGTAGGCGCAGGAGGAGTCTCACGCGAGGTGTCGCTGGATGGCTGTGGCGTTGTTGGAGTCGTAGTTGCGCTGGGCACTCTCCCCGTTTCCCTTCTCCTGATCTCCTGCACGCGGGAGGGCATGGGCAAAGGCGGCGCATTTACAGGGGAGGGGGTGACATAATAGGTGGACGGGATGGGAGGATAATCGCCACCCGAAGCCTGCTGCAGATTAGTCGTGATCTTGGCGAAGACCGACGTCACCGTTGTTCCCAGCTGCCGCAAAATGGCGATCGTAATTACCCCAAAAAACGCCAGAAGCAGAAAAGTCTCGAAAAAGCTCAGGTACCAAAATGAACCGAGCCACTGGTACCAGGTCATGGGCTCTGGTTTCCTGGATTTCGGCATCGGAGGCCACTCTTTCTTGTCTTCCGATGATTTGGCTGGATCTGAGCCAGAACCTCCGTCCCCGTTGATTTTCGGCTCCTCATCCGCATCCGGGCTTGCCTCGGCATCTGGATCAGGCTGCATGGGGCGCTTTTTCTTGAGAAGGTCCACCAGGGATTCTTCCGAGTTCGATTCGGAGCCGCTATCCTTATCAGTATGGGGGGACAACATGAGGGTATGACCTTGCGGTTCAGTGGATGGTTTAATTGCAGCCCAAAAGCAGCGCCCGTCGGGGGGAAGTGTCGCTACATAAGGAATAACGCCGAACTTATGACTTTCTTAAAGAAAATCTGCGTGGCAAATCCAGAACCCGTTATCCCCGCATACCCCAGTTTGGATCAT
>JBGGNE010000553.1:0-6036 GCA_041287705.1 Methylacidiphilales bacterium | reverse complement strand
CGGTTGAAGCGTCGCATAGTTACGCCAGCCGAGAAGCTGGTTAATGATTTCACTGGTTCTGGTCGAAGAAAAACCGGCGCCGCCTGTATTGCCACCCAGGATTTCCGACATGTCTGCCAGGGGAACTCCGCCCTTGAGAGACTTCTGCTCCTCCGATAAACCAGTTGTCCCCGTGGGAAATCCAGCCACGTTTGCATTCAGCAAGCCACCTTCATCGTAAATACAAAACGCATATCTCGCCAGCACCGGTTTAGTGCCTTTAATCGAGAGGTTTGCATTCCATGAAACGGGATTGGAGCCGTCTCGCGAAACGTAGATCCAGTCTGGAGAAGTGAAATCCGTGACCGGCGTAGCGGACGTGCTGCTGGCGGGATCCTGCTTCGGCAACAGATAAGGCTTATTCCAGCGCGAAGCCGTCATGGCACGGCCATTAAGCGATTCTGTTTCCGTGGAAACGGATGACGCTCGGGCCGGTCCTGCTCCAGACAGCAGCGTATACATGGGCTGCCCCGACACACTGCGTTTGACAAGATTCGGCAGTGTATCCGCCGTTCCTACACGCTGAGGCACCATATTGGTGGATCCGCTCGGCACATACAGCCTGGATCCATCGGCAAAGGAAGTGGGTGTTGCGGATCCTTTCACAATTTCCTGCCGCAGATCGCCCAGGATAAATTCAACAGCTCCACTGGCAAACAACTCAGTCTTAACGCGGTCTGCACTCGAGTCAGAGATTTTGCGGCTGCTGAGTGAACGGGCAAAAAACGCTAGCACAATGCCACTAAGCAGCACCACGAACAGGAGAACCACTATAAGAGCAACTCCCTTTTTTGCCCCTCTGGAGTAACTCAGCGAAATCCCCGTCTGACCAGCAGCGCGCCATGAGCGTGTGCCGAAGTCGGAATTCGTCACTGAATGATGCGCAAGAAATCCGTTTTTCATAAACAAAGAGTGGAAAGAAATAGCTGGCTGATAACTGGGTAAAGAGGATTGCGCGTTTTGGCGAAACTGCGGATCACCTATTCGTAAGTCAAAGTGGCAGCCGTGCCTGTGTTGCCTGTCGCCAGGCTTCCGTCATTGCCGACATCTCTGCTCCTTCTGGATTCCGGCGAGCGGACAGGAGGGGCATTCGGAAGTGGATTAAGCGGAGTTTGCGCATGGCCACAACTGTCGGGAAAAGTCAGCGCAAATACGTCGGTCGCGCATGTGAATAAAATTATCGTCGCTCAAGACTCGGCGCATGCTCTTTTTTTGTCATGCGCATGACAAACGATGATCCGAGTTTTTGCCTGTAATTCCATCCCTCCAGAATCCTCACCCGAGGGAAATTGCTATACAGGATACAGAGCCCTGACTATACTACTCATACGCATGACTGAATGGTGTTTCACTCGGAGCAGACATCTCATGCGATAATTTTATGGGTACATCTCCAGATCCCATCACGCCTGGTTCCTCTTCCGCCCAGGTTCCACTATCGCCTGCCTCCGCAGCCAGCTTCACACAGCTTCAACTCGCGGAGGCGCTTGGACTGCATCAATCTACCATTTCCCTCGCTCTTCGCAATTCACCGCGCATTCCGGCGAAAACGCGCATGAAAATTAAGGAAGCGGCGGAGCAAATGGGCTATGTCTCCAATGCTGCGGCAGTCATATTGACCCACCATAAGAAGGCTTCAACTCCGGGACGGATTCACTCTGCGATAGCATGGGTAAATACCTGGGGAGATCACTCCGGAATGTATCAATACAAGGAGTTCGCCGCGTATCGGAGGGGGGCGCACGCAACTGCCGAAAAATTTGGTTACGCTCTGGAAGAATTTGATGTGGATGCCAGTCCGTCCTCCCTGCCGCAACTCCAGCGAATTCTGAAGGCGCGGGGTATTCGCGGCATTGTATTGCCGCCCAGCAAGCAGAGGCTGGATCTGTCCTCGTTCGACTGGTCTACGTTTTGCACTGTACGCATCGGCTTCTCCCTGGCTTATCCGGCTGCACACATCGCCGCTCCTGATCCAATGGGAAATGGTCGTCTGGGCTTCGAGGCGATCATGAAGCGCGGCTATCGCCGCATTGGCTGGGCAACGTACTACGAGCGAGTTCCTGTTGGCTCTCGTGTCCGTGATGTCCATGAGGCGGGTTTCCTTCTCGCGCAGATGGACGTCCCAATGAAGAACCGGCTGCCCGTTTTCGAATATGACCGCCAATCCCTAAAACGATGGATCGAGCGCACCAGGCCCGATGCTATCTTTAGCAATATCAGCAACATCGTACAGTTGGTGCGTAGTGCGGGCCACAGGGTTCCCGAAGATATTGCGGTTGCGGGCACAACAATTCTGGATATCAACGTCACTGCAGGAATCGACCAGCGCTCGGAAGAAGTGGGAAGCGCGGCAATCATAACACTTATATCCCATATGAATGCGCATCATATGGGTATCCCTTCCTTCTACATCCAGTCCCTGATTCCTGGACGGTGGGCGGATGGCGATACTCTTCCCTTTAAAGCGACTGCGAATGTATGCTCTAGTCCGCAGTGCTGGACTCCAGAGGAGTAAGTAGAGGGCCAGGGAGAGGCGTCGGGGTGGGCGCGATCTGGGCGCGGCGCTGGCGGGTAGCGTTTTTTTCGTCGCTGTCAGTGGGCCAGGTGGGGGGGGCGTTCTGCAGGTTGATGGGGCTAACGGACATGTAGTCGCTGAAATCGCTCTGCCCATAGGGAATCAGATCCACACGCGGCAAGCGGCCCTGCTGCATAACGCCCAGGCACAGGCGCTGCTTGTACGTAAGGTGCCGGTCTTCGCTGTCAACGGCATCGTGGCCAAAAGAATTGAGGGTCAGCACGGGCTGCTGCCGGTACGTCTCGTGCACGTGATAGCCAAGCTCCACGTGATCATGCCCGCGCACCATCCGTTGCACGGGGAAGAACCCCTGCACGGACTGACAGAACTGGCTGAAATCTTCGTAACCGAACGTGGCGCATCCCTCGTGTCGGCGCACCGTTTTGCGACGCGCGTGTGGGGTGGCTCGCGACCACAGAAAGTCATGCAGGCAGGCCGGGCTGTTGAGCGCCGCCATGTTCTTTACCTCCGGCAGCACATCGCGCAGCGGAAAACCGGCGTGAGTTGCCAGCGTTCCATCAGGAAACAGTACGGCGCGAGGCAGCCGCGCTGCAACGGCGATGAGCAGGTAGCCCAGTGCGCGCAGAAAGGGATGGGTGCCGCCTAAGTTATTGAGCTTATCCTTAAATTCGGAGGGAGACACCGTGGCCTCGAATCGGGCCGCGCCGGAATCCAGGTATAGAGCATCGTCGTGATTTCCCGCCAGCCACAGTACGCGGTGGGGAAATTCCATGGCCATATCCAGCAGAAGCAGCAGGGTCTCCATATCGTGCAGACCGCGGTCTACCATGTCGCCCAGCAGCAGGATGCGGAAATTGCCCGCAGCACCGGGGCCGGTATGCTGCGCCTTTATATAAGAGAGCAGGGTATGCAGAGCAAAGAAATCGCCGTGCACATCGCCCAGGACATACCAGGTGGTGCGATCAAGGGAGGCCGCTTCGGAAGGAGCGAGTGGCGCCACGTAATCGTGCGCGGGTGCCATCTGCAGCAGCGGCAGGCGGCTGTTGATGAGCGCCTTGACCATGCGCATGGTAATGACGGGCGCGGCAGCGCGGATACGCAGAAGATTCTCCGCGGCCGTTAACGGAATGGCTCTGGAGATACTCTTGCCAGGCGCCTGGGTAATGACAGAATTCGTCGAAACCCGCAAGATTGGCAATGGTGCCAGAGAGGACATGGGCACGTCTGTCTGATCCATGCCAGGCACGCTACCGACACTGATGCTGTCCCCGGCGCGTTGAATCGCGACGGCGGATGAGGCAGTATGGGGTAAAGCTGAAAGCGTCGT
This sequence comes from Methylacidiphilales bacterium, assembly GCA_041287705.1. Classification (GTDB taxonomy): domain Bacteria; phylum Verrucomicrobiota; class Verrucomicrobiia; order Methylacidiphilales; family UBA1321; genus LW23. Next base: position 2,134 of record JBGGNE010000553.1, on the reverse strand, counting down.
GGCCATGGATGGCGTATCCGTGGAAGGAGCGGCGGGTGCAGTGGCGAAATCGGCAGGAACAACAGAAGAAGCGGGGACAATGGAAGTAGCGGTGCGCAGGCGTAAAAGAGCCGCGATACCTGTGGGGCGCGAAATCGGCAGTCGCTGTCGACGACGCCGTGCGGGCCACAGGGGAGCGCGGGACTGTTGATGCTGCTGCGGCTGCAGGGAAACCGGGGCGGTGTTCCTGCTGTTGCCGCTACTTTTTACACGATACATGTTAAATCTTGGAAAGGGAAGATGCGATTTGTGTTTTTGCAGTTTTGCGCAATAAAAGAGATATCGGTCGATTAACGCCGCAATAGTCGTTCAACGAACGGCAGCAGCCTTAATTTCGTGAAAAAGAGGGACTTTTTCCGTATTTTTTGCTATCTACCAAACAACTCGCAAAACAGTCCCGGTTTGTGACAAATTCACGAAGAAAGTTGATCTGGCTTGCTACGACAAAGGAATTCGGGCAACATTAATCTCTACTTTCCTAGTGTTATGCTCAAGTTTACCGGCGCGCCCCTTTTTACTCACCTTAGTGCGGCGCTGTTGCTGGTATGCCTCCTTGCCTGCGGCGTTCTGCCACCCGCGGCCTTCAGTCCCGGCATCGCCGGAGCCGCCGCCACGCCGTACTCGGATCCCGGCAAGACTGATTTTGATACATTCCTGCGCGTTCTGAAAGATTTCGGGACCTGGGAAAAGTTTGACACCGGCTACGTCTTCAAGCCTGCCCGCCCGCAGGTGCCCATGACCAACGGCTCCTGGATCTATACAGACTGGGGATGGTACTGGAAGGGCAACGAGCCCTACTCGTTTATTACCGATCACTACGGCAACTGGGTTCGCCTGCCCACTGGTGTATGGGCCTGGCGTCCCGACGGTACGTGGAGCCCGCACAAGATAGAGTGGCGCAATACGGAAACCCATATCGCCTGGCGTCCCGTGCCTCTTAACGGCTACGGCGAGTTTCTGGAAAGCGATGCCCGCCGCTACACGCGTCCAGAGGAGTGGATATTTATTCCCAAGGAAAAACTGAAGCACCCCATCCAGGCTTCGGACGTCGTGACGGGTGATAAGGCGCCAGAACTGCTGGATAATACGGAGTCGCTTTTCCACATCTACGTCTCCTACAGGGAAATTGAGCGTCCCGGCCCGGACCCGGCGGAATTTCTGCCGCCTGTCGTGGACAACCGGCAGCGCGCGGAACTGAACACGCGCCGCGTGACGACCCGGCCCAAGCCCAGCACGAAGAACGGCGCGCCCGGAGCTGCCAGTACTCCCGGAGCTTCTCCAACCGCAGGTGCGGGCAGTACGGCCACGAACCGCCCGGCGATAACTCCGCACATACCAGGCATGGCAAGAGCTCCCGGCCTGCGTCCTGCGATTGTTCCGAATCTTCCCAATCAGCCGCAGCAGCCCGCCAAAGCACCTCAGCCCGCGCCGCCTCCAACGTCTGCACCTGCGGATCCGAATGCCCCCGCGCCGCTTTTGCCTGAATCCAGCGCGGAGACGCCCGCAGTTTCCGACAATCCCGGTGGTCCGGCACCAATTTTGCCTTTAGAGGAATCGCCGGCACCTTCTGGCACCGCACCGGCTCCTTCGCCTGCACCGGGTGCATCCGCTTCCGCAGCGCCGGGTAAGCCTGCACCCGCTGCTCATACCGGTGCTCCGCGTTCTCCCGGTCAGACTGCGGGTTCCGCGCCTGCTCCTTCGGCGGGCAGTCGTCTTAGTGGATCGGGAGCGTCCCATCCTCTACTCGGAGGCGGGCTTCCTTCAGCTTCCAGCGCTGCATCTGAATCCGAGGAAAGCCGCCGCGATGGCGCTCGTTACGCGGTGTGGATTGTGATGAGCCTGCCAACCATCACCACACCCGCGCCTCTTACCGCCAAGCCTCTGGAGCTTTACGTGTACCGCCCGCGAATTTACCAGGACACGGACGGAATCAATCGCCGCGTCGAAATCTCGCTGAGCCCCGCCAGGCAACAGGATAACCGCAAGGAAATCGGGCAGATTCTGGGCGGCTCTCTGGACGAAGTACGCCCCCCGGATAAGTTCGACAAGAGCAAGGATAAAGACAAGGCGAAAGCCGGTCGCTCCAACAAGACGT
>JBGGNE010000552.1:0-12263 GCA_041287705.1 Methylacidiphilales bacterium | reverse complement strand
AACTTTCGGAAACGACCACACAGACTGCGCGCGAGTTCTTTGCCTTTAACCGATAACCTGTCGCTCTGTTTTCAACGCCTCCCGTATCCAGTATTAGAACCCACCTCTATATGCATTCGCGCCTGAGTTTTTCCTTCGTACTTCCTGCGTGGCGGTATTGCTTCATAATGATGCTGGCAGTCGCATGTCTCGGCATGGCGGGTTGCGCTTCGCCAAACAGCTCTGAGCGCGAAGCTCGCGCGGGCGACAGTGATTTGCGTCAGGACGTCTATCGTTCCCAGATCGAGGGCTTTGAATACCGCGCGGTAGTTACCGAGGACGATCTGCGCGTTGCCTGGCAGACGGCAGGCACCAGCCCCATCAACTCGACCGATGCAGAGCGCCGCGCCCGCAATTATCTGGCCGCTGCTTATCCGCTGCGTCAGAGCCTTGTTGTGCAGAGCGTTATCCAGATGCCTCTGAGAGGAACCGAGCTTCCCCCGGAAGCAGATCCGGACCACAAGGGCACTCCCATGACCTACTTCATTGTCTCCCTGCGTTCCACCCATAAACCGCGCTATCCGCAGGATGTCGACATGGTCAAGATGATCGTTTACCCCAATGGTCAGATCGTGCCCTTCCGCGCCAAAGGCCGCTGGATCAGTTAACGTCTCTCTTTATATCAGGGTAAGGAGTCTCCAGAAAATAACCTGCACAGATTATTTTCCGGAGACTCCTAAGCTGTAAGATGGCGACGTATGGGTGGGCAGATTGCTTCATTATTTTTCTTTCCAGGAAAAAGATAATTATTAAATGGAGGATGAAGGGACAGCGTCTTAGTGATATGTCCATCCCTTTTCCCTTTGAGATTTTACTCGCAGCCTGGGCGACCAGCATGGTGGGCCTGATCTGGTGGAGCACCGCCGACGCGGCCTCCCTTCCTGAAGCTGCCACCCGTGGCGAACTCTATGCATCGCGCCTTAACGGTGTTGATTTCTGGACCCACGTAACCGAAAGCGACCTGAGCCGTACGGCAGCTCTCGCTCTGGGTCATCCTGTCAGTCCTGAAGAAGCCCCTCAGCGCATTCTGGCCAGCCCCTGCCTTGATCCCGCTCTGGTCGCTGTGCTTACGCCGTCTCCTAAAACTGGCAAACCCCGGTTTAGTGTGTCCACGGCAAAGCGCTGTCACCTTAGCGGTTACGGCTACGTGCTGGTGACGTTCACCGCCGCCGAATCCTCCGATCCCGCTATTTGGGATGATGTTCTGCGCTTCGTGGTGTACGCCAATGGTGAGATAGGGACTCTGGTGCCGCAGCAACAGCAGGAAAGACGCCAGCAGATGGTATCTGCTGAACTCACCGCGGCAACGCCTGTTGCCGCGCCGGTCGCCGCCTGATTTCGATTCCGCTCAATCTCCGCGCAGAACCGCCAGGGGCGGATGATTCAGCACGCCGCGACTCATCAGCAGACCTGTGGCGACCGTCAGTGCAGGTAATCCCAGCATGGCAGCCAGCAGTGGCGTCAACGGTGGCGTGAATCCCGTCTGGAACACGTAGGCCATCAGAACCCATGTGGCACCGACAGCAAGCCCGACTCCCGTCAGAGCAGCCAGAGCGCCCAGCGCCAGGTATTCCGCCAGCAGGATCCGGAAGATCTGTCCGCGCGATGCTCCCAGAGTGCGTAGAAGCACGCTTTCCTGAATCCGCTGATACCGTCCTGTAGCCAGAGATGCAATCAACACCAGCAGTCCTGTCAGCACGGTGAACATCGCCATAAAGCGGATGACAAAGGAGATCTTCCCCAGGATAGAATCCAGCGTCTGAACGACCAGCGTCATATCAATCGTCGATACGCTGGGATAAGAGCGAATCATGGCTCGCTGAATCTTGGCCGATGCCGCCGCATCCGGCACACGCGAGACCACTACGTGCATCGCTGGCGCAGATTCCAGCGCACCGCGTGGAAAGAGGATAAAGAAGTTCGTCTGAATCCGACGCCAGTTTACCTCGCGCAGACTGGTCACCTTCGTCTTTACGGGCAGGCCCTGCACGTCAAAGACAAGCTCGTCACCCAGATCGACACCAAGGTCCCTGGCCAGTTTCTCCTCAACCGAAATGGGGACTACCGCCGTGGCGAGATCTATTTCCGCTGGAGCAGTTTCGCCAGGTTTGGGCTCAGTGCCCGGCATTCGTCCTATCCACTGGCCTTTGGTGATCTTTTCACTGTCCCGCAGCTTGTCATTATAGCTGCTGCGATACTCTCGACGCAACGCCCATGCCCGCGGGCGCATGCTGGCGGCCAGCGCTTCCGGTGCAGCTCCACGCGAAGGAGTGCCGCCCCGTTCTGTAACGGGCCAGGCCGCGTTTGTCCCGGCTGTGGTGGACGGAGCATTTGAAGCCGCGGGGGTGGTGACTGGTGGATTTGTGGCAGTAGCAACAGAATTGGTGGCGCCGCCCTGTTTGGCCTGCTTCTTTTCCTGATCGCGGCGGGCGCGCTCGGCTTCGCGGGCGCGGCGTTCATCCGCCATAATGTCCGCGACAGTCCGCCCTTTGATCGACAGGATGCGCATGGAGATAATCGGCGCTTCATCCAGCACGGGCAGATTCTGAGTTTTCAGAAGATCCTTGACGCCCGATAGCTGGTCGTTGGAAATACCGTACATGATCGCGTTAGGCCGCCCGTCCGGACCCTCCGGTACAAGCTCCTTAAGCAGCGTGTACTGAACGAGATAAAGCGTTACCAGAAGGAATGTGCCCAGCCCCAGCGACAGCAGCAGAAGCAGAGTACGATTCCCGGGCCTGTAAAGATTGGCGAGTCCCTGACGTGCTGTAAAAGCCAGCCTCAGCAGAGGAAGTGAACGCCGCGTGATCCAGATCAGCAGCCACGCGGTGAACGTCAGCACCAGAAACGCTGCTGCCAGACCTCCGGCAAAGCCCAGGCCAATCTTGTAATTGGCGGTTTGGGCCAGACAGAACCAGACCACGCCGCCCGCAATCGCCAGCCCGACCACGGCCTGCCAGGGATCTATTCGGCGCGCATTGGGATCGTAGGACGACCGGATAGCTGCCAGCGGCGAGACGCGCCGTACGGCAAGCAGAGGCAGCAGGGTAAACGCCAGACAGATGGCAAAGCCGATACCCATTGCGCGACCCACCGCCTCCCATGAGGTGTGGAAGGTAAACTCAAACGGCAGGAAATCGCCCAGAACCGTTGGCAGAAGCTGTTGCACGGCAATGCCAAAGAGCGCCCCGATTCCAGCGCCAAAGGCCCCCAGCGCCATTCCCTGAATCAGATATATCGCGAACGTCTGGGCAATACTGCAGCCCAGGCATCGCAGCACGGCGACAGCGCTCAGCTTCTCCTTCACATGAGCATGAATCGCACTGGCAACGCCAACACCACCCAGCAGTAAGGCGATGAAACCCACCAGATTCAGAAAGTGATAGAGATTATCCAGCGCCCGGCCGAGGTCCTTCTTTCGCTCATCCACGGTATCCGCGCCGAGACGAAGTTCCGAAAGTCGCGGGTTCAGTTTCTCCACCAGCGCCTTAGTATTTACGGTGCCATCTTTGTTCAGAATCGGCGACGAACGCTTTCCCGCGGGCGTCGTATCCGCATTGTCAGCATTGGGCGCAGCAGTTGCAGCCGTTGCCTGCTCCGCAGAGGAACCGCGCAGCGCGGGCAGGGGAGTATCGAGTCCAAACCGGAAGTATATCTTGTATGATGCAAGACTGCCGGCGCGCAGCAACCCGGTAGCCCGGGCCTCCGCCATGGAGATGTAGATGCGCGGCGCAAACGTGGCGATCAGCATGGTTTCGCCGGGCACCCGGTTCAGCTGTCCAAGCACAGGTATCGAGCGACCGCCGATAGTTACCGTGTCGCCCGGCTTCACTTCAAACTGCGTCATCAGCGATTCGTCCGCCACTGCACCAGACTTCGAGCGGAAATCCTGCCCGGCGCTCATGGGAACCGTCTCCAGCGTGCCGTAAAAGGGGAAGCGTCCTTCCAGAGCACGTATAAAAGAGAGGCGCGTTCCGTCCGTGCGGGGAAAATGCACCATGCTGGCAAAAGAGATTTCGCGCGACTGTTCGCCGCCTATCTCCTTGAACAGCTCCTCCGCCTCCGGGCTGAACGGCACCTGCGAAAGCAGCATGAGATCCGCGCCCAGCAGCGTCTTGGCCTGCTCTTCAACGGCGCGTTCCAGGTTGTTGCCCAGCGATCCGATCGCCGCCAGCGCTGCCACGCCCAGAATGATGGAGCATGAAAATAACAGGAGCTTACCGCGGCTGCTGCGGCTGTCGCGCCATGCCATGCGCCACGTCCATGCGGTAAAGAAGGAGTGCAGAAAATTCACTGGTGCAAGTATTTCTTGGGATTGCGGCACAACATAGCAGAAGAATCAACGTGCGGCGGAAGATAGTTCTAACCCTTTATCCATGAAAAAGTTGTGTGACCCGCGGACATGTTTTATTCATCATCCCCAAAAATGCTTTCCAGATCAGAAGAATCAGGCGCGGGGCAAGGCATCGGCGCGTCCCGCTCCAGAACGATTCGGACCTCGCTGAGCTCGGATCCATCCGCCGACTGCTCATTCACCACTCGCAGCGTCAGCGAGCGAATAAGCAGCGGATAAATCCGGGGAATCGCAAAGCGCTGAGTTTCCTCATACCGAGCCAGCATGAGCGCCATGTTCCAGACCGGCTCGGCACTCAGCGGGCACTCATGCGTAAGGGATCCGTCAGCCTGCATGCGCTGAAAGGTTGGATTAAGACGGGGCAGTTCCGGTCCCAGCGTCATGGCCGCGAAGCCTTCCGGCACAAATTCCAGGATTTGCCAGGCCAGCTCCGCATCGCCGCCGATCGCCTCAGCAATCTTCAGATGCAGCCCGGTCGTGTCAGCCCAGCCGGCGTCATCCTGCTGATAAAGTAACTCTGTGCCTCGCCGTACAGCATTCATCAGGCTTGTATTCGGCAATGGGGCGGGGGTTGGGCACGGCATAACCGCAAGACGCTGCAAAACGGGCGGATATACGCGCCCTCCCGAAATATCCTCGCCATTGCCCACGCGGTCCCAAAGTGGTTTCGCAAGCTCGCACCGCAGAAAGATCACACTGAACTTTTCCACCAGATCCTCACCGGCGGCAGTGCTCAGCGCCTTTATTTCCGCCCGCGCATACGCCATAGCAGCGCGCCACACCGGCTCCTTACCCAGAAAACAACAGTGCGAAACGCCGCCCGGCTCCAGCCGTCTACAATAGCGGTCGTCGAACTGAACGCCATCCTGCGCAAAAAAAGTACGCGCATAGGCCATCGGTACAAACTCCACCAGTTGATACGCTGTTTCCTCTTCCCCTTCCGTCAAATGCTGCATCAGCCTGTTCGCAATGTCCTGATCTTCCGCATCGGGAAACTCCCGCATGATCTCCAGGCATTGTTTTATATGTGGCTCAAGATTTTGCTGCTGTGTCTGTAAATCCATGACGACGTAATGATAGAGAAATGAGTATGAAGTTATGCTGTATCTGGAGATGTAACCAACTGTGGCATATTTTTTTATCGGACAGCGGGCATTGCCTGTGTATGCAGACATTCAGGCTGAATATGCAAATGGACGGACAGAGGCGAAGAGGAGGTGTCCCGACACTTTATGGCGTTAAACCTGAGACATGTCTAGCGGCAACGCATTGTTCCATGCACCACACCGCCTCGGATTCAGGGTCCGATTTTACCTCTCTGTCACCTTTTTGTCTTGACATCTCCTTTCTGTTCAGATGGTGACAATATGCTTGGCGCGCAATCCTGCACGCAGTATCTTTGGCGCAGAATATGGAAATCATCCCGAAAAGCCCCTACTCGCCCCGCGACGTCGTCGCCGTCATTATGGGCGGTGGTGCCGGCACACGCCTCTTTCCCCTTACTAAAGACCGCGCCAAGCCAGCAGTACCGCTGGCCGGCAAATACCGCCTGGTGGATATTCCCATCAGCAACTGCATCAACAGCGACCTCAAACGCATCTTCCTGCTCACCCAGTACCTGAGCTCTTCGCTGCACCGTCACATTCAGCAGAGCTACCGCTTCGACGATTACAGCAACGGCTTTGTCGAAATCATGGCGGCCCAGCAGAATCCCACCACCAGCGGCTGGTACCAGGGCACAGCGGATGCCGTTCGCCAGAACCTTATCCATTTCAACAATCACGCGCACGAATACGTTCTCATCCTCTCCGGCGATCAGCTTTACAGGATGAACTTCAAGCGCCTGATTGAGCAGCACATCACTACCTGCGCAGATGTCACCGTCGCGACTATCCCCGTCGGCGGCGCGGAGGCCACCGGCTTCGGTATCATGCAGATCGACTCAGAGCGCCGCATTGAGCGCTTTGTCGAAAAGCCGAAGGATCCCGCGGTTCTCGACAGCCTCAAGATTGTCGAACCCACTCTTTCGCAGCTCAACATCAAGGAGACGGAACCCCGCTATCTGGCCAGCATGGGTATCTACGTCTTTAATCGCCGCCTGCTGGATGAATCTCTGCAGAACGAGCTGCACGATTTCGGTAAGGATATCATTCCCGAGCTGATCAAGACGCACCGCGTTTTCTCCTATACCTACCAGGGTTACTGGGAAGATATCGGAACGATCAAGGCCTTCTTCGACGCCAATATCGATCTTACCGAGCCGGTGCCGAAGTTTAACTTCTACGATTTTGCGTCCCCTATCTACACGCGCGCCCGGTATCTGCCGGCCAGCAAGGTGGTGCGCGGCCTGATGGAACGCGCCGTATTGGCAGACGGTTGCATTATCATTGATGCACGTATTGAGCATTCCGTGCTCGGTATCCGCAGCCGCGTGGACGCCAACACCACTATCCGTCACTCTATCGTAATGGGCCATGACTATTACGAGTCCGACCAGCAGTTGCTGGCCGCAGATTCGCACTCAGTTCCCCGCATGGGTATTGGCAAGAACTGTCATATCCAGAATTGTATTATCGATAAGAATGCACGCATCGGCAACGAAGTTCACATCTCGCCCGAAGGCAAGCCGGCCAACATGGACGGCCCCAACTATCACATCCGCGACGGCATCGTCGTGATCCCGAAGGGCGCCGTAGTGCCCAGCGGCACCACGATCTAAATCGCAGCGACGCGAAGTTAAGATTCGCCAAGATGATTAAGCTGCGTGCGTTATAGCTGACAGAACTTCAGCTATATCGCACGCGGCTTTGTTTTGATTTGATTTAACTAATTCGCTTTCACCTCATCTCGAAAGCTCAATGGAATTAGCTGGCGGCTGAAGCGGGCTGATACTCCGGCCAGAAGATCTTCGGAGGGCGATTGCAGCAGGGCACCAGTTGAGATTTGTCGAAGCTGATATCGTCACGTCCTGTCACGTGGGTGGCCAGGTAATCGCGCATTTCGTTCAGCGCAGGCAGGCTGTCGCCGGAGATGTCGTGGCATTCGCAGGGATCTTCCTGTAGATCAAAGAGCTGCTCCTCGTTCGTGCGAGGGAACCAGAGGTACTTGTAGCGTGGTGTCACTACCCACAGATTGTGATGATGACCGCCGCACTGACCGAATATATGATCTCGAACACGTGAGGGATTGCCTTCGCCACGCAGCAGAGGAGCCAGTGACACGCCCTCCATGGAAGGAGGAATCTCCACACCTGCCAGATCCAGCAGCGTCGGCGCAATGTCTTCCCAGCATACCAGCTGTTGCGAGCTGGCACGAGGCAGCGGGACGTTGACACCACTCAGGAAGAACGGCACCCGCGCCGAGGACTCGTAGCCCAGCGACTTGCGGAACAGCTGATGGTCCCCACGCATCTCGCCGTGGTCGGAGCTGTACATCACGTAGAGAGGGGCCTGCGCCTCCGGCGTGCCGTAGCCGCGCCAACGCTCCAGCACATTGGCGATGCAGTCGTCGATGTGGTTGATCAGCGCGTAGTAAGCAGCGGTTGCGCGTTGAATGCTCTCCGGATCGAACGGCCCGGTTGCGGAATCCGGTGCAAGAGGAAGGCGCCTTTCGTAAGGCGGGCACCAGTCGCCCAGTACCGGCGGCGGCAGATCCTTGGCCAGGTAGCGCTCCAGATAATGATCCACAGGCACCAGCGGCGGATGCGGATGGAAGAAGGAGAGGTGAAGGAAGACAGGGCAGGTGGGATCGCGGCGCTGTGTAAGGAAGCGGATCGCTTCATCAGCCATCCAGTTGTTGATGTGCAGGTGCTCCTCCATGCCCCAGGGGCGCACGACGCGGCCGTTTCCGCTGATGCCGTGATCGTGAGGGTGGCGGTTCACGCCCTGCTGCTTCAGCCATTCCACATAGTCGTTGCGCTTCTGAAAAGTGCTCTGCGGGCGGTAGTGCGACGTCTCCGAAAGCACGATGTTATCGAACCCGAAACGCTTGCCCTGCGGATACAGATGCATCTTGCCAATGAGCTGCGTCTGGTAGCCGGCGGCGCTCAGCTCGCCCGGCAGCGTTGCGGGCGGATTGTATTCCACGCCATCCTGATATTTCCGGAGCCCGTGCGTATCGGGACTTTGACCGGACAGTAGTGTGCGACGGGCGGGAACGCATACCGGGCAGGTGGTATAACCGCGGGTAAAGTTGACACCCTGTGCTGCCAGATGGTCCAGATTTGGTGTCTCAAGAAAGGCGTTCCCGTTAATGCCAAGGCTGTCGCCGCGTTGCTGATCGGTGGTGATGAGAAGGATATTGGGGCGGGTGCTTAAAGACATGCAGGATAAGTAGTTACCGACAATGCATAGCCCAGTCCTTCAGTTGTGAACAGCAAAAAAGGCTGATGAATCCCAGACCTTGGCAAGCAGCTTTTTCAGGTTGTGCTATATTAAGCGCATGAGAACCTTACTTGCTGCAATATTGTGCCTTTTTATGGGCTTCCTGGGTGGCTACTACGTCGGTAACGGCCAGATCGATACCGCCTCCACCCGTAAATTAACTCCTACCCTTGATAAAGCCGGCGTTGAAGCGAAAGAATATATGAAGTCGACCGACAAAACGATTACCCGCGAAGTAAACAAATAGGCGTTACAGTTTGCCCGGTTATATTCATACATTCGTACAGTCACAAAGCCTGCATTAAATTAACTTAGACATATTGTAGATACTCGGTATTCTGAATGGATCGGATCTAAACTTTATCCTGTTAAAGACAGATCTGTCGCTCATCTTCTCTCCTCTATCCACCGGTATGATCTTCACGCTGAATCTGTTTGGTAAGGTCGTCGGGTTTTCCCTCAGCGACCTCCTCCTGCTCTTTATAGCGTGCATGATCTGTTACTCGTGGCTGCGGAGAGAAGATCCGCTCGACTGGTTTCTGGACGCGACCAGCTTCGAACGAAATCGCATTACCCTCGCTGGGGAAGATATTGAAAGGATCTCCGTAGCGCGCAAGTTTCGCGGTTTTATCATCGAAATACGTACCGCGAAAGAGCTCTATCACTGCCATTATCCGGTGCCAACGCATCTGGAGGTCGATAAAGCGGTTGCTGTTCTGGCAATCGCGAAAGAAATTGCTTCGGCGGAAAGGGTTGTGCTTACTGTTTCCGACCGGTCCTTTGATGCCGTAGCGGGCTGCAAAAGGGCAACAATCGAGAAGATTGAGTTAAGTCTGGAGACTTCCCCACGGCAGAACACGCAGATCGCTTCTGCTCGCCAGTCTACCGTCATTGTGGCATAGTCCGCAGCATGACTGCGCTTGTTAATCCCGCCATCGATTCCCGCCTCCAGCGTATCGTGGCCGCACAATGTTATCCGCTGCTGTTTGCCACGATCAGCGGGGCGCACCTCTACGGGTTCCCGTCTCCCGATTCAGACTACGACCTGCGCGCCTCGCATGTTCTTCCGCTGGAACGCGTTGTGGGCCTGGCTATTTCCGATGAAACTCTGGAGCAGGCCAGCATCATTGAGGGGCTGGAAATGGACATTGTCAGCCACGACATCCGCAAGTTCCTTGGCCTGCTGATGAAGAAGAACGGCTATGTACTGGAGCAACTGCTTTCGCCACTGATTGTGCAAACGACTGAAGAGCATGCGGAACTTAAGGCTCTCGCACCGCAGGTCATTACCAAACATCACGCGCATCACTATCAGGGTTTTGCTCACACCCAATGGAAGCTGCTGACAAAGGAGCCGCTGCCCCGTGTCAAGCCGTTGCTTTACGTCTACCGTGTGCTGCTGACCGGTATTTATCTGATGCGCACCGGGCGCCTGGAAGCCAATCTGAATGTCCTCAACGAAACGTTCCGGCTGCCGTATCTGCCCGAACTGATCGCGAGCAAGACTAGCGGCGCGGAACAATCCTTGCTGAGCTCCGCCGATATCACCTTCCACGAGAAGGAAATTGAACGTCTGCGCGGTGATCTGGACGTTTCTTCAGAGCGCAGCTTTCTTCCTGAATCGGCCGGCGATGACGTTAAGAAAGCGCTGAATGATTTCCTGATCCGTATCAGGATGCATGGGCTGCGACCGGCTTCCTGAGTCCGCTCGCGCAGCGTTGTTTCAGACGCGGAAGCGTGAGCGCTTCCACGTCTGTAATACGACCGACGACGGTATCTGACCCCAGCCTATCTTTAGTGAGCCAGCGCAGGAGTGGGAGCGGGTGCTGGGGAGGCAGGCTGACCTGCGGCAGGGAGGGGCGCCTCTTTTTTACCCGTCAGTACGGTATACGCGGCCATTGCCATGCGGCCGGCGCCTTCTTTGTTCGGGTGCACCTTGTCTGGAAGATTGCCGGGGTGATCCGCCAGCGCTGTGTGCATGTCAATGACGCCCAGCTTATAGTCGGCAGCCAGCTTATCGATGATCGGCACCTGCTCCTGCACGCCGGCTTCATTGATGCCAAAGTTTCCGTTGCCGGGAACAGGGCAGGGGCGGCACACGTAGATGCGCGGCTTGCTCTCCAGCGCGGCAAAGGTCTTCACCATGCTTTCGTAATCCTTGTAGAAATCGGCTTTCTTCTCCCAGTTCTTCGGCTTGGTGTCGTTGGTACCCAGCATGATGATGACGACGTCCGGTTTGTAATCCTGGGCAGCCTGATAGGCGGGCTTCTTCATAAAAGGCGCATTGCCGCTGTTCATGAGAGTAATACCGCTGATGGCAAAAGTCTTCACCTCCCATTTATCGCCCAGAAAGCCCTGCAACTGCCTGGGATATGGGCCATTACCTGCGCCCATACCCACCGTAATGCTGTCGCCGACACAAGCCACACGGATTTTGGCGGAGTACTTTGCGGTGTCAATCGGCTCGGACTTCGCCGCGGGCGGCAGGGGAGGATAGGTGACGACCGGGGCTTCGGGCTTGGCCGGTTTGTTGGTTGCAGGCGGGGTGGGCGGAATATCGGCATTCGCTGCGGCTGCGGCTGTAGAGAAAAGGAATGCTGCGGCGAGTGTACGAAAGTCGAAGGTGCGTAGGAATTTCATGGGGAAATAGCAAGGCGATTGCAGGGGTGTTCTGTACTAGAGCACTAAGCTTATAATGACGCAATACCAACGTTTTGGGAAGCTCGCTGTCTGGCTAAAATCGGCATCTGCGCGACTGAACTTCCTATTGGCTAATCCGTCACTGTCGGATCATCTTCACTGGAAGTCAGATTATTCAGGAACTCGTACGGCCACCACCACCAGTTGGGATTCTGCTCGCGCCAGAGGTATTCCTGGTATTTGCGCTCAATAATCCATACATACCGCCGCGTGCTGGGGATATCAATGCGCTCGTAAAACGCCCGTGCGCTTGTGGGGTTGCCCGGATCTATCCAGGAATGTACCCGTGAGCGCCCTGCGTTGTATTCCGCCAGGGCGAAAGGGATCGGGTTGTCGCGATCGGCCCACTTCTGCAGGCCCCGTGCCAGCGTGTAGACACCGGCCTGAATGTTGACGTACTCGTTAAAGAGATCGTCTTCCTTAAAGTCGGCGTGATTGTTCTTCTTGGCCCACTCCCTGGCGGTGGCGGGCATCAGCTGCATCAGACCTCGCTCGCCACTTGTGCCGCGGGCAAAGCGTTTGAATCGGCTTTCGCGCCAGATAACGGCACGAATCAGGTAGGGATCCACCTTTTGCTCGCGAGCGGCGATATCAATAAGGTGGTCGTACTGATGCTCCATCTTCTGCCGTTCTTTGACGACATAGAGGTAGTAGCCGAATGCTCCGCCCGCCAGAGCGAACAGCAGGGCAAAGATGATAAGGAGGCGTCGCAGCATGACGGGAAAATGATCAGCGTAAGGCTGGACTCCTGTACGGCCAGAAGAGGAGCAGGGCGAGACGGCGGCTGG
>JBGGNE010000551.1:0-5743 GCA_041287705.1 Methylacidiphilales bacterium | reverse complement strand
GAAGAGGATTTCGATCTCAACATCGCGGTCGGTGACTTCTCGGCGTTGAATGGTGTCAGCGGCCAGCGGCGAGGTAGCGCCGGCGGCAGAGTAGGCTTTGACTGAATAGGATCTGGGTTTTGACATAAGAGTAGTAGATTTCAACTGATGGGTGATTCACGTCTCGCGATTGATCAGCCTTTGCTGGAAAGCGGTACTCCGGAATTCCGATGCGCGGCCCGCCACTCCGCAGGCGTCGTGCCCTCCCACGCTCGAAACGCGCGGTAGAAGGAATTCGGATCTTCAAAGCCGACGAGGAAGGCCGCCTCGACAATTTCGTTCGACTCATCGCGGAGATATTGCCGGGCCAGCTCGTGGCTGGTGTCACTGAGCAGTTGCCGGAATGTGCAGCCTTCATCGGTAATGCGGCGCTGCAAAGTGCGCTCGCTCATGCCCAGCTCTTTGGCGACCATGAGGAGATCCGGACGGCTGCCGGCCAGCAGGCGCTTCAGCACCCACTTTACCTGAGCGATGGTGCCTGGTTTTTGACTCTCCGATTCCAGCTGATGCTCGAACTGGGACGCCAGCATTTGCAGAAGCTCTTCGTTATGCGTCAGGAAAGGCAGCTCCACATCCGCCAGGCGCAGGATCAGAGCGTCGCGCGCGGCGCCGTATTTCACCGGACAGCCAAAGTATTCCTCAAAGCCATTGTTGGGCTCCGCAGGCCGGGTGAGTTCGATGCGCCTGGCCGCCAGCTTTGTCTTGGTGCCGCGCCGGCCGAGTTCCATCACCAGTGCAAATGCAGAGTCTGTCAGAAATTCCGGTACTTCTTCCTCTCCGGCCAGAGGGAAAGATACCTCAATCAGAACCTCATGATCACCCTGGGGCGACATGTGAAAAACCTGTGAGCTGCAAAGGCGCTTGTAGCGGATGAGGCGCTCAATGGAGTCCCGGAAAGTACGGGCGTGCAGAGCGGCGAGGAGCGTGGGGTGAAACTGGTCGGTCTCCACCTGGCTCATAAATCTCCAGCCGACCGAAGGATCGCCGCACAGTTCGCGAACAGCCCGCCAGATCGCGAAGAACTGCGCTGTGGTGACAACGCTTTCTCCGCTGTAGAGCGTAGGCGGCAGATTGCTGCGGCGAAGCACGGCACCCGGCGTCAGGCCGATGGATTTCAGCCCGGCCCAGAAGACATTGACGAGCCTGATGCGATCCTGTGCGTTGCTTTTGGCGCGGAGATGGTCTTGTGGAGCCTTCATGGATGCTGGTTGTTGGACGATCCAACCGTGGTATCAGCATACCCCCGAAGCTCCTTCTGTCACTAGCAGGGGGCGCCAATCCACTTGCAAACGGCGCCAATCGAGCGGGCAGATGCATTTTCTGTCGGTGATAGGTTTTGTCAGATAGGACTGCCGCCTTCGATACAAAAAGCTGGAATGTAAAAACACTTTCACTATTTACATTTAACGAAGGTTGTGGAACAATCTGCCTATGATTGACAGCTCGGAAGTCGCTCCATGTATAGCCGCTGGTCTTTTATCATACGCGGATGATGCTCTGACAGAGCACTCACTACTGCGGGGGCCCTATTTTGATGGGTTGCGTACAGGTTCCATGCGACTTGAGACATTTCGGTTGTCACAGGCGCAGTTCTACTTCGCCGTACGCTTTTTCTCGCGTCCCATGGCGATGCTGACAGCCCGGATGCCAACTTCGGAAGGACGACGCTCCCTGCTGCATAACTTGGCGGAAGAGCATGGTTTTGACGATGAATCTTCAGTGCCGCGCTTCGATCCAGCTCTGGCACATGACCTCACGTTCCTTACCTTTATGCACCGCATTGGCATGGACCGCACAGCCATGCGGCAGGTGCGCGAGGGGGCGGGCGTACGTGCGTTTAATCTGGCGTTGATGGGGGCGTGCCAGATGGAGTCGACGGATCTGGCCTTTGCGATGCTGGGCATTATTGAATATGCGTTTGCCGATATATCCGCCCTGATCGGCAAAACTGTGGTGGACCGCAACTGGCTCTCCGAAAAGCAGTTGATCCACTACAACATGCACGCGGAGATTGATAAGCGCCACGCGGCGGGCTTCTTTGATGTGCTGGCGCCGGCGTGGGAAAAGGGAGATCGCGCACCTGTGGAGGATGGCATTGCGCTGGGTCTGCACGTGTTTGATCATCTTTATCGCGATCTGGCTACGCAGCATGACCACAATGATCATCCCCTTCTTGAAGCCACTGCTACGGCATGACATGAGCTGATGTGATATAATATGAGCCACCATCCTCCACACTATCCGGCGCCGCCGGCGGCTGTCCTGCGCTCATGCCACCAGCGGCATTCCTCGCTGCACTGGCAACGGCTGGCGATTTTTGGTGTGCTCTATTTTGGTGCTGCGTCGACAGCGGTTTGGCTTGCGGCGCAGGCGAGCGCCGGGGCCTGGTACAATTGGCTGCTGGTCATTCCCTTTTATCTGCTGGCGGCGGCTTCTCTCCATGGAATCAGCCTGTTTACGCACGAAGCCGTGCACGGCACCCTGTGCGAGAATGTGAAGTTAAATTACGCGCTCGGCGCTGTCTGCGCATGGCCGGTGCTTCAGAATTTCTCCGCCTACCGTGTCCTGCATCTGGATCACCACGCCCATCTGGGTGATGACGGAGATCCGGATCACTACGCCAATTACACACGCTGGACATGGATGGTCTTTACGCTCAACTGGCTGCGTCTGCTGGTCGGTTATCCGGTCTATATCGTGGCGATTCCGATCCTTGCGTGGAGACAGGGCACGGTGCGGGATCGCATCGGCATCGCTGCGGAAGTGCTCGCCGTGGTTGGGATAGCCGTAGCGGTGATCCTGAGCGGGGTGCCGTGGAACTGGCTGTTGCATGGCTGGCTTATGCCCATGGTTTTCATCAACACGATGGTGAACATCCGCGGAATGAGCCAGCACACCTTGCTGGAGCACGCAACGGATGAGGTGCAGGGCACGCGCTCGATTCTGACCGGCCCGCTGGTCCGCTATTTCATGTGCAATGAGAACTATCATCTGGAGCATCACCTGTACCCGGGCGTGCCGTGGCACCATTTACCCGAGCTGCATCAGGCGCTCCGTGAAGATCTGACCGCCAAAGGCGCACCCTACATCTCCTCCTACAGCGCCTTTGTGTTCGAGTTTTTAATCCACAGCCTGCGCCGCAGCCCCCTGGGATGGCATCGCCATTGATACCACCTGTTCCCCAGGCATGGGCCGTCAAGGCTGCGCAGCTGCCCCTGGCCTTCGCGCAGGTTCGGGAAGACCCTCGCCTTGACCTGCAAATCGCCAAAGCGTTGCCGGCGGGCAGCACCGTGGTCATGATCGCCTCCGGCGGTGAAACCGGAGTGTGCCTGGGTCGCTGCCCTCATTTACGGCAAGTGCATCTGGTGGACATGAACCCGGCGCAACTGGCGCTCAGTAAACTCAAATGGCATCTGGCGAAGCACTGCTGTGCGGACCAGGCGGCCGCTTTGCTGGGGCATTCCTTTATGGATCCGGATCAGCGCCGAACAGAGCTGCAGGCAGCCCTTACCTGTCTGGCGCTGCCCGCGAACATTTTTGGCCCGGAGGACGTGGTGGCAGAGCTTGGTCCGGATAATGCCGGGCGTTATGAGGCCACGTTTGCCTGCCTGCGCGAGTACCTCGCTCCCCACGCCAGGGCATTGCGAGGCATCCTCCATTCAGAGCATCCCGTGGTGCTGGGCGGAGAGTCAGAGGACGCGGGCAGTTTAGATGGACTGGGGCAAGCGCTGGATGAGGCATTTGCCTCCACGATGTCCCTGGAGAATCTGGTATGTCTCTTCGGGCAGGAGGCAACACAGAACCCTGCCCGCGCATTTCACGACCACTTTGCGATGCGCACCCGCCTCGAGTTTGCGCGCCGCCCTCCCGCGCACAATCCGTTTCTGTGGCAGATGCTGGCCGGCTCTTTTCCTGCGGGGCATGAGTACGACTGGCTGCAACAAGGCCATGCCAGCCGGCAGTGGCGCAATGAGCCCAACAACTCAGACAGCTCCAACTCTGCCATGGAATGGACTCAGGGGCGCATGGGTGAAATCCTCGACAGGCTGCCTGCTGGGTCAGTTGATTTCGTCCACCTCTCCAACATTCTGGACTGGCTGAGCCCCGCCAGTGCGCAGCAGGTGTTGCAGGCCACCAGCCGCGTGTTGCGACCGGGAGGCTTCGTCATCATCCGGCAGCTCAACAGCAGCCTGGATATTCCCGGGCTTGCATCTGACATCATGTGGGACAAAGCGCACGGGGCCGCCATGGAAGCCGCGGACCGGAGTTTCTTCTATCCCTTCATCCACCTCGGTCGCCGCGCATGATCGTCCGGGTTTTCGATGCTCAGTCGCCTCCGGATGCGCCTATGCTTGCGGCTCTGGCAGAGTTTGAGCGCTCTTTTCGCTATCCCCTGGGCACAACTCAGTACTTCCATATCTCGCACGGAGCCCACTATCTCCCTTTTTTTCACGCAATGGGCAGGGCCGCTCTTTTTGTTGCCCTGCGAGAGGAGCGCGTGCTGGGTACCATTGCCTGCATCGAACGCACCCTGCACCATGACGGCGAAACCATTCCCGCCGCCTATCTGTGCGACCTGAAGATGGCCCCCGACGCCCGGCAGACGCGTGTAATGCCACGTCTTATCCTGAGCGCCGCGACCCAATGCCGTGAGCGCAATATTACGCGGGCCTGGAGCGTGGTCATGCGCGGCACAACCCGAACTCCGTCCACCTACACGGGCCGTCTGGAGATCCCTGAATTTATCCACGGCGGTGAAATCACCGTGATGCGCCTGGCGAGCCGGGGACAGTGTGAAGTACCACAGATACGGACCGTCTCCCCCGAGGTCATCTCTGATGCACGAGAGCGGATCAGTCGCCACGGCTATGTCGCCGCCAACGGCAACAGCAGCCTCCGCTCACAGATGGCCCCAGTGCACTTGCTGACAGCCGATGGCCGGGCCTGCGGTACGCTGGAAGATACGCTTCTGGGAAAGCGCCTTATGATTGGAGGCGATGGCGGCGCCGGAGGGGAACTGCTTTCGACACACCTTTCCGGGTTCGCCTGGAGCGATCCGGCATCCGGTGCCGACTTGCTCCGACAGGCGGTCTCGCACAGCGCCGCCCTGGGTATTTCCGGCCTCTTCGTCAGCCTGCCTCAGTCTGCGGTCCAGGCATTTGCGAAAGAACTGGAAGATCTCTCCTGCACTTTGGCTCCTGCCGACATCTACGTCCATGGTCTGCCTCCCGATCCGCACTGGTGGATCGACACTGCGGACATTTAGTGAGACACCGGCAGGCGAAACAGAGACAGTGACCACTTCCCGACGAAAAGTGGTCATGGATCCCCCAGCAATAGCTGAGCCTGCCGTGATTACCTCAACGCCTTCAGCTCAAACTTCTTTCCCTGTAGCGCTTCCTTGACGTATATGCCCCAGTAAGGCGTGGGCGTGTAGTCCCAGTCTTTGATGACCATGGGGCCGCAGTTGGGATGAAAGCTGAAGCCGGTCCAGTGGAGCTCGTGCTTTTGGATGAGGGCGATCATGTCGTTTGCCCAGCCTTCGATAGGGTAGCGTTCCTTCATGGGGATGAAGCTGAAGCTGCTGTAGTCCGGCGGCGTGCCAACTTCGCCGATGAAGATCGGGTACCTGGCGGCGGCGTCCAGCACTTTAGGCTGCCAGTCTTTCTTCCAGGGATAGATGTGGCTGGAGTAGATGATGCCG
>JBGGNE010000550.1:0-3778 GCA_041287705.1 Methylacidiphilales bacterium | reverse complement strand
CAACGTAGTACAGCGGCACAATGTTGGTGTGGCGCAGTACGGCTGCGGCGCGCGCTTCCTGCAGAAACTGGGCCTGATGCTGGGGGCTGGCGGCGTAGGTGTCGTGCAGGATCTTGATGGCAACGACGCGGTCCAGGGTGGTATCGCGGGCTTTATAGACTGTGCCCATACCGCCGTGCGCTACTTCGCGTACGATCTCGAACTGATCCAGGCGCTCGCCGGGCTGCAACTGCGTGTATTGCTGAAAGTTGGATGCGATGCCCTGTGTGGTATAGGCTTCGCCGCCCTGCTGCTCATCATCGTAGCCGTACTCGTTGTTGCCCTGTACATTCTGTTCGTAGTGGCTGTACTGGCCGTGCAAATCTTCCTGCTCACCCTCGCCCTGACCCTGATCGTGGCCATGGTGCTGGGCGTAATGTTGATGGTGCGGATCGTAGCCGTTTTGATCAGGACCCTGCTCCTGGCCGTTGTTTTCCACGTATTCGCCTTGCTCGCCTTCGGGAAGCGGCTCAAACCCTTGCGGCAATGCTTCGAAGCCGGGGGGGAGCTGATCGTGGGCGCCGTGCCCATTGCCGTTATTGGTGCCGTAGGAGGCGTGTCGATGCTGATGTTCCCGATGGCCATGCCCGTGACCGCTATGGCTGTAGGAGGTGCGCTCCGTGCCGTCGTCAGGCTGATGCGGGTTGGGATAATCGTCGAGCATCGGGAAATTCCAGGCGGACAGAATTCGGCAGTCAGTCTATAAAGGGGCTTTTATCAGAGGGGGTGCGGCTTGTCGTGATAAAATCTAATTAGGTAGATTCGCGATAGAATAGTCGAATGTGGAGCGGGTGACAAGATTTCCGCATCAATGTTGAAAAAAGAGATGACATTTCGCAGCCCTGAAAGCGAAGTGTTACCCTGTATGTATTATCGGTTGAATTTATTTAGCACTCAAGAAAATTCGGTGGTCCTTTTCAATATGAAGTAACTGTCTGATATTAAAGAATCAGGATGTACTCAAATGTGGTTCAGATATCTGCTTTTTGTTGAAAAGAGACGGAACGGATATGGCCGATTTCAGTGGCTGGTTTATTGAAAGCGAGAGCAGGAAAGAGCGAGATGAGCTTTAGTCCGGTGTTGCAGCTACCGCCCGTCATGTTGTCGTCATACAACTGCTGATCTTAACGTTTCGATGAAAAAGTGATGCAAATTTTCCCTTTTTATCCCGCCAGCGGATACGGTGGATGGGCTTCGAGGTCCGCAGGAGGCAGGGAAGCGGCTGCGCGCAGTCGGGCATCAATGGAGGCAAAGACCGGGCGGGTGCCTACGTCGCACCACTCTCCTTCGTTTAGCAGTAGACCGCCGAGACCGGATGCGGCGGGGTTTGCCTGGGCTTCGCGAATCATGTCAAGAAAAGCGGGGATAACGGAGACTTTCTCGCCTGGGGTGAAACGCTCCAGAAAGCGGCGCTCAATCACGTAGATCCCGGTGAAGAGGCAGTTCACGGTTGCCTCAGTTTCCGGCGAGGCCGGGGAAGAGGAGGGGAGCATGCCGCGAATGTTGATGACGCGACCTGTCTGCGGGCACCACGCGATATGCCGGGGCTCATCAGTGGTGCGCAGGGCCAGGGTGACTTCGTTGCCGGACGCGGCGTGGTGATTCAGCAGCGGCTCCAGCGGCAGCGTGCAGATGACGTCGCCGTTGTAGATCAGCAGGCGCCAGTCGTCGCCGGCATCCAGCAGATCCTGGATGTTACGTATGCCGCCGCCGGTTTCCAGAAGATCGGGTTCATGGCGGAAGGTGATGGGGAGGCCGTTCCACTGGCCATCGGGAAAGAGTTGTCCGTAGCGGCCGGAGCAGTGGTGCGTGTTGACGATCAGGCGCTCTATACCCAGAGCCTGTACGTGGGTAAAGGCGTGGGTGATGAGAGGGCGCCCGCCGATCTGAAGCAGTGGCTTGGGCCAGGATTGTGTCCAGGGCAGCAGCCGGGTGCCGAGCCCGGCCCCGAGAATGAATGCGGTGCGCACACCATGTTGCATGGGCGTCAGTGTATGCGGCGCTAATCGCCTGAAAAGGACAGAATGGATAAAGTGAAGGGCAAGAGGTAGAATGCGGTACTCTCAGGCTGGACAGCTCATGCTTTACGGCACTCCGCCCGCGCCACCGCCGAAGGGGGCCATGTCTCCCGTGGAGCGGCCCCTGGGGGAGTTGGCGTTATAGTCCGGGCTGCCCATGTAGGGCGCGGACATATCCGCCGGAGCGGGGATGGGCTGACCCTTTTGCTGAACAGTGGTCTCATCTTTGGGTTTCTCTTCCTGACGGGGAAGTTGCCGGCCATTCTTCTTGGCCACGGTTTCCGCCTGTATGCGGCGGTGCTCGGCGAGCTCTTCGGCGGGCGTGAGCGTGCGGCGATAGAGCGAGGGCAACTTGCCTCGCTGGCCGGGCGTGGCTGGTTTGGCGGGTGCGGCCGCCAGCTTAAGTGCTGCCGCCGCGGCCTGCTTCTGGGTCATGGCCATGGAGGGAGTGGCAATGGTGCGGAATTTGCCGGTGCTGAAGTCGAGCCAGATGACATTGGCTTTGCGAGGCATGCCGAACGTCAGGTAAGCCAGATTATCCACGCGGGTGAAGGCGCCGTCATCCGGGGTGCAGGTGCTGGTATCGGCGAGAGGCAGATCGGCATAGGAGAGCAGGGTGCCCACGGAATCGATAAAGTAACGGCTCCCGTCCAGTTGAGCTTCGTCGGTGGGGAGCTCGACGCCAAGAAGGCAGATACCTTCTTTCTCGCTGAGAAGCAGTCCGCCGCAGGGCTGGGCGTACTCGACACGCAGGTAGTCCGTGGGGGTAAGAGCGCGGCCATTGGGAGTAAGCTGAACGGCCAGCGCGTGCAGCGTGCATAGACCGGGTCCCGCCGAAGACCAGCCCATGACGATGGCGCGATTATCCGTAACAAAGCGGGAGACGGGGATAAGCCAGGGCGCGTAGCGGCCGCGCTCGGGCTCCGTGGCGATTTGCAGCGCGGGCGCGTTGCGGAAGAGAACGCGGATGCCCATGGAGTAGTACGCGTCGGGCGGCAGCGGCGAAGGCATCGGATGTATTTCCACGCGCAGGATGGGTCTGCGGTTGGAGACGGCCATGTTATCCAGCATTCCCAGCAGGTCCTGGGGCCTGGCGACGGGCTCGCGCTTGTGAATCGGCGCGGGCAGGTTAGGGCTTTCGAGACCACTGTTATCAGACGACGTGACGGTGGTCGTCGTGGTTGTGCCGTTCACGCTGGTAGTTGTCGTCCGGGTGAGCCTGGCGGGGCTGCCGGGAGTTTCCGGCACGGTGGAAGTTGTCGCGGTAGTTGTGTTGGCGCCATTGCCGGGAAGCGGGCCGCCGGATTCTGAACTGGTACCAGAGCCGGGCGTATGCCCGTGCGCTGAGCTTGCACTGCCGCCGGTGGCATCGTGGTTGGCAGGTATGCGCTCTTCCTCGGGATACTGATCGGGAGCGGCGTACTGCGCCTTTTTCGCCGTGGGCGCGGAACTCGGGGAAGAGTCTTCGGATGCCGTCGCATTGGCGCCGCCGCCGGGGATGCGTTCTTCCGTGGGATATTGATCTGGAGAAGCGTACTGCTGACCTTTCTTTTGCGCGGGCGCTGATTCGGATGAGGAATCCGAAGCCGTGGGCGCAGGCGCAGGAGCCGCGGAAGAAGGCGCGCTGTCAGTTACGGAATCCGCGCCCGCGCCGTCGCGATCCGCCACATGGGCAGTGGCAGGGCCGGAAGTAGCAGGCGAGGCCGGGGAAGGGTGCGAGG
>JBGGNE010000549.1:0-10390 GCA_041287705.1 Methylacidiphilales bacterium | reverse complement strand
CACGGTGCTCTCCGCCGAATCCGACTCTGGCGACGCCGAACGCCTCTATCTCTACAGCGTGCCGGAAAAGTCGATTAATCCCACGACGCGCTGGCCGCAGTACAACCGTACCTACGTCCTGAGCGAAAAGCGGCCTGCCGTACGCAACATTGCGCTCGTTACGGACTGAGCGTGAGCATTCGCAGTCTCTCAGTCTGTTTGCGAGGAGGCCAACTCCCCTTTTTCCCCTTTTGCCCTGCTCCTCTCGTCTCACTCCTCGTACTCTGCCGACAGTCCGTCGATGCTATGGTTATGTAGGCGGCGATAGGTCTGTAATTCCTCTGGCGTCTTGGCTCCAGACCATTTGTCCAGAGTCTCACGCGGTTCGCGATAATCGAAGAACGGAATGGAAAAGCCGCACGAGCTCCCCACGCGCGAAACCTTAACATGCACAAAACCGCGCGTGCCGGGATTGGGCGGAAAGCGCGCGGCCATCTCGCCAAACTGCGGATCCCGGGCATCAATGTAGCGGCCGCGGCCATGAAGACGCACGATACGAGGCGGCCCCTCGAACGCGCAAAACATCACCACAATGCGACCGTTCTCACGCAAATGCGCGGCGGTTTCAGCGCCGCTGCCGGTGTAATCCTGATACACCACTTCCAGCGGTCCCAGTACGCGCAGGCAATCCCCACCCTTTGGGGAACAGTTTACGTGACCTTCCGCACTCAGCGGACTGCTGCCAACAAAGAAAACCTTTTGCGCGGCGATCCACTCCGCCAGTTCGGGAGAAATATCCGGTAAGACCTTGCCCATAATAGTAATGAATCGATTCCTGCCCGCCCAGGCTTAAGAATGCTCTTCCACATGGCCCTGAACGCTCGCCATGTAGCTATGCACGATTTCGGTCATCTGTCCGGCCAGATTGTGCTTCGTCTTCACAAACTTTGGCTTGAACCAGGGAAATGTGCCCAGCAGATCGGTTGTAACCAGAATCTGGCCGTCGCATTCCTCGCCAGAGCCGATGCCAATCGTGGGGATGCGCAGCCTGCGGGAGATTTCCGCCGACAGATCCGGTACCACCAGCTCCATGACGATAGCGCACGCGCCTGCAGCTTCGATCGCCAGAGCATCGTTCAGCAGCCGGGTGCGCTCCGCCTCCAGGCGGCCCTTGATCTTATAGCCACCCTCTTCGCGAATATGCTGGGGAAGCATCCCGATGTGCCCAACGACGGCGATCCCCTCCCCCCGAATGGCACGCACACGGGGAGCCATGTCGGAGCCGCCTTCCAGCTTCACGGCATCGGCACCCGCATCGGCCAGGCGGCGCGCATTGGTCACGGCCTGCGCGTCGGTCTCATAGCTCTCGAAAGGGAGATCGGCAACCACCATGGCGGCTGTCACGCCACGCGATACGGCACGCAGGTGGTGTACGATATGGTCCATCGTGACCTGGGTCGTATCCTTAAAGCCCAGTACCACCATGCCCAGCGAGTCGCCTACCAGCAGAAACGGAATTCCCGCCTCATCCAGCAGCCTTGCGGTGGGATAATCATAGGCGGTAAGAGTGGGGATTTTACGGCGCGCCGCTTTCCATTCTGCCAGGCTTTCCGGCGTAATCTTCTGGGAAGGACTGTCGGTCATTCCGCTAGCTTACGCGAAGTTGCGCCACCCCGCATCGCCAAAATTGCAAGATTATTGCGGCCTTCTTCCAGACGGAGATGTTTGAAATACCCTCCATTTTATCGACTGAGCTCACCATAGTTGATAAAAGAATCTCCCTAATTTTTCGCAAATACGTAAAAGTGGTTCGCATTAGTATTTGCCCTGTCAGGCCTTGTGATAGTGGCATCTCCTCTTCTAAAGTCGCACCCCCATTGGGAAAATCTATGCTTTCGTCCATTTCACGCTTCCTGGTATTACGACAGCTGCTTGCGACGTGGCTAATTGTCTGGATGTCCTTGCCATCCATGGTCATCTGGGCAAATCCCGGCGGCGGTACGGTCAGCAGTGGATCAGCCAATATCTCCGGCGGACCGGGCAACCTGACAATCAATCAGTCCAGCCAGCGGGCGATTATCAAGTGGAATGATTTCAGCATCAATCAGGGCGAAAAAACCACTTTCGTCCAGCCCAACAGCCAGTCCGCGACGCTCAATCGGGTGACGGGGGGCAGTGCATCCCAACTGAATGGTACACTGAACGCCAACGGCAAAGTCTATCTGGTCAATCCTAACGGCGTGGTGATCGGCAAGACGGGGCGTATTAACACCAGCAGTTTTACGGCATCCACGCACGATGTCAGTGATGCGGAGTTTCTTGGAGGTGGCGACATGACGTTCCGCGGTACCAGCAAGGCCGGCGTAGTGAATCACGGTAAGATCAAGGCAACCGATGGCGACGTGACGCTGATCGCACGACAGGTGGAGAATACCGGCAAGATTCGCGCCAAAAACGGAAGTGTTAACCTGGCAGGCGGCACGGAAGTGCTCGTAAAGCCTTCCGGCGAGCAACGCGTCTATATCAAGAGCAACGCCAGTTCGGGCGGCGGTGGATCTGTGTCGAACAGCGGCTCCATCCGCGCCACAGCAGCGGAGCTTCGTGCGGCAGGCGGTAATGAATACGCGCTTGCTGTCAACAACAGCGGGGTCATCCGCGCCACCACGGTGGACAAGAGCGGAGGCCGCATCGTGCTGCGCGCCGAAAGCGGTATTACACGCAACTCCAGCAGCCTTATCGCCACCAGCAAAGCGCCCGGCAAAAACGGCGGTCGCATCGACGTAACGGGTGAGAAGGTGCTGGTATCAAAAACCGCAAAAATAGACGCAAGCAGCAAGTACGCCAAAGGCGGCACAGTGAATATTGGCGGGGGCTTTCAGGGCAAGGACGGCGCGGTAAAGAACGCAACCGTAACGGTCGTGGAGAAGGGCGCCACGGTGAAGGCAGATGGCGGCACCCAGGGCGGTACTGCAGTGGTATGGAGTGATGAAGCCACAGGCATGTACGGGGACATCAGCGTTCGCGGCAATACATCGGGGCCTGCTGCTCCCGGTACGGGCGGCTTTGTTGAAGTAAGCTCAAAGGGCTATCTGGATTTCCGCGGCGGCGTAGAGACGGGTGGTGGGATTCTGCTGCTGGATCCCAGCAATATCACGATCTCAGCCGATCCTGACAATGCCCTGTCCACGGGTTTGGTCGGAACCGATACTTCGATTAGTTCGACCGCCGCAGATTCGATACTCAACACATCTACTCTGACAACGCTTCTTGCAAGCAACAACGTTATCGTTTCCACCAGCGGCATTTATAACTCCATGGGAGGGCTTCGCCCCGCTGTTTCGGGAGACAACGCAAGTGGTGACATCGCGATTGAAGCTCCTGTCAGCTGGAATAGCGTTTACAGCCTTACCCTGCTGGCTCAGGACGATATTTTCGCGATGAATGCCGTTGTTAACCTGGGCACAGGCTCGTTAAATCTGATAGCAGGCTGGAACGGCGCCACCATTACTTCTGACGCAGCATCGTTGGTAACTGCAGAGAACTACGGATTTAACGGTACGCTGCCCAATGACAACGGAGCGGGAGGCGTAGTCTTTGTTTCTAATGACGGCGGATCCGTATATGTCGGCGGTCAGAGTGGCCAGAGTGGAACTGTTATTCTGGTCAGCAATAATGGCGATACATTAGTCGCGGGATATGATGTCGTCGTGCGCGGATCTCCAACCTCCACTGGCATCTGGAGCATAATTGGTTCGGACACAACACCAAGCCACCAGGGAGACATCTATGTCTATTCCAAACACGATGTCATAGTTGCAGCAGACCCCATTCTCGGATACAGCGCCGCCAAAATCGGGCACGTCATGAGTGCTGCGGGAGCAAGCCAATCCATAGGAGGAAACATCCTGGTGCAGGCCGGCAATTCCGTACAAGTGCTTGCCGGCAAAGATAGTTTTGCCCAGATAGGCCACGGTGCCAGCAGCATAAATACCACACTTTATGGCAACATAACGGTGACTGCGGCAGGTGACATCAACGTCAGAGGCGGTACAGGTGCCAATGCGAATGCTCAGATTGGTCATGGAAACAGCACGTATTGGCCTGCTGGAAGCTATGCCTCCATATCCGGTAATGTTTCGGTAACGTCCACAAGCGGTGCGATTAACGTGCTGGCCGGCAGTGGCAATAACGACTATGCGTTGGTAGGCCACGGTGGCAATTCACTTTCAGCTAATACTCTTTCGGGCACGGTTACGCTAAGTTCCGGTGGAAACCTCACCGTGCAGGGTGGCACGGGCAAAGGTGCATGGGCACAAATCGGCCACGGAGGTCTGGAGTCCAATATCGGCACGAGTACCACAGGGAACATTTTCATTACCAGCACGGGTGATATCAATCTTGTTGGCGGCACGCGCGTGGATACATACGTTCAGATCGGCCTGGGCGGCAGCAGATCGACCCAGGGATTGAGCGACGGCGTTATCTCCATCTGGACGCCTTACGAACTCAATATGACCTCTGGCAACGCGGATTTTGCGTATGCCCAGATTGGGCACGGCGGCATTGAATCCACAGCGGATTCGCTGGAAGGCAGCATGCGGGTGAATGCAACCGACGTCGTCCTTCAGGGCAAGAACAAGGGAGAATCCGCCTATGTGCAGATCGGCCATGGCGGCGGCTATGGCGATTCTAGTGGAGTCACAGTGAACAACCGCATCGCGGGCGAAATCACCTTTGGCAGCTCAACGCGCAGCCTTTTGATGACAGCGGGCAAAGGGCCCTACGCCTATGCCATGATCGGGCATGGCGGCGATTCTATTACCGTGACGAACGAGATCATGGGTGGAATTACGCTGCATGCGTCGCAGAATTTCCAGATCAAGAGCGGCAACGGTACGGGTAATTTCGCCATGGTGGGCAACGGCGGCGCATCTGCTTATGCAGGCGGCTTCGTTTATGGAGATATATCTCTGACAGGCGGCAGCATTGTAACGCTGGACGCGGGCAATGGCGAAGGCAGTTTCGTACAGATCGGCCACATTGGAGACAGCTCGCGCATTGACTCTTTTGTCCAGGGCAACATTACGATATCCGGCCTCTCCATAGCTTTGCTGGGCGGCAATGGCATAGATACTTACGCGACGATCGGCCACGGAGGTCTCTCCGCCGATAGCGGGACAATTACCAACAACATATCCGTCACGTTCGGTACGCTTATCGTGCAGGGCGGCAAAGGCCTCAACTCCATTGCACAGATCGGCAACGGCTTTGGCGTCAACATTGGCGGTTGCGGCTGCGGCGGCCCGGGTGGAATCTTCGGCACTATTGATGTGACCGGCACCGGAGTGCTCTCCATTACAGGCGGCAGAGGTGACGGATCCTACGCCATGATCGGTAACGGCAGCGGCGGCACCATTGTCTCCGAGATCTCGGGCAACATTAACGTATCCGCATCCACCATCGCAATCGTGGCAGGAGATCACGACGGTCTGTCATTCGCGAAGATCGGCCATGATCTGTCCTCGCCCTTTTCTATAGTTCCCGGCTCACTGAGCGGCGACATCAACGTCAACTATGGCCAGAACCTGGTAATGATTGCGGGAACTGATCTGGGCGGCGCCTTTGTACAGATCGGCCATGGCGGCATCGGGATCATCCCGTTCCTTCCCGCTATCACCTCCATTGAAGGCGATATCACCGTAGCAGGCAACGCTGGAAGCTCCATTGTGATGACAGCGGGCAACGGCTGCCCCTGCTACACCGCCAACTATGCGATTATTGGCCACGGCGGCCTTGCCCTGGTTAACGGCTTTGATTTCTTAACCTTCACGTCACATCCCAGCTTCATTCGCGGAGATATAAGCGTCACGGGTGGAAGCCTCTACATGCAGGGCGGCACTTACGCAGGCTCCTTCGTCCAGATTGGGCATACGAATTCCAGGGTGGACAACAGCTCGCTGCCCTTCGATCTGGTGGATGCCCCACTGACTGGTAACATTGCCATTAACCTGGACGGTGATCTGACCATGGCGGCCGGCACCAGACGCAATACCTACGCTCTCATCGGTCACGGACGTGTTCCCGCCAATGATGCAGGCGGCGAGCGCAGCGGCCAGATCGTAGTGATGGTCGGCGGCGAAACATCGCTGGTGAGCGGCACAAGGCCGGGAGCTGATTACTGGATCGGCCATCGCACCGATAATCGTGACCTGATCACCAACTCCGACATTCTCTTCAGAACCGGCACGCTGGATTACAACGCTCTTTCCACGTCGGATACCACGACGATCAACGAGCGTTTCGCCCAGATCATCGGCGGCAACTATCGTCGCGGCAACTTCACGCTTGTCTCCACCAATACGGAGGGCGGTCTGGTCGTGGACGTTGCAGATCCGTTTGGCGATCGCGGTTCGTCCTACACTCTCAGCCTGCTGAGCAGCGGCAACCTCTATATCGGCGCGCCCCTGGCCGGCAGCGGATCAACGGGCTCGCTCTTCCTCGCGGCCGGGTTTGATGGCACAAGCGGTATTCTCGGAATCACTGGCTCTCCGCTGGTCGAAACCTCGAAATTTACCGCCGCGTCCTCAGGGCTGTATGATGTGGAGATTGATGGCAACCTCACTTTTGGCAAAGACATCAGTATCGTGGCAGGCCGCTCCATCCTTATCGGTTTCGACACTACGCTGACTGCCGGCGGCCATTTCCAGGCATTGACAGATAACTTCAACGCCGCGCGTCCCGAGTACGGAGCCACCTCTTACTTCTACAATCTGGGCCATATCCGCGCCGGCACGGCATCGCTTTTTGCGGTTGATCCCACACAGGTGATTCTGGGCGACTTTGCTTCCCTGGATGGCGAACTGCGTGACATCTGGTTCGGCGATGCTGATGCCATCCTGGGCGCCAACTATAAGCTGACCCTCGCACCGCCGCCCCCACCCGATCCTCCCGGCCCGACACCTGATCCGACAACTCCCACGCTAAGCACCTCGGATAATCCAGATGACCGCCTGCGCAAGGCTAAGCAACTGAGCACCAACCAACGCTTCTCCATCTTCTACGCTCAGTCCGCCGGCCTGACTTCAGCCCGCCGCGCCCGCCTGTGGCTCAGCAGCTTCAATGTAGTGCCTGGCAGCTCGTACGAGGTAAGTGCTCAGGGCAGATAACGGCCCCGGGCTCAAAGAAAACGCCGGATCCAGCACTAAAGGCTGGATTCGGCGTTCACGATAAAAGCTATGCGTAGATAAGACTTCTTTCTGGTGCAGAAAACTAAAATGCCTTGGCCGCGTACAGATTATCAATGCGGCGCAGGCGCCCGCTGAGTACACGCACAAGGTTCTCAATAATGATAGCGTGGTCAGCGGGCCAGAAGACGCCGAACTTGTGCAGGGTGGCGCTGCTGATGCTGTAGACCAGGGTGGGCTCTTTGGCGCGGACGGTGGCGGTGCGTAGTACGCTTTCCACCAGACACAGTTCGCCGAAGAAATCCAGGCGCTTGAACTCGGCGAGTTTGACCTGAGCGTTGCCTTCCCCCTTCACAACTTCCACGCTGCCGCGGGCAAGGATGAAGAGGTGATGGCCGAACGCACCTTCACGCACAATCTCCTGGTTGCGGTGGAAGACGTGTTCCGTCGCAGAGATCTCCAGTGCGGCCAGCGCATCCTCGCATACCCCGTTAAACAGCGGTACATCCGAAAGAAACGGACGGGGCCGGGGCATGAAGGCGCTGCGCGGGGAGTAGAACGGCACAAGCGGGGGCGAAGCGGCTGCCGCGTCCCCGGGAAGGGCGACGCCGGTACCTTCGTCGGCAACGGTGGGTTCGACGGAAGAAACGGCGGCACCCACGGGTGGTGCTTCCGTGGCGATATCGGTCCTGGCTTCGGAATCCTCGGTCATAGCGTCCTTTTTCCCATATTCCTGAAGTTACTAATGTTGTTAATGATCCCAGGCGCCGCAGAGCACGCTGCCGTAGACGAAGCGTTCGTCCATGGCGCGCAGGCGCTTGGCCAGTTCGCGGGCAATGTTCATGATGATGAGCGCGTGCTGCTCCGGCCGGGTATGCCGCAACTGGTCCAGCGTAGAGCGCTTCACGACGTAAATGGTGCTGACTTCCGCGGTACGAATCGTGGCGCAGCGTGCCTGTCTTTCGATGATACACATTTCGCCAAAGCAGTCGTAAGGCTGCAGCGTGGCGAGAGTGCTGGTGCGGCCGTCCAGATTCTTCACCTGAACTTCCACGGAGCCTTGTGCGATAATAAATACTTCCTCGCCAAAGGTGCCTTCACTCAGAATAACCTCCCCGCCTTTGTAGCGGCGGTGCTCGACCTGATCTTCGATATCGGCTAACGCCTCGGGGCTGAGGCCGGCGAACAGAGTCATCTTGCCCATCCAGGGGCTTATGGCGATGGAAGATATTTTTTCGTTGGACATAAGGTTTTTTCCTGGGAGGCGGAATGCTGAACTGTACTACACTTGTCCGAGTCTGCAGCCTATGCAAGCCGAACTTTTAAACACGGAACCGTCTGCGTGCCAAAAAGAACCACACTTCCCGCAAGCCGCGCGCGACTCCCTGAGTGGTAACGATGGGACGAATGACTTCAAAAAGCTTGCACCATCAGCGTGACCAGCGTGACGCTGGACCCTTTGGCTGACGACTGCGTCGTCGCTGGGGATTGTGGAGCATGGAGTGTGCCGATACTTGTGAATTGGGAAGATCGTCCTCATATGTGGAGATATGTGGACGTGGTGCGGCCTCCGATCTAAGTTAGCGGCTCCAAACCTGACCATGAGACCTTTTTTTGGAGTCTTGCTTAAACCGTTTCGCATCGCGTATGGGTGGATGCAGCGGTACCGACGCGTAGTGCTTGTTCTTTCTGCTGTGGCAGTCGTTCTGCTTTTGGCAGGATTATGGGTAGTAGCTGATTTTTGCGGGCGCACGCACTTTCGAAATGCCAGTGTGTTGTCGGTGGAATGGAATCGGGAAGGGACAATGCTGGCAGCAGCCTATGATGACGGTGTCATTGATGTGCTGACCTATGACAGCTGGGGCTATGTGTCCTCGCGCAGGATACGGGAGCGAAGCGGCATACCTGCAATCCCCGAGTTTGCGGAGCTGAGCAATCTGAAGCTGCTGTGGAGCGCGGACAGCACCATGCTGTGCGGATACGCCAAGTTCAAGGTCACCATTTGGGACCTGCGTCCCGGCCGGGCCGGAGCTACGTGGGAGCTTCCCGGCACCGGGATGCGTGCCAATGGAATACAGGAGCCTGTGGCATGGTGTCCGATACAGTCAAAGCTGGCTGTAATTTATGGCGTTAATCAGGAGCTCATTCTATGGGAGCAAGGGGCGGACGGAAACCCTGCGATGGAGCGAATTTCCCTGAAAGATCTCGTTCCTGAGCAGGTGTTTTACTCCAGCCTGTCGTGGACTCCTGATGGAACATCCCTCGCGCTTCACTCTTATTTTGAGGGGCTGCGCATCATCCGTCTGCCTGACAAATCCAGCACTCTGCTGAAGCACAACCGGCAGCGTGCGCGACAAGTTGTCTGGAGCCCGGACGGCAGCCGTTTTGTCATGGACCAGATAAAGGGAAGTGGCAAGGCATGCTATTCTCCGGAGCTTTATATCACGATGAATATCTTTGATAAAACCGGGCCGCGACATTCCAGCCAACTGCCCATGCCCTATGTGCCCGGCTCCAGGGCCGATACCGAGTTGCCTGTCTACCGGTGGAGCCAGGATGGAAAACGCATAGCGTGCACCCAGGTCAGCGGTTATCTCCATAGAGATGTGAAGGAAGACCTCTTTTCCAGCGTCCTTTTCTGGGATGCGGAAACCGGGCAGCAGCTTCCCGGCCTTCTTCGAACATACAGTGACAAGAAAGTGCATCTCCCCTTTATAAAGGAGCCGGTGATGTGGCTGCTGCCTTGCGATATCGCCATCCACCCCGGCCACGACCGGCTGGCGGAGGGCGAGAATCTGTACGTCGTTCAGAAATCGCTCAGTATCAACATGATCTTCAGCATCGTGCGGGTATCGGCACTGAAACCCAATCAATTGTCGTCCGCTATGCCTGCGGGCGCTATAGAGATTTCACTCGAATGATATCCGAGGCAGTTTCGCCACGTGTTTTCTCCTGGTACATGGGGTAGGCGATACCGGGAAGCACGTGGCTTATCCCAGGTGTTTCGGCACGGAGCAGATACGTCACCGTATGGCTGCCGGCCGGCAGGTGTGTAAAGAAGACGCAAATGCGGTCGTCCCGCAGTTCATGATGCGCGGCCCGAGGGGCGGCCGGGCCGCTGATGGTGTCGTCGCCGAACTCGCACCCGGCAGGGCGACGATCTTCCACCAGAATAAACTCCTGCGCCTGTTTCATTTCCAGCGTCAGGGTAACCTCGAACACGTCGC
>JBGGNE010000548.1:0-7980 GCA_041287705.1 Methylacidiphilales bacterium | reverse complement strand
GGCAAATGCTTGTTGACAAATCAGCTACAATGCTGATATCGTATACGGCATGAGCGAATTTGAGGCGAATGCCCAATCCTCCCAGATGGCGGGAGAGCCTTTTGTGAGAGAGGCTGTTTCCGGTGCAGATGGACAGAATGGGGACAGGGGAGGGGATGCGGAGGGGAGTGAGATTGATGCGTATCGGGATGCGGTGGGGTCTTTGCTGGGGGCTTATCATGAGCAACAGCAGTTGCTGAAGGAGGAGAATGATGAGGCGGCCTCTGGTGGCGATGGCGATGGTGACGTGGATGATGCCGAGGGCCAGGAGATTTCCGGCCAGGGCGGCGGCGACGTCAATACTGCCAGCGGCAGGAAGGGACCTCAGTACCGGTTTCGGCCGGAGGATGAGGTGGAGGCGCTGGCGTTTGATATTCGTAAGCGGGCGGTGATGTCGGGCAACAGTGTCTCGATGAAGAATGCTCTGGCGCAGGCCGAGTCTATTCTGGGGCGGGATACGGATGCCGCAACGTCATCAGACAGGGCCGCGGCGGGCGAAGATCAGGGCCGGCAGGATCAGCAGCAGCAGCAACAGCAACACCACCTCGACGATGGCCGCGATCACGACGGTCGCGATCAGCTGGAGCATCCGCAGTCACATGCTAATACACAGGCGCAGGGGGATGATGATGGGCATCATTTTCCTCAGTCTGTGGATGAATCAACCGCATTGCTGTCTCAGCTACGGGCTGAGCGCAAGGTGGCGATGACGCGGGATCTTGATTTTGATAAGGTGGCGGAGATAGATGAGCAGATGGATCATCTGAAGGACTATATCCGCGATCTGAAGGAATCCGGGACCGGCCCCCGCCCGGGGGAAGCAGAGCAGTGGTCGCGTACGCTGGATGCCAGTAAGGCGGCGGCAGTGGATCAGTATCCGGACACTACCAACCGCGATTCGGCGCTGGTGCGCAGGATGGTGGAGCTGGATGAGGTGCTGAGGCAGAGCGGCAACGCGCTGTACTCGGACCCGGATAAACCGCTGAGGCTGGCGCAGATGGCGGCGAATGAGCTTGGCATTGCCCCCCAGAGACGGGGAGGCGCACCAGGTGCTGGCTCATCTCATCATCATCAGCAGCAGCAGCAGAATCCCCATCAGCAACCCTTCAAAACGACGTCCCGTTCTGTATTACCCGCGAGTGGTTCGGCTCGCACTACCCACGCCAGTAACCCTCAGAGGCAGTTGGCGGCGGAGTTGGACAAGATCACGGATGAGGATAGCTGGCGCACGGCGATGCATAAATTCAAGGTTGCCCGCGCCTGACCGCTTTTCCTCTCGATATTCCGTTCCCTGGCTTTGTGGCCGGGGAGGACTTTGCCGGCGGTGCTTCTGGTTCACTATCTGACATGGTCAGATAAGAAGGAAGGATATACTTATTATGGCCTACACGGTCGCCAGCCCCAATACGGGCACAACTGTTTCCGCGCAGATGCAGGAGCGGAACCTCTGGAAGAAGGGTGTCGATATTTTCGAGCAATCTTCCGATTTCTTCATGGATATGGAGGGGCCGAGCGTCAACTCGCTCATCACCACCATTACGGATACCTCCAAGGGCAAGGGCCAGAAGATCAAGGTCCCCGTAATGGCGGGCCTGTACGACGAGCCGCACATGGGCGAGGAGCTCTTTGAGTCGGCGGACGACTTTGAGGAGCTGAAGTTTAATGAGTACGAGCTGCTGGTGGATTACCTGCGCCATGGCGTCAGCTGGACGGATCGCATGGAGGAATTCATGGGCATGCGCGGGGAGATCGTCAGCGGTCTGCCGGAGGAGATGGGCAAGTGGCTGGGCCGCGCCAAAACGGAGCGCCTGCTGATGATGTTTCTGCACAAGCTGGACGCGGAGAACCTGGTCTACGCCAACGGCAAGAGCCAGGATACCCTGGTGGCCGCCGATGTGCTGGACTGGGACGAAGTGGTCAGCATGGGCGTGCAGCTGCAGCGTCTGGGCGGGCGCCCGGCGGAGGTGGGGCGCGCGGGGCGCAACATGATCCGCAAGGGCGTGGTGGTGGCGACCACGGACGCTCTGTTCTCGCTGGAGCTGGACAGCGCCTACAAGCAGGTGCTGCGGGAGACGGTGAACGAGGCCAACGCGAAGATGATCTTCGACGGCGGCTACAGCAATGTGCGCGGTCACGTCATCCGGCAGTATAATCCTATCGACCACGATGGCGTGGGCGCGATTGGATCGCCGCTGAATGCGAAGGCGGTGCTGGGCGGCGCCATTGCGGCGGGCACGGCGGTGTTCGACGTGCTGGGCGGCGGCAACGCCATTGCGGCTGCGGTGACGAAGAAGAAGTTCTTCAAGTTCTTCCCCGGTTACGCGTATCGCTGGCTGGTGAACGACGTGCTGAGCCCCGGCAATACCACGCGGTATCTGCTGGTGGTGAATCCGCCCAACGCCCCGGTGGACCCGAACAAGATCGGCATGTACGCCTACACGACGGGCAATGACGGCAACAAGATCACCATCACGCAGCGCCTGGGCTCGGCCGCTTCCGGCGCCCGTGTTACGACGCTGGGTGATGTGGTGTGGAACACGGGTGTGTGGGCGGGTAAACATACGGAGGTTCACCCGATCGGCGCGACGATTCTGCCGTGCAACGCCAAGGGCCAGGTCTTCGGCGACTCGCTGATGCTGTACGCCGGCGCCGCTCTGCGCGGCTACGGCAAGTACCGGAATCAGCGCAGCGTGGAGGAGAAGGAAGGCGGTGCGGAAGGCACGATGGCGTTCATCCGCCGCATCTTCGTCACCTCCGTCTTCGGCCAGACGCCGCGCCGCGACGCGCAACTGCGCTGCCCCGGCGTTCTGCGCCTGCGCCACGCGGTGCAGTACGCAGGCATGCCGCTGCCTACGGTGGTGTAAGGGGGGCGGGCTGCTTAAGCGCGAGTGCGGTATAGAGCAGTGAATTGCAGGGCGGGGCTTATGTATATAGGCCCCGCCTTTTGCTTTGCTTAGTTATATTGTAGTGTGGTATTCCTCTGCTTCTTTTCCCCTTTTCGTGCTTTTTTGATTCCTTTTCGTGCCTTTCGCGATAATACGCGCCGCCCTTCTCAAACCGTGTGAGAGCTAGAGCTCGATCGGTTCGATCGGTTCGATCGGTTCAAGCTGTTTGAGTTTCCGCCCATGCGCGAAGTCTATGTACACGAAAGGCACGAAAAGGAGTCGAAAAGCACGAAAAGGGGAAGATGAAGATGAAGGCAGTTGAAAGTGAAGCCAGAGGAAGAGATGAGCGCGGCTTCGCCATAGAAGAGAGGTTCATCGGTCAAGAGTCCCGTGATGCAGATTGAGATCAGGCTCGAGATCGAGGGAGAGTGCGGAAAGGTGAAGCGTTCGAGCGTGGCATTATTGTATTGACGCCTTTATGGTGTAGCGCTGTGATATGGAAATATGCTCGGATGTGTTGCGCGTGTTAGCAGTGTAAAACGTTACCCTGTCCCCCCTGGCCTAAACCGATGAAACGGCTCTCTATCTTTAACGTGGCACAGTTGATGATGGTGCTGCTGCTGATGTCGCCTGGTCCGGCCTGGTCGCAGAGCGCAGCCCCGGCCCCAGCGACTGTGCCGGGATCCGGTTCGCCGGCCGATTCGGCTTCGGACGCTACATCCGCCTACGCGCCGCTGGAGCTTCCCCTGGGTGTCCGCATGGATGTAGCGAAGTCGTGGAAGATTCTGGGGGAGGACGTCAACAAGCAGATTGTGGATAGCGCGGCAGATATACTGAAGCGTGGAGGTCTGGAACTGCCCAAGGATAAAGTGAATCTTTTCCGCGCCAACTCACCTGCACTTCCCCATGCCAGCCTGTTTGTCAATACACAACCCGCGGAGGGCGCAGAAGAGGAAGCCCGCGGGCTTACGGATGCTGATCTGAACGATCTGCTGGACGTCTATAAAGCCGGAATGGAAAAAGTCAGACTTACCAGCAACATTACCGTTCTTGAGTATTATCCCATCAAGAAGCTGGCCATGGGCAAGCACATCGCGCTCATCATCTCCTACAAGCGCGCCGGCATCAACGGTGGTCCCCCCGTCTATGTCAGGATCAACCGCCTCTTAATCGGCAACCGCGAGATCAGCATCACCCTCTCCTACCCGGAAGGGTATAAGGAGCTTGAAGCCGCCGTAAAGCACATGGTGAGCTCGATACGGATTGAGTGAGAGGGGGGCAGGGCGCGGGACTTTGCCGCATCATCGACTAATTACTACCAGGACTACCAGGCGATCGCGTTCCATGAAATATATCTCTCTTCTCTCAGCGGCGATCGCCCTTGCCGGCGGAGCCGCGTGCTGGCTGATGCCGCCGGCCACGGCGTGGTCTCAAAGCGAGCCGCAACAGGATGTATCCTCTTCTTCACCTTCCTCGCTACCGTCGTCTCGTTACGCGCCGCTGACGCTGCCTCTGGGTGTGCGGCTGGATATCCCGAAAGCGTGGCGCATCCTGAGCTATGAGGCTCCCTCCAAACCAGTTGAAGGGTCGGAAGCTCTGCTGAAGCTGGCGGACACGAAGTTGCCGGAGAAGCCAGCCAGGCTTTTCACCGCCACCGCCCCTGATTCCCTGGATGCCATGATCTACGTGAAGGTATTCCCATCGCCCGGCGGCGAAGCGAAAGTCCGAGCCTGTTCCGACGATAAGTTGAAAGAGCTCGCCGACCGCATCAGAGAGGGCCTGGAAAAGCTGGCAAAGGACTCCGGCCAGAACATCCTTGAGTTTTACCCGTCGAAAAAGCAGGTCATCGGCAAGAGCATCGCCCTCATCTTCTCCTACAAACGCAAAGGCATTAAAGGGGACCCGGTGATGACAAAGATGGTCCGTCTCTTCGTGGGGGACCATGCCTTCACCGTAATGCTAAGCTACCCGGAAGGAGATGCGGAGCTGGCGGCGATTATCGGGGAGGTAGAGAGGTCGATTGGGGTGGAGTGAGAAGTGTTATCCGTTCAACTTTAGGCATTCGCAGGGGGGCAATGCCGTAAATTTATCTATTCAGGTAAGAGGTGCTAATAATGCTTCAATAAAAATTTGACATGAAGCATTCACCGCGTTAACGGGAGTAATTCTTGTAAAATACCTAGCCCGATATTCCACGGCTAGAAAATCCCCAATCAAGGACTAGCTGGCCAAAATTTAATAGAACTTGCTTTAATTGTGAGCTAGGCATGCTATTAATCATTTGTTTGCCATGTCGTTGAAAGCTAATTAGAGCTTTGCTTAGTATTTTGTGGGGATTGGGACCTGTGACTATACAAGTACAAGTGCTGGTTACAGGTTTTATTTGCTTTTGGCATGGATTGCAATGTAAGGCGATTGGAAATTTGTTTCTACTAATCGCTTCCTCCACTGGAACCCAGACAATTTTATAGTCCGTGCATTTATTAAATTCTATTTGTAACGCATTTAGTGTCAATCCCTCTTTTATATCAATGTACAATCGCGCAGTTTGAAGGTCGTTAGCATAAAAGGCTGTGATAACGTTAACTGTTTCTTTAAGTCCAGTTGTGTTGCCAAAGGTATTGATGTAAAATTCATCTGGGAGAATATTTTCTAGCTCTCTTGCATTCAATATGTGAAGTTCAGAGGTTGGCCTTGTATATTTATCGAAAACTCTCTTAGTATTTAATGCAGTGGCTCCTAAGCTGGATAAAGGAGATTTTCTGTCGCTATCAACACAGATCAATAGCAAGCCTTCATTTACAGTTAAAGCTTCTTCCAAAATATCCGCCGTTGTGCTTCCGCCCCCCGGAATCATATTAAAGGAGACGTTTAGTCCTCCATTAACCAAACTGCGAGCGTAGCTTCTTGCAATTTCGGCTATTAACTTGCAATCTATTAGGTTTTCAGCTAACAAGCTACTTGGTTTTGTGGATTTAGATGAAGAAAAATAAGTTAATGGAAGCTTTACTATATTTTTATTCTTAGATGATATTTTTTCTATTGTTGTATCTCTTGTTATATTCGCATATGTGTTTACACATTGCTGTGATCTGGAAAGGTCTGTAAACTTACTTTCTATAAGCTGATATATTGAGCGATCACGCGGATTTAAATTTGGATGTTGAGCAAGCATTTTGCTTAGATGCCTAGATGCTAATAGTAAATGATCTCCTTGACGATGAGCGACTGCCAGATGACTTAATGCACTCCATTCATTACCGTTTAGTGAATGGATTTCCTCAATTATGCTATCATCAAGAACGATTAACATACAAATGAAGTGGCTAAGCTATTCTTGATCGTCGTTGAGAGGTAGAAAGAAACCATAGGGCCAGTTTTGTAAGACGCCTTCCTTATCATATTGCGAGGTTCGGATATCGGTCATTAAGTCATCCTTTTTATCAAACAAAAGTACTTGAACATCCTGCGATTTAATTTGCCCTCGTGAAATAAGTAATCCTATTTCGTTGATTATTGTTTCGCTATGTGTCTCGCATATTATATGAGTGTTGGAAGACTTTGCATTAAGATCCTCTTCATCATTTAGAAGTGTAGCCAATAAGTTAGCAAATTTACCTTGCAGACGCGGATGTAAATGCAGCTCGGGCTGTTCAACTACGATAAATTTTGGCAGAATATCATTACTTCTTAGTGATCGTAACCCATCTTTATGTTTGATAGCCCCGGAGGATAGTGACCTCCACATTGCAGCTAGAACTGGAAGAAGTTGAGAGTATCCAAAACCCATATCTGCAATATTAAATTCTTCACCTTCATTTGAGTCAATTAATTTGATGGATACATGAGATCCTACTGCAACCGCTTTAACACTAAAGCCAATATTTTGGTTGCACCATAGCGAAAATTGCTTCTTTTCAGTATCTTTTAAACCAGTAAGAAACATTGCTAAATTGGCCCCCTGAGGATCTACTTCTTTTACTGATAAATCTTGTTGTCTATAAAAACGTTCTGCAGTTGCTCTTAAGGGTTTTATATAGCTGACATTCAAAAAGACATTAGACACAAAAGCATCGACCTCATTCAATATTTGAGGCAATTTATCTGCGCAAATAAGTGCTTGCAATCTATTCAGCCATGTTGTGTTTTCGCTGTAATCTTTAACTCGTCGTTTTACTGAATTACTGGAGAATTGAGAGATAGCTTGTAAGTGAACTTTCATTGACTCATGATCACCTAGTCCAAGACGTGCATAAAGCTCAGCCTTAGTTTCAATAGCTGTAGAATGGTAAAATAGCACCGACATGTGATCAATTATAAGATCGCTAAAAGCTCCTACAAACAGGGAGTGTGGTAATGGTGTATTGCTTTCCTTGATGCTAATATCTTTTGTGGATTGAGAAATTGCAAAAAGAGATGCTCCGGATTTGATAGATAGTGTTGTCCTTCGGCTTTTAATTTTATGGCCATCTATGAGTACATCAGTTACTTCTCCATCTTCTTTAGCATGCAGTGTTAAAGTGCGATTAAAAATTTTTAATTCAATACGTTTAGTGTACGTGTTAATATCGTTTTCAGGGGTAGATATAACCACAGAGACTGTTGCATTGATGTTGCTTAATACATTTAATCTCCGAAAATATAGAGGAAAGGAGTCGCTGAAATCGCGACTGGTTGGAAGATTGATATCGAAAGAAAATTCTATTTCTTTAACTTTTGATCTTCTGCATACCACATCATTAAAAACGCCAAAGTCAACATACGGACCAAACCATAGAACGGGCCCTCGAGTAATGGTTTCTACACTTTGACGAAGGAGTGGAAAACTTCGTATAAAGGTACTTTTACCTGAACTGTTAGCGCCAACGACTAGGGTTAGGGGTTTGAGCCGGAATGTGTGCTCCTGAATACTTCTTATATTCTTAATTGTTAATGAATTTAGATTCATGGAGTATCGTTGTAAATTGTGGCTGCGCTAAGTTTTAGCCTGAAGTTATATGGTATTTTTTAATGCGTAATAGTCAACACTATTTTTAGACCTATTGAGGTAAAGTCT
>JBGGNE010000547.1:0-14492 GCA_041287705.1 Methylacidiphilales bacterium | reverse complement strand
TTTCCTTATCCACCGGGGCGTTTCTCTGCAACCAGCCGTGGCTGATGTGATCGAAACAGCCTCGGATGTCGCCTTCCAGCACCCACTCGGCACTGGATTTCTTGCTCAGGATCAGGAAGCACTGACCAATGGCATCGGCCGTACTTCGCCGCGACCGGAAGCCGTAGGAATTTCCATCCGCCAGAGTCTCGCTCACCGGGTCAAGAGACAGCAGGTGGAGTGCCTGCATCGCGCGATCGCGCATGGTGGGGATACCGAGCGGACGTAGCTTTCCATTGGCCTTCGGGATGTGAACGCGACGCAGCGGCCGAGGCTGGTAGCTCTTTCGCTGTAACTTTCCTATCGCTTTACTTTTGGCATCCGGAGTGAGCCAGGTTTCCCCATCCACTCCGGGCGTTCGTTTGCCCTGATTCTCCGTCACTCGCTTTACGGCCAGAGCTTTGCCGCAAAAGGAGTGGGTCAGCAGCCATTGCAAGGACTTAACCTTGCCCCAGCGCTTCTCCTTCGTAGCTTTGACAATACGGACCTGCAGCCGACGAACCGATTGCTCGCACTGGGCCCAGTCGATCTGGTCCCAGTTGAGCTTCTCGGCGGAAGGCGCACACGTGTTTTGCACGTTCATTTGCTATTCCTCCTCATGTTATAAGTCGTTGGTTCCACAGCTTTTTTGTCATTCGATGACCCGTTGGAAGTGGGCCTGCTTTCGCAGCGGAGCCCACCTTCAATAATGCCTGCTGTCTCGATTATCGGTCTCGGCTCAATGGGATCCACCCTCGCGCGGCTGACGCTGCAGCATTGCGCCGCCGCCACGATTTGGAACCGCACCGCTTCCAAGGCAGAAGCGCTTGCTGGACAAGGCGCATCAATCGCCAGGGACGTCGCCGCGGCCGTGGCCGGTGGCGACATCATTGTCGTGTGTGTGCAGGATATCGCGGGCGGCCAAACGCTGCTTGAGGACAGCGCCGTTACGGATCACCTTTCCGGGCGCGTCATCGTCCATCTCAGCACTGGCAATGCGCAGGATGCGCGCGACGCACAGAGCTGGGCAAAGCGCCATGGTGCGCTGCTCCTGGCCGGGGCTATTCAGGCGGCACCTGCGCAGATGGGCCGGCCAGATACCACGGTGCTTGTCTCCGGCGACGAAGAAGCGTGGCGCAGGTCTGAGTCCGTCCTCCGAATCCTTGGCGGAAACATCGTCTATCTGGGATCGGATGCCGGGGCTGCGCCGACGATGGATCTGGCTACGCTTTCCTACGTCTACGGTACGTTTATTGGATTTATCCACGGTGCGCGCGTTGCCGAAGCAGCCGGTATTGATCTGCAGGAGTACGGGAGGATCATCGGTCAGATCTCACCGGCCTTTGGCGACTTTCTGCGCCATGAAGCCAACGTCATTCACTCCGGCGACTTCTCCATCACGGAGAGCCCGATGGGCATCTCCATCGAAGCCACTGAGCGACTTGCGGTAACGGCGCGCGCCGCAGGGATTAACGACGAATTTCCCGCGTTCGCCACCAGCCTTTTCCGACGCGCAGGCGACGCCGGTCTTGCCCGGGAGGAAGCCGCCGCTCTCATCAAGATCCTGCGATGACCGCCGTTTGCCTATCCTATCCTTTCCTTCCCGACTTGGGTATCTTACACATCTTATCTTATCATGAATCCCATAGCCTACTTGAATTCCGGCGTGTATCGTCTCCGCATCATTTTCTCTCGCGTCTTAAACTATGGGTTAGCTCCTGATCCAAATCTTTAGCGCACCTCAGTCGCAGTAAAGAACGTCCGTACAGCCGGGCTCCTTTTTAGACCAATCGCAGA
This sequence comes from Methylacidiphilales bacterium, assembly GCA_041287705.1. Taxonomy (GTDB): domain Bacteria; phylum Verrucomicrobiota; class Verrucomicrobiia; order Methylacidiphilales; family UBA1321; genus LW23. The sequence continues at coordinate 12,677 of JBGGNE010000547.1, read as the reverse complement.
CGTTAATTGGTACATATCCTGAGTCGCTTTTGGGCGATAGCAGCGTTGCGCTTTCGGTCATGCATTATTCTAATGCACTCCCTCAATCGCGCCTTGCTCTCATCCCCAAATCGATCCCAGTCTTTGTACCAATTAACGTCTGCGAATGGTCTAATAAGGCGGTCGAGAAAGCTATTTAGCTTTTTCCTCTTCCGCCTTTGCTTCTTCCAGGCGCTTATTAATTTTGTCGAATACTGACGTAACGCGACGCGAAAGCATGTACTGGGTATAGGCCGCGGTAATCGTGGCAATCAGCGGGTTAAGCTGGTTGCCAATGCCAGAGAGCGAGGATGTTACCCCAACATTATCCGCGGCCTTGTAGCGTATGCTCCAGCCGGTAACCAGATCGGGAGCAACAAGTGTTTCCGGCAGAGTCAGGTTGGCTAAAGCTGGGAAGCGTTGTCCAAAATAGGGCGAGGTGTACGAACCGTACAGACTGCGAAGAGTCGGTGCCGCCTGCCTAAGAATGACCGGTGAATTCATGAAGAATGCGCCAGTGCAGCCGGCCAGGCCATCGGGAAAAACAGTTTTAAACTCTGCCTGATCTGCAACAGTGGATGTTGCGGCCGGTTCTGTAAGATAGCGTCGGGCAGCATCCTTGCTGCTAAAGATACCGAATACCGGTCCACCACCCATCGTTACTACTGTAGGAGGCAGGAACGCTACGTCTTTATAGTTAATAAGCAGCACTTTATAGCCACCAACTGTATCCTGCTTTAGATAATAGCGATCGATTTCCAGCCGGTCGCCTACTTTATCCAGGATATATTTATAGAAAGGCAGCAGATCGTCGGGCTTCTGCAGTTTAACAAAGATACCGGCTTCGGGCAGTGGTTTGGAGGTGTCGGAATCGATAATGAGAGCGGCTTCATTACCGAATGCAGCAATAGCCGCATCCAGATCCAGATTCTCGTTCTTTGCACCATCCCTCATTTGCGAGACAATTTCGCCAAGGGTCTGGGGTGGGTAATTGCCCGGGATAGTCGTGGATTCGTACGCCTTTAGGATGGCGGGCAAATTGAGTGAACGCGCCATGTAGATGACGGTTTGGGGAGAGGTGTATTTTAAAGTGGAGAAATCACATGGGGCGGCGAGTTTTGACGTACTGAACTCAGTGCCGGGAGTATGTATCTCCACTGTCCGATCTTCGATCAAACCATTCTTGAAAACGCATGACATGCCGTACGCAGCCAGGCTTTTTGTATGTGCGTCCAGAATCGTTGCTGACTGCTTATCGGGAGACGACTTTTCCAGCAATGCAATAAGAGGCGGGACATTCGCCATGATCTCTGCATCGGCATTCTTATGAAAGCTTTGCCATCCCTTCTTAATGCCTGGATTTGAGGCAAAGCTGCTAGTCTTGTTCTTGCAGGTGGCACGCTGAAGAAAATCTGCCAGGGAGGCTTCGCCAATGCTGATTAACACCCAACCGTCATACTTGGCAAAGCAGACACGCTTTGACTTGTCCGTCTTATCTGATGGGGGGCTGGCAAAGTCGTACGAAACGCCTTCAACTGTATCCTGACCCACGTTTGGCGCTGTATCAATATTCTTAAGTTTCAACCGCGATTTAACTAAATCCACATAAGCATCATAGCCGGCTGTACCGCTTTTGGGCTTAATACCCGCAATAACCTGATATTTAAAGGGAAAGACACTGTCTGATGAGTTTACTCCAGTTAATGCAATAAAAGCTTCTCCATCCAATAGAGGAATAACAGGCCCAAGCACCTCTTTTGCTTCCTTCAAATTCTGGCGAAAGCCATCGAAGCCCATGGGCGTAGAAGTGGCCCGCATTTCAATGGATTCCCATAGCGCCTGAGCTGTTGTCAGCGTCTCTGGGGAGGTCAGAAACTTCCTGAGGTTGGAAGTTTCGTACCGGGATTTAGTGGCGGAACCATCGGGAATGTGAAGAAAGAGCAGGGTGCTTTCCGGCAGGAAACCCGCAACAGCGGGCGGTGAGTCTGCGAGCGGAAGCTCTTCCGAATGACTGTTCAGTGCAAGCGCAGCCAGAAAAACAGTAGCAATCAGTGAACGCGAGATAACGGAAAAGATACTTTTCATAGGAGGGATGAAGGGACCCAGGCACGGTACGAAGTTACGCAGGCCCGGTGCCATTCTCCGGCTGATAGCGCTGCACCTTCGGGATTAGCGCCAGAAAAACGGCTGGCTGCTTGCGTCTGCCTATTCGATAACCTGCACCACCATTTTGGGCTTCACCATGCGGCGCATCTTGTCCGCATTCCAGTTGGCGAAACGGAAACAACCATGGCTCTGCGTGCGGGAAATCGCCTCGGGCTCCGGAGTGCCGTGCATGCCGTAGCCAGGAAGGCTCAGCGAGATCCATGTAGTGCCGACCGGATTGTTGGGTCCGGGCGGAATCATCATCTTCTTGGTTATATTCTCGGCGGCTGCAGCCTCAAAAAGCGTTTTGGGGTCGAATGTGTAATCCGGATCCTTCACGCCGAACTGAACTGTAATTTCTCCCACCGGACGCTTCTCTTTGTTCTTTGCGATTGAGCAGGGGAAGTGGGCAAGGATTTTATTATCAGCACTCATGGCCTGGGCAATGGCTTCATGCAGGGTGATACGAATATAGGCAGGCTTTGGCAGCGGCTCCTCTGGAAACACCTTGGGACCTACAATAACAGATCCTACGGCTACGTCTTTTATGTCGGTATTCAGATTCTTAAGATAGTTCACTGCGCAGTGAAACTTCTCACCAAGCATTTCCCACGCATTGTTATAGCCTAAATACTTTACTTTGGACTTTTCAACCCATGTCTTGGGAGTAGGAACAACCTTGGCCATGTCTTCCTCGGTAACCGTGTAAATCATGAACGGTTCGCCAGGCTCACCTATGGCGGCGCGGGTGGCGTCGTCCAGGATGCCCGAAGTGGGCAGACCACAGCTTTCCTGAAACGCGCGCAGGGCACGCTCGGTGCGCATACCGCTGTCACCATCGATAAAGCCGCAGGAAAAGTGTTTACGCTCTAATGCTACCTGATAAGCCGCAACACGCTCCTTGGTCAGCGTATTATCAACTGGCAGCGCTCGTGGAAGCGGGGCAGGCTTAGGCTCCGCCTCCTTCTTGGCTGCGCCATTGCCGCCCGGTGCCGGGGCGTTCGTGGACGTCTTTGCCGGGGACGCAGGCTTCGCGGGCGGTTTGGGCGCGGAAGGCTTGGAATTCGTATCGGGCGGTGCCTCGGTATAGTCGGCGAGAACAACCGGCTGGATGCGAACACTGACAGCGATCGGCGAAATTCCCGCTGTGCGATCCTCAGACTTTGCTAGGGAACAATTTTTTTTTTTGGATCTGTCGCGGCGTCGGACGGAGCGACGACGGGGAGGCGTGCGGGCGAACTTGCCGAGGAGCGTGGAGAGATGGGGAGAGGGGAACCGCCAGCGCCCGAGCCACTGGCGCTACGCGGATCAGCTGGCTCGTCTTCCATCATGAGCACTTCTGCATTCGGGTTTTCCCGGGCAAAGCTTTCGTTTTTATCTGAGGCACCCGCACCTGAAGACTGTGGCAAGATGTACCAGAGACCAACTACGGACCAAAACGCGACGAAGACAGCTACAAGGGGCAGTGTATAGTCGCCCGAAAAGCGCGGGTAGGGCATTGCAGCTTCTCTTGCGACAGCCTGGGCTGCAATACTTTGGCGCGTGCGTGCGCCGCTGGGGGTGTGACCCTGGGCTTTTTGGCGACCTGTCTTACTTTTTACGCGTTTCACTGCCATATATCTACATATCTTACGAATGACTTGCGTACACTGCAAGTGAGATTCTGCAAGTTTCTCGAACGAGGTGCCGGACGCGATCCGGGGATGTATGACCGGCACCATCGTTTAAACTTTTCATCTGCTTACGCGCGCCTACTGCTTGCTGCCGCTACAGACGCTTTCAATGCGCAACTGGCCTTTGGGATCGATGCCTTCACCGGTCGTGATGGGCTCAATGCGAAGGGTGTGCTCGCCATCCGGCAGATCTTTGGCCAGCACGATCCAGGAGAAGAGGTTGCCCTGGCCTGCCTTTGCCACGGACATATTCGCGGAGTTCACCTTCCAGATGGGGCTTGGCTCGATTTTTTGTTTCACATTGCCGGGAGTCAGCACCGGCTTGCCATCCACAAAAGCGTTGAAGGAGAGCGAAATACCATCACGTTCACCAAACAGGCCTACCATGGAGCCCCTGAACTTGATTTCCAGCGGGGCAGGCGCTTTGCCATCCACTATGCTGGCGGCAGCGACATCGGTCATCCAGCGGCTGGAGAGACCATCAAACCACATGGAAGTGCGGCGCGTGATTTCACGCTTCCAGCCTTCGGGCAGTGTGGTATTTACCAGAATCTGGCGATACACGTTGGGGTAAAGCTCCTGGTACACAGCCTTTTCCGGCAGAGTCTGTACAGGCGCATCGTCCTTGATCGCGGCTTCATACGTATCTTTCACGAATTCGAAGAAATAGCGGTAGCCTTCGTCGCCGGGGTGCGCGCCATCTTTGCCGATGCTCCAGATATCTTCGCGCGTTGCCTTGCCGGATTTTATCGTCTGCTGAATGCCAAGGAACACGTTGGCGACAGGGAGGTTATAGGCCTGCAGCAGCTTCAGGTGAACCTCGTGGCCCTTAGGCAGTGGCGCCTCAAGATCGGTCATGTGATACTTAAAGCAGAACATGGCGGGTACCAGCGCTGCGCCGGAACCAATGACTTTGCGGACGATACGCTCATAGGCGGCGAGCGTCGGAACGTCTTTGTCTTCGCCATCGTTAACCGTGAAATCGAGGAACACGAGGTCGGGCTTAAAGGCCATGACATCGCGTTCGAGACGGAAAATGCCCAGGTTAGAGCCGCTGCCACCAATGGCTGCGTCGTGAAAAGTGATGTTCGCTTTCGGATATTTCTTCAGCAGGTACGACATCATGCGACCGCGATAGCTGGTTGTCAGCGGATCACTTGCGTTGGCGCCGTAGGTAAGCGAGCCGCCAAAGAACACGATATCAAAAGTGCCGCCCTGCTCAGCGCGTTTGTGGAAGGAACGCAAGGACTCCAGCCTGGAGGGGGGCTCTGCGTGGAGAAGCATAGCAGGCGCTAGAAGTGCCATGACGACAAGGAGAAGCGAAAGGATTGGCTTGGGCATGAGTGAGATCCGGATAACGAAAACCTGTTTCTGCCATAGTACAGAACAAATTGGAAACCATACATTTTCCATACAGGCATTTTTTCCGAGTGAAGCTGGCTTTTTGTGCCGTCCCGGCTAGACTTCGCCAATCATGTCGCGTGTTTATCTGGCCCGCATTCTTCTTTACCCGATAAAGAGTCTGGACCCTGTGGACGTGCAGGAAGCTGTCATAACGGAAGGCGGCACCCTTCGCTATGATCGGGAGTGGGCGATTTATGATGCGAAGGGCAAGGTATTTAATGCGAAGAGGGATGCCCGGCTGCATCTGATTCGTGCTTTATATCAAGGAGATGGAGGCTCATACGGAGCAATAAATGCGGTTCGACTCTCCGCACCTGGACAAGCGGAGACAACGATGTCCCTGGTGGATTCCCAGGCGATTGCCGGTTGGCTGAGCTCTTTTCTGAATGAGCCAGTTGAACTACGTCGAGATACGCTGACAGGATTTCCTGACGATCTTGAAGCGTCGGGCCCTACCATTGTTTCGTGCGCAAGTTTGCGCGCCATGACGGAGTGGTTTCCGCCATTGCCGGAAGATCCGTATGCGCCAGGACTGGGCTTCGGAGAAGGGGAGGCACGCCGCCGCTTTCGAACTAATCTGGAGCTGGATGGCGATGGACTGCCTGCATTCTGGGAAGATCGCCTCTTTGGTAACGCTGGTGAAGAAGTGGCATTTCGCATTGGCGCTGTTGACTTTAGGGGAAGAAATCCTTGCCAGCGTTGTGCTGTTCCCGGGAGGGACTCGCAGACCGGCGAACTGACACCTCGCTTCACCAAAGTATTTTCGGATCAGCGCCGGGCCACTTTGCCAGAGTGGGCCAATAAGGCGCGGTTTAACCATTTTTATCGCTTTGCGGTAAACACTTTGGTGTGTCCCGGACAGGAAGGCAGTGTGCTAAGACGTGGAGACGAACTTATGATATCAACGCATCCTTCGGTGATATCTGCTGCTTGATTGATAATTTCATTAACGTTACTCTGATGCTATTTACCTTAAGTCGTCATTTGCTGTTGTTGGTGGTCACATGCTGGCTTACAGGACAAGGCTTTGTCCATATATTGGAGGCTGCAGAAGATAAACCATTTCCGGGGCGCTCCTTTTCGCCATGGCAGGATACCTTTGCCTTTTGTAATGAGACTGTGTGGAATTACAAGGATGGCAAGGTCGTTTCAGATGCTGGTGATGATGCGCATCGCAAGGACAGTCCGGGCGCAAAAGGGGAATCCTATAGTCGGCGATGCTTTGTGATGTCCCGGGCAACCATGCAGTTTTGGAAATTTGCACGGTTTGATGCTTCTCAGAAGCGCGTCAGCGAAGAGGAGTACAGGCGGATCATTCGCAGGATCGCACGCGTTACCGTGTGGCGCGATACCTTGCCTGCTTCTGATCGTATCGTTGTACCTGGATTTACCAATCTGAGGACTTTTTCCACGGCCTATGGGGAGTTGCTGCGTGCCAATCTTGGCGAGGGCTGGCCGACCTACTTCCGTCCTGGAAACTTTGCCCTTCCATTTCGGCCTTCCGCCGAAGCTCAGCGCGGGATAGCGAAAGAGCTCCGGGCGCAGCTTAAAAAGGGCGATCCCGCGGTACTATGGCTGGCAAATTTTCCTTCGCTCAATATCAACCACGCTGTTGTGGCTTATGGAGTAAAGGAAACCTATGATAAGAGCGGCGACTATACCGTGTGGATATACGATCCCAACTGTGATGCTACAGCAAATGGGGGGCGCCCTTCTTTGCTGAAATGGAATTCTTCCGCATCAGCTTTCAGCTTTAACAAGACGTTTTATTTTCCTGGTGGCGAAGTAAGCGTTCGCCACGTATTTACGGATTCCTGGCACTAGTACTAGCCAGGGAAACCGATTCTGATCGCACATGGTCAGGCTGAGTATTTTTCGGAGAAAGCCTGCATCAGCTTCAGCCTGGCGAGTGCTTTTCCGCTATCCAGAGCTTCGGTGGCCTGCTGGAGTGCAGTGGCCAGATCCGGAGCCGTTGTGTGAAGCACAAGGGCGACGCTGGTATTAATCAGAAGGAGTTTTCGTGCCAGAGAGGAAGCTTTGGGATCGAGGGAAAGGATGCTGGTAAGCGTGGCCGCGCTGTGTTCGGGAGAAGTGACATGAAGCGCGGTAAGTTCGGCATAGCGCGCGATGTTTTCAGGACTTAGCGCGGGAGTTTCACCAGCTTCGGTTTCTGCTTCGATCTCGGCCATCGCGGCGAGTGGGGAAGGGACTTCAACTGCTTCTTCCTGGTCTTCAATCCAGTCGGCGATGCCTTCGGGGATGTCGCCGGCAAATCGGTTTTCTCCCGAAACACTTACTTCGCCGAATGGCACCCCGACCGAGTTTGCCCCGAAAACAGCCAGACGGCGCGAGCATGTGGAGCCCAGTGCATCGGCAAAAAGCGGCAGATGCTCGTGATTTACCACACCCGTGAGCTGCACAGCCGGGCGGGCGGGGTTCAACAGAGGGCCAAGTAGATTGAAGATGGTGCGCCGGCCTTCCATCGCCAGCTTTTGCCGTACAGGCGCTATGGCTTTAAAGGCGGGATGATACTGGCGGGCAAAAAGAAAGGTTGCGCCCACGGTTTCCAGGCAGGGTTTTTGCAACTCGGCAGGAAGATCGATGCGAATACCGAGCGCGCGCAGTACGTCTGCGCTGCCGCTTTTCTTTGTGACACCAACGTTGCCATGTTTGGCGACCGGCACGCCACAAGCAGCGAGCAGGAACATCATTCCCGTTGAGATATTAACGAGATCCAGACCACTGCCGCCGGTGCCGCAGCAATCCAGCAGCGGTTTGCCATCGAAACTGCTGATGAAGCCGGGCTCTATGGCATAGGGCAGGAGGGCCGCTGCAAATTCACGCAACTCAATGGCCGTTTCGCCCTTCGTGGTCAGAGCTCGCAGGAATTTGGCTTTATCGTCGTCGGAGATGACAGGATCCAGCAGCTCATGAACCACGGCGCGGATCGTTTCGTCGGGGAGAGACGGGACTGGGCCGCCGGATGGCGTGGCGGAGCAGAGTTCGGCAGCTTCCGAAAGCGCGGTGGAGAGCATGGGAAAAAGGATCGGGCACGAGAGCAACGCTGGCAAGGCGAAGTTGCATCTCGCTGGCAGATTTTAATACAATAGGTGCTGCGAAATTGGTCGTGGTGTCCGGCGCTTACTTGATTTCGACCTGTGCCGGCACAATGACACGACGATCTTCGCCGGCTGTTTCAATAGCGCGAGGGAGATGCACTTTGGTGGCACGCCAGCCTTTGTGAACCAGAGAGCCGTTGAAAGGAGCTTCGCCCGTCACTTTGCCGATCAACTGGAACTCATCGGCTTTATAGCCAACGGGAACCGTGATGTCGCTGCCTTCGGCTTCCGTGGAGACCGCTTTTACGTCAAAGCATTCGTCAAGTACGCTGCGGCATCCCTCATGTACAATGCGCGCTACGGAGCCAAGCTGGGCGTCTTCGGCTTCGGTAACATCTTCCATCAGAAAATCGACGAAGCGGCCTTTCTCCTGAAGCAGACCGAGAAAAGTAATGGCGGCGGCTTCCGTGTTCTGTTTAGTGGTGGGAAGTGCTTCCGGCTTAATGGGCTCCACAATCACTTCCTTTTTAGGCTCCGGTTCTTTGGCAACAGGCTGGGCGGGAACTGTTGTGGCGGAAGCCTTGCCTGGAGTGGCGCACGCGACGATCATGAGGGCCCAGCCCCCCAGGATGATGGTGAGAAGAGGGACAACGGATTGATATTCCGGTGCGAGATTGGTCAGCGCGATAATGTTCAGCACCGAAACAATTTGTAAAAGGAGCAGCAATTGTACTTTCATGCCAGCCGAGAGAATGACCTGACTTTCACAGAAGTTCAACCCGGATATAACGCAAAAACGTGGAAAAACGTCATTTTACGTCCAAAACGCCTTTAAGCCAAAGGTAGACAAGGCTTTCGGCCAGGATAAGGATGAAGACGCAGATGGCGAGAAACGAACCGACACCCATGCCTGTAAACGCAACTGCCCATGGAAACAGAAACAGTGCCTCGACATCGAAGATGACGAAGGCAAGGGCATAATGATAGTACTGGGCGTGGAACTGCACCCACGCATCGCCCTTGCTTTCCAGGCCGCACTCATAGGTGTCGCCTTTTACGCGGCCCGGCTTGCGCGGTGAAAGCAGGGCGGCAATGCACAACGGAACGACGGCAAAGATCACCGCGACACCAATAAAGGCGGCGATGACGCAATAGTTCCATTCATAGGTGGCGTCCATAATAATTGTGGCTGGCAGTGCCCGGTTTCCTGTTTATATAAATCAGTAAGGAAAGGCGATACGTATGGATAGATTAGTCAATCTTGTACACTTTAATTTTCTTAAGATCGGCGGTGCCCAGGTTATACATTTCTCCTGCCTTAACGTGAGAGCCTGCTTTATCAATAGGGACAATCTTGTGTTCTTTGCGCTGTTGTTCGGCTCGCTCAAGTGCAAGCGTATCAATCGCCACGGGGTCGCGACCCAGGTAGATGGCACCGAAGGGCGCGGTATTGCGAGGGTTAAAGTCCGGACCGCCCGCGTACTGGGCGACCGTGGCGTCCAGAATGTGAAGCACTACTTTCTTGCGCAGAACATCCTTGGACAGAATCTCGGCAATGGCAGGCGTCCCCCACTGGCTTTCCCCGCCGCCGAAGCGACGGTAGTTGTCCACGCTGCCTAAGGCCAGCGTTGCCATGCATCCGTTGATACCGTAATTGGGGCTATCGCTCAGGGCAGGGATGTTGATGATTTTCGTACAGGTAGTGGTGACCAGCCGGGCGAAATAGGATTTGTTGCTGATCTGCTGAGAGCCGGAACGCTCCACGCGACCTCCGTCCGGTTCGCCCACCTTCATCGCTTCCTCCATCAGATTGACGGGGGCGCCGCGGAAATCGGCGTCGCCCGGGACAAGAGTGCCGGGCACTTCAAACATGTAGGGCGCCTCGCGGGTATAGCCCGTGCCAAAAACGGAGCGGTAGTTCACCGAGTTTTTGTTGCCATCGGGAACATAGCCGGCCAGTCGCATGTGCTTTGGATTACGGTCCCAGATGATGATATTGGATGCCGGTACTCCAGCTGAAACAAGCCCTTGAATGATGGCGCTGACGAGGGGACGCTTGGTGGCGGTAAGCGCAGTGCCATTGCCACTGCTTATCTTGATGCCGACCACATCCTTGGGCGTAATCCCCAGCGCCAGCCACGCCTCGGCGGGAGTGGGACGCTGCGTATAGGCCAGCAGGGCGCGGTTCAACATCTGCTGCCCATTGGCGTCATCCAGCGCAAACTCGGAGACTGCATACGGGCGCTCAATGAGGATGACAGCCGGGGAGGGGGCTGTGCTGGAGGGATCTTGCGCCAGGACGGTTGAAGGGAGAACGACTGTCCGCAGGGCAAGGGCGACAAGCAGAATGACGATGAAGCGCGCGAATCTGGTAAAAACGCGATGTGTCGTTGTTGCCGTAAATAAGAGCCGTCTCGCTATCATTGGTTGTAGCCTAGCTTGGCGGAAGTGGTGTGACAATGAAGATTGTACGTAGCCAAATGATTCCATATCCGCTGATCGGGCGGCTGGCGTGTCTACTGAAATTCCTTCCCAAAGAAACGGAGTTCAGATTGTCCTGGCTACCATTGCGGTTAGCTTGTACATCATTCTTGACATTAATTGTGCTTTTGGGAAGGAAGAGGTAATTGAAGTTTACTTGATCCTTTCTCTGAGTGGAATACCAGCAGCAGTTAAAAGTCTATCTAGTTCCTCTGAAGAATTTGATATATAGTGTTCTGAAAGAGTGTTGTTAATATAGATATAGATCTTGCCGCATTGATAACAAATGAGATAGTCGAGGGTCTTGTCTGGCGTTTTGATTCGCAGACCGTGGCGGGGATTGAAGCAAATAGCCTGAACACCATAAAGAATCGGAATATCGCTTAGAATCTTACGGCAAGCGGATTTAGCCTGGACAGGAATAAGGTCTGCCTTACCAAGGATGCGGAAGTGGTGAAAAGTGGAATCCGATTCTTCCGATTGTTCTCCTGGACGCAGAGAGTACAGTGTTACCACGGCATCGGCACCAGGGGATCTCAGGGCTGAGCTTGCTGCTAAAGGTATAAAATTGAGAGGGCCGAAGATCGCTGCCAATACAAAGACTGCTACGGCTAGTATCAAGGGGATTAACAGTCGACGAAGAGATGAGGGCATAAGTATGATCAAATTCAGGGAGCTTTTTCCCGTGGAATTTTTGCAGCATCAAGCAGCGAGTCGAGCTTTTGGGAATTACCGGAGAAGAACCACTGGTCGTCTCTATGTTGAGGCCTCTGCATGCCCAGCATTTTGCCATCGCATGTGGCATACAACTTACCGCACTCGAAGGAGAGTAGTATTTCGTATCGCTTGCCTGATCGCTCGAAAACTATGCCGTGCCGAGGTTTGAACCCATTCATGATGCCTTTGACCAACTGTTGATCCTTGGTTTCGATATCAATTGCGCTGTCGGCAAGGGCTTTAGCGGCCGCCGGGCCTTCGAGGCTTATCTGTCCCAGTATTTCATAGCCGCTGATCCTGGTTCCGCTCTCTTTGATCATTCCTGTTTTGCCGCCTGGATCTAATGCATAAAGCGTAATGAGAGTTTCGATTTTGCCCTGTAGTACTTCGCCCGGCTCTTTCGGGAAGCTATAGTAGCGGAGATATTGGAACGGGCCATAACCAATCCATCCGGCGAAGACTACGATGAACGTGCCCAGGATAAGAACGACAATAGCGGAAAAAATGTAGCGTTGCGATGTAGTCATAACGCATTAAATCACAATGAAGGAATTTTTCTTGTTCTTTAGGAAAAGGGTAGTTCATGCCTCTTGTGTTAACATTGATAACACTCAACTAATGCATACAGAATAAATATCAAGATGAAAACACCTGCGGGTGAGAAAATCTTTATTTACTATGGAAGCCTGGGCACTAATAGTCCAATACTACTTTGGAGAGGTATCATCCATCGGAATACCTGCCTCTACGAAAAGCGCGTTCAGTTTGTCAGGTTTTCCCCAGAAGTACCAACCGTCGGAACTGCGCTTTCCATCGATAATGTATTGTATTTCACCACATTGGTAACAAATAAAGATGTCGTAGTGTTTGCCATGAATATCGCAGGAAACCGCGTGGCGAGGCGAAAACTTACAGAAATAGGAAGTAATCAGCTGTTTATCCTTGGATTTTATGTATGAAACCGGTCCTTGTAGAACAGCCTTCGCCTGGGTGGCGCTAAACTGAAGCTTGCCGAGGATTGGATAGTCATACAGCCTTTGTAGTTTTCGTCTGTAGATGTTCTGGGATTTAACGAGTAGAGGGTGATAGGGAAGGAAGTCTTGCCATACAGCAGGTGAGCTATATCGGATGGAGGATCAATACGTCGCCAGGGTGGAATGAGAAGGTGCTGCATCGGCGA
>JBGGNE010000546.1:0-18157 GCA_041287705.1 Methylacidiphilales bacterium | reverse complement strand
CCACCAGATGCTGGGCTCCCTGGCGGGTCACTAACAGAGATCGCGGGCAAAGCCGCAGCAACAGCCTCATGATCTTGCGGCTGCTGACGCCTCACGCACGTCCCCTGCACCCAGTGGCCCTGCACCATCACCATCTTGGGTATGCGTGGAATTCCGCGCTGGTTGTGGTGTATTTGCTCCACTACCAGATCTAAAGCCAGCGCACCGACAACTTCCGTCTGCTGGTTAATTCCTGAAAGTCCCGGCAGGAGCGTAGCATACGAGATATCGGGCATGGCAACACCCACATCACCGGGGATGCCGAAGCCGGCCTCTTCTATCCATGAGATAACCTCACGGTGCATTGTAAGCACCACATCAGGCCGGTGTTTGCGAAACCACTTCAGGAAAAGATCCTGACGCCAGTCCGCCTCCAGATGTAAGGGAACGCGATCCTTTGAAGGCGTAAAATGCTGCTCCGTGTAGTAGCCAGAGATCCATTTATTTTCCACCTGATTGTCATCCACGGGGCGCAGCGCCAGGCCGATCCTGCGATAGCCAAGCTCTACCAGTGAGCGGTAGGCCAGACGCATTGCCGCCACGTGATCCACCACAGACCTGTGCAGCAGTGGCTTGTGAAGGGACAAACCAATGCTGGCGCTGGCAAAGGAATCCCAGTTGATGTTCAACTGCCCCTGCGGGGTTAAACCGGCAGGCTGTGGAGCAGGAAGCGGGGCCACAACCAGACCGGTTATTCCGCGCACACGAAGAATGCGGTTTGCGCGGGCTCCGGTCATTCCAGGTTCAGCCAGCCAGAAGTGTTCCAGGCGATAGCCAAGTTCTTCGGCCCGCGCGGCTGCGCCGTTGTAAGCAGCCAGGGTATAGGGCAGCTCTTTCCAGTGATCCTGCTCAGCGTATGCCGTGACGTAGCAAATGACGGGGGAATCGCGCTTGGTACGGCGCCCGTGCAACTGGGCCATCAGTGTGGAAACCAGTGGATTGGGGCGGTAGCCCATCTCCTTTGCCATGGCCTGAATGCGCCGGCGGGTGCCAAGCGGCAGGCACGGCTGATCGCGAAGCGCTCGCGACACGGTCATCATACAGACACCCGCAGCTTCTGCGACCGTCTTCATGGTAACATTGCGGGATGACATGGCACCTACAGGATAAAGATTGTTCGCGCTCAGCGTCAAGGCAACCAACACCCTGCACGCACTTCCGCAAAATGCTTCCATCAGAGGGAACACACAGAATTCTGAGAGGTAACTGTTTATGCTTCGATTAACACAATAAAGGTGTCGAATGCTGATCCGGGAACCGGATCATGGCGGTAAAAACGGGCGCTTAAGCGACAAATAACAGATAGCGCGTCAGCCCCATTATTGCTCCCACTCCAAGCACCGGCATGATGTCCCATTTATACCGGTGCATGGCCAGAAAGAGTCCGGCAGCAAACAGAGCCGCCGGCCAGTCTGCACGACCGTTGCCCGGGAATATCATGTGGAGGGAGAACCAGACGCCCAGATTCAGCACGACACCGACGACTGCCGCCGTTATAGCGGACAGCCCTGCATTCAACATAGTCACTTCCCGCATGCGTTCGATATAGGGCGCGCCGGCAAAGATAAAGTAAAACGATGGCAGGAAGGTCGTCCATGTGGTGATGGCAGCTCCCAAGGTGGCGGCCAGAAGCGGCGACATATCGCCAGGCTGATTCCAGGCACCGATAAACCCGACAATCTGCAGAACCATGATGAGTGGTCCGGGCGTGCTTTCGGCCAGGGCAAGTCCGGACATCATCTGCGATGGCGAAAGCCAGTGGTAATGCTCGACCGCTGTCTGAGCCACATAGGGAAGCACGGAATAAGCACCGCCAAAGGTAATCAGCGCAGCCTTGCCGAAGAACAGCCCTTCCTGGTAAATCACGCTTTTCCATCCCAGCAACCATCCCGCGAGAATCACCGGCGACCACCAAAGCACGAGACACAACGCACTTACTTTGAGCAGCCACGTTCGGGATGGAAGCGCTCTGGAATTGTCGATTGCATCAATGTCATCCGTGCAGTCTTCCTGGTTTTTCTCTCCAGACTTACCGTGCCCGCCACCTTTCTGTGTCGAAAACAGACCGGGATGTTGCCTCTCCGCGATAACCCCGGCCAAAAGCGATGCCAGCACAATAAACACGAAGTTCACTTTCAAAAAGAAAATCGCCACAAATGATGCGGCGGCGATCCCCCACATCAGACGGTTCTTCAGCGCCCGCCTGCCGATACGTTGCACTGCCTCGGCCACCACGGCTATAGTTGCGACCTGTAGACCGTAGAATAGCGCGGCCACCCAACCCACCTGGCCATACACGACCATCATATAGCTTAGCGCCCAGATGATGACTGCCGAGGGCAGGAAGAAGAATGTACCCGCTACAATACCGCCCCAAACGCCATGAAGCAGCCAGCCCACATAGATGGCAAGCTGCTGCGCTTCCGGTCCGGGAAGCAGCATGCAGTAGTTCAAAGCATGAAGAAACCGTCTCTCGCTGATCCACCGCTTGCGCTCTACCAAATCAGTGTGCATCAATGCAATTTGCCCCGCCGGCCCTCCAAAGTTGATGAACCCCAGCTTAAGCCAATAACGAAATGCCTCCCAGAAACCAGGCCTTGTGCAAACCTGTTTTGTGGGCGCTTTTTCTGGTAAGTCCATAGTCAAGATTTAAGGAAACAGGTTACAAATGCCATGCTGTTTTCGTCACAACAAAATAAAATGTCGTCCTTGCATTCGTAAAAAACGCATCTAACGTGCGCCGCTTATGAGTGCCATCCTGTTTGAGGTAATTCTAATTGCTGTGCTGCTGCTTGCCAACGGTGTCTTCGCCATGAGCGAAATGGCACTGGTATCCTCGCGCAAAGCGCGGCTGAAGACCCGCGCAGAAGATGGTGACCAGGGAGCCGCAGTCGCACTTTCTCTCGCAGAATCTCCAAGCCGCTTTTTGTCTACCGTACAAATCGGCATTACGCTTATAGGCATTTTCGCAGGTGCGGTAGGTGGTGCCACGCTCTCCGATAAAGTCGGCGCAATGATCGCTCCTATTCCTCTCATAGGCGCATACTCGCAGCAAATTGCCTTCGGCCTCGTTGTCGGTAGCATTACGTACGGCTCGCTTGTGTTCGGCGAACTGGTGCCGAAACGCCTTGCTCTGCAGCACCCGGAATTCATTTCGGCGCTCGTCTCACGTCCCATGTTGGGATTGTCCAAAATCGCCTCTCCGCTGGTCTATGTGCTCAGCGCTTCCACGGAGCTGATTTTCGCACTCATGCGTATCCAGCCCCGCACTGACAGCGCCGTTACGGAAGAGGAAGTGGCCGGCATGGTGCGCGAAGGCTTTGAAGCCGGCGTGCTGCACGAAAAGGAATCCGAGATCGTCCACAATGTGCTTGGGCTCGACCGCCTTACGGTGCGCCATATCATGACGCCGCGCCCCCGCATCGTCTGGATCGACGTGAACGACACGCACGAAGCGGTCTGGCACAAGATCGTGGTGAGCCATCACTCGCAGTTCCCCGTGTATGAGGGCAACCTGGATCACATCGTCGGCATCCTGTCCGTAAAGAGCATCTATGCCAACATAGCTGCCGGTCTGCCTGTAAAGATTCGCGAGCTGACAACGCCCGCGCTGATCATCCCGCAAATGCAGTCCGCGATCGATTTGCTGGAAACGCTCAAGCGCCAGCATCGACACGTTGCCTTTGCCACGGATGAATACGGCTCGGTCACCGGACTGGTAACGCTAAACGATATCACGGAAGCCATCGTGGGAGAAATGCCGAGCCCCGGCGATCGCCGCACGCAATCCTTTGTCAAACGCGACGATGGAAGCGTACTGGTTGACGCGATGATCGGTATTGAAGAGCTGGAAGAATACTTCAAGGAAATCGATCTGAGTGAGGAGGAGGAGCGCCGCTACTCCACTCTGGCCGGCTTCGTTTGTGAACAACTGGGGCGCATCCCGGGCGAAGGTGAGAGCTTTGAGTTTGAAGGCTACCGCTTTGAGGTCCTGGATATGGACCGCCAGCGCGTGGACAAAGTGTTGATCAGCAAACTCAACAGCGCTCCCCCTGCGGAAGCGCAGAGCTGATCCTGGGCCGTGGCATTCTGCTGCCAGTAAGCTGCAGCATGCCACGGCACCTTAGACCGAGTTAGCTCTCAGGGTGACTCGACCATCTCGAAGTTATCCTGAGTATCCTCCACCCATTTGCGAAGTCGTGTATGCATGGTGGCGCGGCGCCGGGCAAATGCGGTGTTATGCGCCAGGTTGGCCTGCTCGTACGGGTCTTCGTTCAGGTTGAACATGAGCCAGGGCTGCCCGCCCTCAAGGCAGACATACTTCCAGCCGTCGTCTGTTACCAGACCGCGCCAGGGGCGATCAGTGCTGTCGGGGTGACAAGTCGGATCCACGAGTTGCAGGTAGGCGGAATCCGGCATTGAGGTGGACTGCGCAGCACCAGCGCTGGCCGCCGAAAGGCGCAGCGCGGAAAGATCCCGACCGGCCATCCCCTCCGGCACTCGCAAGCCGCAGAGCCCCAAGGATGTTGGGGCAATATCCACATTGGTACAAAGCGCCGGGGTGGTACCGCGCCGGATGCCATAGCTGCGATCAATTCCGCCCATAATCAGTGGAACCCGGATCGATTCCTCGAAAGGCGATGTTTTCATGAACTGCCCGAGCGAACCGTGCATATCGCCGTGATCAGAAAAGAACAATACGTGCGTGTTGGCAAAAAGTCCCAGACGCTCCAGCGCATCGAAGATGCGGCCCACATTCCAGTCCAGGCATTCGATCGCCGCGTAATAGCCTGCCAAATCAATGCCTGCACGATTCCGGATGCGCGGAATATTTGGCACGTTGGGGCGAAAAGAGATTCGCGATGTAGACTTTCCGGCAGTCCACCGCTCCGGTGCCACATAGGGGTTATGCGGCGGCTGCACAGAAAGCGCGGCAAAGAAAGGCTGAGGCGTGCCAAAGACGGTGGGCGTGGCCGCGCGTTCCTCCAGATGGCGGATAAAGAGGTCAGTCAGAGAGTCCGTCTCGTACCCGGCAAGCCGTTGCAGCTCAACTTTCTCCTCCTCCATTGCGTAAGCCGAACCGCGATGGCCGTGGACCCAGCAATCGAACGGGCTGTTGTTGTTCTCATAGCCGATCCACGTGTCAAAAGCACCACGGCGCTCACGTGGCACATAATGAAATGCTGCGCGACCTTTGCTTTCTTTAAATCCATCCAGATGCCATTTCCCGAACCATGCCGTATTATAGCCTTGCTGCTGAAAGGCATGCGCTACCGTCGGTGCTGCAGGATCAAGCTGAACTTCGTGCCCCTCCACCGCATGATGTGAATAGCAACCGGTTAACAGACTGCCCCGTGCCGGACAGCAAAGTGGAGTAGAGACCAGGGCATTGTCAAAACTCAGCCCTTCGGCGGCCATTCGATCCAGGTTGGGAGTACAGACATTGGGATCCCCACGGAAACCGAGGGCCTGAGCCCGGTGCTGATCGCCAAAGATCCAGATAAGATTGGGACGCGTCATGTGCTTGGGAAAAGATAGAAGCAGCTTAAAGGGTTACGCGGCAATATCGACTAAATCTCGCACTTTTTAATCTACGCTCGGCCCAGAGCTTAAGAAGCGTTGTGAAGGAGCGATGCGGCGCTATCAAATCGATCATTCAAAAGCATCGCCACTTATGATCCGGCATTCTCCTGTCCACGCAATTTGCCTCGGACGGGGCGATTCTTCCTCGCAGAACTTTTTCCACGGGCTCGTGGGAGAGCCGCTTTCTTACCAGAGATGGGTTCAGATCTACGAAGAGCAGTCGAAAAAGAAAACATCTCTCTTCGCCCGGTGAACCGGCGTTTATATGTGCTACGTTACCATAGCGACGCGTACAGCTATAAATCGGGCGGTAACGCACATAAATGTCAGCGCCAGGGTTGATTTACGCCGGGATTTTGTCTCCTGCTTGCCGTTTTCGGTCAGAAAACAACAAGTTTGAAATCAGGTTTCGACTAACACCTTAGTGTTAATTCATTTATTCTAAGCTTATGAGACAGAGGGATGTGCCGACATCCCAAAACAGAGCCAGTCCGAGTCTGGCTGCGCAAGGAATTTACCATCATGAAATCCTCACTACGTAATCTAAAGCTTCAACGACAGGCGCAGCAGGGCAGCGCGCTGCTGATCGTCCTTGCTGTGTTGCTGTTGCTCACGACATTGGTTGTCGGCCTGCTGCTGCGGGCCGGTTACGAACAAGGTTCTGCGGCGGGATTACGCGCGGTGGGCAATACGAGCGCGCTCACGGATCGTGTCGTCAATCTGGTTCAGGCACAGATCAATGAGGCGACCACGCTGGATCCCAATAATGCCTGGGCTTCACAGCCCGGCGCCATCCGCGTGTTCGATGATAACGGCGACCTGCGCAAGATTTTCCGTCTCTACTCTTCCGCGGCAGTTGATCCTGACATAACGGACGGCACCCTGTTGAATGACGACGTTCCCCCTGCCTCCTGGGCATCCTCTCCCGCTCTTTGGTCGGATCTCAACGCTCCTGCACGCACTCGTGAGGCAGACGGCACCTACACCGTGCAGTTCCCGATTCTGGATCCCCGCGATCCTCAGTCACCCGGTACCAACGACGCGCCCAGTGTTATATCCAGCTCGAAGCTGAAGGGCTTTTATCTTGGCAAGATCCCCGGCTATTCCGGCGCCTCCGGTACGTCCGGCGCAACCGACGTTCCGGGAGCTACAACGGCTCAGCCCATCCCCATGCCGGTGCAGTGGCTCTATGTGCTGCAGGACGGCAAAATGGTAGCCCCGGGCGCCGGCAGCTCGGGAAACATCGCGATCATTCCCACCGCCTCCGCCGAGAACCCCATCGTCGGCCGCATCGCCTACTGGACTGACGATGAGTGCACCAAGGTCAACATCAACACCGCCGCCGGCAACGCACGCGGCGATGGCACCTACGCATCCTGGGATACGCCGCATTTTATCTCCTACCAGGACTACAATTACTTTGCGCTTTCTATGCCGCTCTCCAAAGAATACCAGCGGTACTCGGGGCATCCGGCGACTACAAATCTGTACGATATCCTGAACGGGCTCGGCTACAACACGGGATATCCCGCTTCGTATCCGGGAAATCAGGGCGCGGCATCGCCGTTCTTTACGCTGCTACCCTATTACAATGATGACCAGGGCTCCAAGCAGGCCAAGCTCGCGACAACGGCGAACAACCAGACAGGCACGTTGACACCCACGGTCAAGACTGAGCGCCTGTATACCTCGCTTGCCGAGCTGCTGTACAATAAGGACAGGACGGCAAACGACGGCACGACACTGAATCGCAATACACTGGAGACGGGCAAATTCTTTCTGACAACGCAAAGCCGCGCGCCGGAAGTGACGCTCTACGGCACTCCGCGCATTTCGATGTGGCCCGTTGACACGACGGTGACGTCCAACGCAGCTTCCAAGCCGCGCGTTAGCGTGTATGACACCACCGTGGCGTTCTGCTCCAGTGTGGGCAAGGATTCGAGCGGAAAGCGGTTCCCCTATTTCATTCAGAAGTCAAACTCGTCGAGCGCGACAAACGACTACGATAACATCCCGCGCAATCAGCAGTTGTTTGACTATCTGCTAAAACTCAGTTCGATGGATATCCCCGGATTTGGCGGAAATTTTGCCTCAAAGTACAACGTGGCCAATGAGTGGGATCAGATCGTCACCGAAATGTTCGATTTCATTCGCTGCATTAACCTCAAGGATCTGAATCTCGCCTCTGGCAACTACTTCAGCCCCGGCGGACAGGTGACACCTCTGCAGATCAACCGCGGCGGAATCAAGACGCAGGGCCTGGGGCGCTACTTCACGATCTCGGAGGTTGGTCTGCTTGTCGTCTGCACTGCGGATGGCAATGGCACGGCGCCGGGCACAAACGGCTCAGCCAACGATTGGCGCACGGTGAGCAACGTGACGGTCGCAGGGACGAAGCTGAAGAACAGCACGGGCGTGATGGTCGGCCCCGATGGCACGATCAACACCTCCTTTTCGCCTAACCCTACACTCAGCTCCGACGGCAAGTTTTACCCCATCGCGGCGCCCTCGTACACGGCGCTCAACTCAGGACAGAAGCGTCTGCAGGCGATGCTGCTGCTGGAGCCGAGCGCGCCGCTGATGGGCAGCCAGTCGATCAACCCCGCCTATAAGGTGCGCGTTACGGGACTTAACGATCTTACGTTCGTGGGCGGCTCGCCCAGCAAACCATTCCCTTCGTCGAATGAATCGAAGAATGTGCTTATTCCGGCTTCGTACCGGCTCAGCTCCACCTACTATCTCGGCGGTACACTCGGCATGCAGTGGATGACAGCGTTCAATACCTCCTCGTCTGCCTCCAACTCGAGAGTGAGCGGATGGGAGAATCAGACCGCTTCCGCCACACGCTACCCGTTTGTCAGCGATCCGTTTACCATTTCGGCCAATACCTCGGGATCCACGATGTCTGTGAGCGGGACCATTACGGTTGAAGTCTTTATACCTGCTACATACGCAACATCCACTACCACGACATCGCCCACCATCGCTCCTACGGACGTTCTCGTGCAGACCATCACGCTGACTTTCCCGTCTGCTTCCGCTCCCGTGCCGGATCTTCTTCAATACGGCCTTAGCACCCCTACCCTTGCGTCGGACTGGTGGGGCTTCGGTTACCGCATTAGCGCCAGTGGTGGCGGTTCCGTTTCCGGCAGCACCCCGAATTTTACGATGGGCTCGGGCAGCATCATCCGAACAGACAACGTTGCAGATACGGCCCCCGTCGCCGGCTGGACGCTGAACAGCTCTTACACCAGCATTCCCATCAAAAGCTCCTCCACCAGCACAACGGTGGGCTCGGACACAACGTTGAACTTTATGTGCCTGGATGGCGACTACCGCCTCACCGCGGCCAAGGGTACGCTCAGTACCGCAATCCCCTCCGGCGGCGCCACTCGGGCGGACTATGTGAAGCACGAACTGTACGGCCTGCAAAAGCTCGCCCACTCGTTTACGCAGTGGAGCGGCTCCAACAGAGTGACCGGCTATGCCATGGGCAAGCTCGCCCGGATGGCCACCTACGAAGCGGCGTGGCTCTCCAAAGTTCCGATCTCTGTCTCGGCCGATGTGAGCAACCAGGGCGACTGGGACAACGGCTGGCCGGGCAATCCGGACGGTGCCTACGCAGGCAAGCCTGATGAGGGAAATCTCAACAGTGCCGGAGCCTCCGGTGCCTACGCCACGCCTTATTATGGGTCAATCGAAACGCAGTCGAACAACGTCAAGTATTTCTCCCCCAACCGCATCGTTTCCTCCGCCGTTGCGATGGGTTCGCTGCCGACCGGCGTGAAGCAAAATATACCTTGGCGCACGCTCTGCTTCCGCCCGCAGATGTACCGCCCGCTCGACCCCGCCATCGGTCCGAAGGATTACCTCATCCTGGATCTCTTCCAGATGCCTATTGTGGACCCGTATGCGATCAGCGAACCACTCTCCACGGCGGGCAAGATCAACATGAACTACGCCATTGTGCCGTTCAGCTACATCACTCGCTCGACAGGCGTCCGCGCCGTGCTCTCCTCCGAGATGGTGGCGCGCGTGCCTGCCTCCAAGGGTACCAGCTATAAAGGCTACAGCGGCGGCGTGCCGGCGACGAGCGCAACCTCCCCCGCCCGCCTGCCCATATACCTCAGCGAGGTAGATGGCGCGTTGCGGCAGTTCCAGGAGCGCTTCTCTTCGGGCGACATTTTCCGGTCGCCGGCGGAAATCTGCTCCATCTACCTGCCGCCGGACAGCTCGTCAATTGGCGGTAACACCTACAAGTGGACGACCGATAAAGATGCCGACACCGCCTGGTATCTTCCCACGGGCGACTTCGCCCTGGTAGGCGATAACGTTCGTGAGCGCCCTTACGCCTGCATTTATCCCCGCCTGACGACCAAGTCCAATACCTTTAAAGTCTACTACACCGTACAGGCGCTGAAGAAGCCCCGTGTAGCAGGCGCAGATCCCACCCGCTGGGATGAGTCGACGGGCGTTGTGGAGGGAGAATTCCGCGGCAGCACCACTCTCGAGCGCTATATCGATCCGGAGAATCCCAATCTGAAGGATTTCGCCTCTGACTTCACTCTCTTTACGCCAGGTAATGCAAACGCCAAAACGCTGGATTCCTACTACCAGTGGAGAATTATTGCGAATAACGCGTTTCCGCAATAACTGACGAAAACAGTCCGAAACAGACTTCTGAGGTGTCAATCAGCGCGTTTCAGTGTCTTTTCCCGGTCGATGTTTGTCATTTTTCTGCAGTTTTGAGTCAGGAAACAACAATTTTAAGGTCAGGTTTCGACTAACGCTTTGAGTCCTTATTCCTATATTCTCTTTACATGAGACAGGCTGGAGCATGAAGGCTCAATGGCTCAGAGGTTCACTGCAGAATGTGTGGTAGATTAATAAGACAGCAACAACACAAGGAAGTTTACTATGAGATCCTCGTCACTTTACAATGCAATCCGCATGCTGTGGCCCGTTTTTTTCGCCACCCGTGGTGCGTCCGCACGCAATCGCAGGGCCGGCTTCAGCTTAATTGAAATCACGATGTCAATCGGCATCATGGCCTTCGGCGCACTGTCCATTCTGGGCGGTATGGGCGTCGGCCTGATCTCCCTGAAGGACGCCCGCAGTATACAGACCCAGGCCACCATCGTGGCACAGGTGCGCGGAAAGCTTCAGCAGATGTCGCTGACGGAAACCACCGGCCCAACCAGCCTCACCACGTTCGTCTCTGCGCCTCTCTACTTCAGCAATGAAGGCATCCCCACGACGCTGACCTCCACCGATATGCCCGCATACTACACGGTCAGCCTGACCCAGGGCGACGCAGCAGTTAAAGGAAACACGGGCGATACCACGTTCCTCAGCAAGAATGCCCAGAGCGTCAAGCTCACCATCTCCTATCCCATTGGCGCCATCAGCCCCACGGTTAATGAGATCCCTCTGCTCCTGGCTCGTCAGCGTCAGTAATTTCAGGCCGCCACCTCTTCCAGCAATTTTCCCCTGCTGCACATGCCTCCCATGAATCCAGGTTCCAGCATCCTGTCCCGCACGTGGATCAGCCTCCAGGGTGCAGTACCGCGCCGCCGTAACAACAGCCGAGGGTTCACTCTGGTAGAACTCATGGTGGCCGTGGGCATCCTTGCGCTGCTGCTGACCATCCTGGCCAGCATGACCACCTCTGTCAGCCGGACCATCCGACAGGCATCGGCGGAGATGACCTCGCTGACAACCGCGCGCTCGGCCACGGACCTGGGCCAGAAAATTTCCCTGGCCACGCTCAATACGTACTACGGCTACAATAGCGCCTCCAATCCCACCAGGTACATACGGCTTTCCGACCTGCAGTTTATTATCCAGCCCAATACGCGCGGAGCCGGTATGGGCCAGGAAATTTACTTCGTTTCGCCGCTCTCCTTCAGCACGGCTCAGCCGGTGGCGGGTCTGCAAAACCTGATGAACGCGTGCGGTTTCTTTGTTCAGTACAATAACAACGATACCTTCCGCCCCTCGCCCACTGACCAGCCCAAATGGCGCTACCGCCTGATGCAGGGCTTTGAACGTACTGAAAATCTACAGCTCTTTAAGACGGCACCTGCCCGCTGGGTAACCGGTTCACCGGGAGGCGGCCTGCCATGGCTCCAAACCATCTGCAACGACAGCATCGTTCGCACCAACGTCACCCCTCTTGCCGATAACGTTATCGCTCTTGTCCTGATGCCTCAGGATGCCTCGGGCACCGTACTGACCACCGACTACAAGTACGACACCGCACGGGATACCTCTCTCGCCACGCAACCCGTCACAGAGAATCAGTTGCCGCCCAACATCCAGATGACGCTCATTACCATCAGCGAAACTTCCGCTACGCGTCTCGATACCAACTCCTCAACGGAACCTGCCGCCATCAAGGACGCCCTGAACGGCAGATTCGTGAAGACCAGCGATTACCAGACGGATATCGAGCAACTTTCCAAGGCACTGACGGCCAAGAACATTTCATTCCGAATCTTTACGTCATCCATCCCCATGCGCGAATCCAAGTGGAGCGGCGCTGGTGCAGGCTATTGATTCACCAGCACAAGTACGAGCTATGAAGCGCCCATCTTTGTCCAACATCAGCGGCAGCTCCGCATTTACTCTTATTGAGCTGATGGCGGTCATGACCATCATTGGGCTTCTGGTCGCGATGACTGTGCCGCTCTTCAGCTCTGTATCTGAGGCCAATTCAATTTCCGCAGGCTCCCAGATCGTCGTTGATCAGGTAAGTCAGGCTCGTCAGATGGCTGCCGCACGCAATGTCCCGATAGAAGTTCGCTTTGTGCTTCAGCCTTCACGCTTGCCGGGGAACCCGGCCAGTTACTCCAATGTATACAACGCCGTCCAGCTCTGGCGGACTGATCCGGCCGGCGGAGCCTCCCAGCCGGCAGCGAAACTCGTTCCCCTCCCCAATGGCATTGTCATCGCAGTTGGCTCCACAGCTCCGTATCTCTCCCCTCCCCTGGCGTCAACAGCTACGCCTGCACCTCTCAGCGGCACGCTGAGCTTCGGTGGCACCTCACTCAACTACGTAGGCTTTGAAATCCGTCCCGCAGGTCTTATTCCCACCATGCTGGATCAGGGTCTGGGTAACTCATACGTCAGTATCGTCCCGCTCCGTTACTCCACGAAGACCTCAAACGATCTGAAAGGCACCACGCGCTCCGTTTCCAACTTTGCGCTTGTGCAGATCAACCCTTTCACGGCCAGCGCGCGGATTTATCAGCCGTAACAGCAGCAGAGTTGATATCCCTGAAACCCGGGACAGTTTGGTATGGTTCCGTCCCGGGTTGATCGTCAGACTACAGGAGCAGGGAACATAACAGATGCTCCCACAGTCCCATTGGGGCGTCGGGCAACATCCTTGTCGATTGCGATAGTGCAACCAATGAGGTGGTCGGTTCCTTCGCTTGCCCACAGCTTCAGGTTGTAGACGCTGTCAAAAGGTGCGGGGCTAAGTGGCGGCCCTACATGGGCAGTTATAGTGAGTTCAACAAAGTCTATTAGTTTCTCTGTCGCAAGATTGCCTGCGGTCGGATCCGGTGCCGAACTAATCTGCCCCGTAACAGTTGCCTTCAAGGGTGAGCCGATGACTTCCATCGTACCGGAAACTGCACGTGTCTCCGGGTTAGTAGTAAGATCCAGGACACCCAACGGTGCCCATGGGGCGGCAAGGTCAGGCGTCGGAACGCCGTTCAATGAAGGAACAAAACTGCGATACTTCCATTTGCCAGACAAAGTTAATTTGCTCATAGGCTGAAGATAAGGGATACCTTACGTACAAGTTGTAGATACAATCCGAACAACGTGAGTCATTAATAACACTATGAACCTCACTCCATGAGGATTAGCTACTCTGTTTTTAACTGGCAATAACAAAGTGAAAATTACCTTAAAGGTGAGTGATTCATTTTATGCGAGGCATATACTGCCGGGAAAAATATGCCCCCACCCGCTTTTCGCTATAAAAGCATGATAAGCACGTGCACATATAGAGATCGGTCTGGTTATTCAGCGACAGAATGACGCGCAATCGGTTGTGATATTGCGTTATGCATCTTGACATATTCACATCTGAGCTGTGTCTTTCGTACATCTCTTAACTTGTGGCAGCGCAAAAATGAACAGAGGAGTCGGTATTGGCAATATTCCGATTCTCAGAGGGAAAACTCGTCTACACAAGTAGTTCCGGCTCTCTAAATGAGTGACATTCTGAGATTAAATCGTTTTTTCATTGTTTGCATATATTTTGTTATTGCCATATGATGCGTTATTAAGTTGGATAAAGAGGTATTGAGATAAGCATTGTAGCTTCAAATATTGAACAGCTTTTATCAATCTCGCAACGTGTATACGTTTTTATGAGCACTGACCTCCGCAAAGAAGACATTCTGGGCCTGATTGAAGATCAGCCCCTGAACCCCTTTCTGTGGCGGCACATCCTCATGTCGAGCCAGAAGGAAAAAGACTTTTTCCGTTCCCGCGCCGTATCGGCCCTCATCGAAGGCCTGGAACGCCGCAAGGCGTCCGGTCTCTCCAGCAATGGCCTGCTGAGCACCACCGACGCGGCAATCCTGCTGCGCCTTCCTGTCGCGAAAAATATCCGACCGATTCTCAAGGAACTGGGCCGCTTCTTCCTCAACGTAGTCCGTGACCCCCAGACAGCGCGCCTCTTCTGCCAGCAGGCTCTGGAAACCGGTGTGCCCGATGCAGACTGCGACGCCATGCTGACGGAGTGCAACAGGGAAATGGCCCTTGCCGAACAGCTTACCGCGTCCATGTCAGATGCTGTTGTCAGTGCAGCACCGGCACCAACTGCGGTCGATCAGAAGCTCAGTCTCGCGTCTCGCAGCCTTGCGAACAGCACAGCACTTGCTCTGGCTCGTATTCAACAGAAAGCCAGTCAGGAGAAGATCCATAATGGAAATCTCGATCCTTTCGCACAGAATCTTCTGGCTAAACCCAATGTCGCAGCCGATCAGTTCGCCTCCATTTCCGGCGCAACCGGTCTGGTTTCCAACGCCGGCCCCCGAAACTCCGGCAGCGTGGCTCCGCCACCCAACATCAAGACGATTTTCCGCACGACCAAGCGACTGCCTGCTTCTGCAATGGCAGCTGTAGCGGCTGCATCTGCAACGCCAGTCGAGCAGACGCCTCTTGAATCCGAGCCGGCCGGCAGAGCCCCAAACGTCACTGTGGCTACGCGCGGCGATCGAGAATCCATCCATGTTACGGAAACACGGCACTGCAAGCCAAAGGTTTCCAAGCTGATCGTTCGCACCGGGAAACTGAGCCTTATCGCAGCTATGGCTGCCGCCCTGGAAGCCGAAGCGCAGGCAGAAGCTCAGTCCCCCGCACAACCGTCTCCCGCCCCTGGGCCCAAAGCCATCGGCAATCGCCCGCCTTCGGTACGTCCTTACAAATCTGTGGTTCCGGCCCGGCCAGGTGCTCCGCCCAATAGCGCACGCACAGCCAGCCCGCTTCAGGCTCACCAGGCGGCATGGCAGGCTCAGAAGCAGGCAGCCGCTGCACGCAGCGGCGATTTCACCAAACCGCTGGAAGTAGCACGGACACCACATGCGGCCCCGGCCACGATTGCAATACCGACGGCGCAAAGTCAGATTCAGCCTGCCGCAGGAGCTTCAGCCTCAAATGTCGCCGCGGCTGAGCTGCTTGAAGCCGCCTTCCAGGCTTTGGCTAACCAGGATCTCGTTACCGCCGAACAGCTTGGCCGCGACGCCAGCCATCATCACCTTCACCCGGACCAGGAACTTGCTTTCGAGTTCTGGACCAGTCTGGGCCAGCATCATTTTCAGGCCGGACGCCTTTTCAAGGCAGCCGAGGCGTACCGCAAAGCAATGCACTTTGGCGCCGACCACATGCCGGCATGGTTCAACATGGCCCTGGCACTTCAGCATACAGGTCAGCTTCAGGAAGCGCTGCATCACTACATGCGTGCGGACTCCATGGAAAAAGATCACCCCAAGGTTTGGTGTAACCTGGGTGCACTCTATTTCCAGCTGGACCGCTTTGCAGAGGCTGAGAACGCACTTCGCAAAGTCGTCCATATACGCCCCGACTACGCACGCGCCTGGGATAACCTGGGCGCAGCCCTTGCCGCTCAGGATAAGCTGGTGGATGCCTCCCGCGCCTGCCTGCAGGCCGTGAAGTATCAGCCGGAGTTCCCCGAAGCCTGGTTCCGCCTGGGCGCCATCCGGTTTCAGAACGATGACCTGACGGGTGCCGAAAGCGCCTTTGATCTCGCGCGCCGACTGCCCGGTTTCTCGGCCTATACGCAGTGTTACCTGGCCATGATTTATGCGCGCCAGGGCAAAACGCAACCCGCCGAGGAAGCGATTCATGCAGCCCTGGAGGCCGATAAGGATTGCGAACTGCTCTGGATGGCCTGGACAGAAATTGCGCAAATGTACCTCAACCGTAGCGAGTTCGAGAAAGCTGCCAGCGCCTATGAGCGCGCCGTGTTCCTTCAGCCCGAAGAATTCTACATCTGGTTCAATCTGGGCCTGGCCCACGAACATCGCTCTGCCTGGACGGAATCTAAAATCGCCTACGAAACTGCCGCACTCCTTAGAGACGACTCCAGCATCGTATGGCTGAAGCTGGCGCACACAGCGGCTATGGTAAATGACCATACGGTAACCGTAACAGCCCTGCACCATGCTCTGGAGCTACAACCCCAGGACAGTGACCGCTGGCATGAGCTCGGGCTGGCTTACGCCCGCTGCGATATGCCTGAGGACAGCCAGCAGGCATTTACCCATGCCGACCAGTTGCGCCGCCAGCAGAATCTGCAAATCACTAATCTTCCTTACGCCCTGGAAGTCGCCCGTCGCCTCACCCGTCGCGGGGGCGATGAGGACAGCGCTCTCAACCACGACGCTGCCGCGTAAGTCAGGGAAGGTTACCTGCACATGCTTTACCGCACTCGGTAGCAGGATAACCTCCAATATTCCAGGCCCTTCTTAAGCGCTGGCCAGACCCTCCGCTTCGGGTCCTACCTGGGAAATGCGCGTAGCACGGTTTCGGCATATAACTGATGACCGAAGTCGCCTGGGTGATTGTGCCAGTTGTGGCTCTGACTCCACCACGGTATACCTCTGGAGTTCAGGTTTCTGTACTCCGTGTTCACATCAATAAGCGTCGCCCCATGGTTACTCGCGGCACGCCGCATTGCGGGTATCATCTCGGTCTCCAGCCGCTCGGCCTGATTGTCACCCAGCCAGGGAATGAGCGGAAATGGAATGACGAAGAGGAAATCAGCGCCCGCTGTCATTGACTTATCCATGATTCCACCGAGCGTCGCGCCAAATTCTTCCCCATTGCGCTTACCCAGCTTGGGATCCGAATCATTGACACCAAACGAGGCGACGATCAGATCCGGCTTCTTTTCCAGTATTTCGGTCAGCTTCTCAAGTCCATAATCGATAGTAACGCCACCGCGGTAAGCCTCAATCACTTCAATGGACGCAGTAGGAAAGCGCTGACGCAGCTCGTGAATGAAACGGCCTTTCCAGGTAAGCGACCCGGCATCATACTTATCCTCCCACCAGCGCGTGGACTCCGCGCCCAGCAGGATGCTGTCCCCCATCAGAGCAATCTTTACCGGCTTGCCTTGGCGCAGCTTTGACAGAGTAGCCGCAACACGGTCGGGATTCGCCGGCTGTACGGACTGCTCAGGGCGAATGGGCAAGATCTCGTACCGTGTAATCGCGTACTCTTTGGAGTGCGCAAGCCCTGTGGCATTGCCTTTCAGGTGCGGGTTATTCGCAATACGCCAGGGCGCTATGTAAATGCCGGCTACAGCGGTGTACCCGGCATCAGCCTGCGGCAACTGCGGGCATACAACCGCACTGCTCCCCTTCTTCACCGAAAATTTGCCCGCTGCATCTGCCTGAATCAGATCAAGCCGCTGAAGTGCACCCTTCGCTTCCGCGTTGATCTTTCCTTTAAGTTTCCCATCCTTATTGTCGATCGTCCCCGACATCTCGTTGTAAATGAAATCTACCTCACGCGTGTAGATAGTCCCGTCCTCTGCGGCAACTCGCAGCGTCTCTGGCTGAAACGTAAAGTAGAGATTGCCCAGAATATGTGTTCGCGCTGAGTCATAAAGCGGTGTCAGTTTCACGGACTTACCTGGAACCTGAGGCGCATCAGGAAGAGAACCGTCCTTAATCCTGGCCTGAAAAGTCTGTATCTCGGGTGGATCAAAGGTGAGATTCACATCGCCAACCCGTACAGAAAGCGAGGCCGGGCTTGTCGGTTCAATCTTCGTGGACTGTGGTGAAGCTGCAGATGCTGAAGCTCCCATTAGCTTTGGACTGGCAGGTAATGCGACCCACTCAGGTGAATCGACAGGCAAATAGAGTGGATACGGCCCGCACTCCGGATTCTCCTGCCAAAAGGAGCCTTTCGTGCCGTAACGCGTCCAGAAGGTCGTGATAGATGCCTCGGCATCCCGAATCAGCTCAACGTCCTGAGCAGCAGCGTC
>JBGGNE010000545.1:0-3631 GCA_041287705.1 Methylacidiphilales bacterium | reverse complement strand
TCTGAAAGGCTCTCGATTACAAAGCAACGCAGGCGGCTTATAATCAGGAAATATGGTCAACTGTTGGATCTGAGGCAAGCAGAATCTTTCAATACTATTCGCTTTCTTGCAACGTGTGCGTGGCGTAACCGGTTGCGCAGTACTTGATACAGCGCAACACTCATCATATACCGCTTTATGTCATTTTAGCCGTGCCCCCCTATTCCTCCTATAGTTAAATCGGCATGGCGACGATTTTCCTCCACTCGTTTTAAACAGATAATCCAACGGCCGGTTTTCGAGTGACAATTTGACCCCTTTTGCACCCGGTATTTTTTGCCTAGCCCAGCAAGTCGCAATACGACTCAACGCCGATTTCCTGCAAGAATTAATCTCCTTATCATCAACGATTTACAGAAGAATTCAAAAGTCGCTGATACTTTCTCTTTTATCTCTGACCACCGCTGGATAGACTTGTATCTGGGGACTCTTTTCGGGCACAGGCAACGCCCGGATCTCGCGCCGCTTTCCTTTATAAATCCCATTCATAAGGAGCCGTAGTGAGCATGACTCTCTCCCCAGGTAAGGGAGCAGGAGACTAAGAATTATCCGCATGGATCGGCCCGATAAGCCGGACTTTGTTTTTCACCTCGACGCGCTGGACGTATTTTAAAGGAAGGCATGGCCCTGTTGGATTTCGAGCAATACGTGGAGCATGCCACGGCAAGCGACGAGTTGCGGAGCGAGAACGCCTTCGTGGCGCGCGCTTACCGGCAGATGGAGCGCGTGGTACAGGCGCTGGGACAGACCGGCGTGGACCGGCTTTCGCGCGTGGCGTTCGGCCAGATGCGCGACCAGGGCATCACGTTCCATATTTACCACGACGAGCGTGGTACCGAGCGCATCTTTCCCCTGGACGTCATTCCCCTGCCCATCGCCGGGGATGAGTGGGCCGATATTGAAGTCGGTCTCGCGCAGCGGACCAGGGTGTGGAACATGTTTCTGCGGGATATTTATGGCCCGCAGGAGATTCTGAAAGCCGGCATCGTTCCCTACGAGCTGGTGTACAGTGATCCTCACTTTCACCGTGAGTGCGTGGGTATACCAGTGCCGCGCGATACCTACGTGCACGTGGCCGCCTACGATATGGTGCGCCACCCTGGCGGCAAATGGATGGTGATGGAGGATCACCTCTCCAACCCCACCGGCGCCAGCTACGCTCTGCAGGCCCGCCGCGTGATGAGCCAGGTATGCCCGCAAATGATGGAGGGCATCTCCGTCGCGCCCATCTATAATTATCCCACGCAGTTGCTGGAAACCCTGCAGGCCGCGGCGCCTAACTCTGCAGCCGGTTCTCGGGTGGTGCTTTTGTCACCCGGTATTTATAACGAGGCATACTACGACCATTCCTCGCTGGCCCGGCAGATGGGTATCCCTCTGGTACAGGGCAACGACCTGATTGTACTGGACAGCAAGCTGTTCCTGAAGACGATCGGCGGGCTGGAGCGCGTCGATGTGATTTACCGGCGCCTTGACACGGAGTATATCGATCCCGTCACCTTCCGCTCGGATAGTCGTCTGGGTATTCCCGGCCTCATCTCCTGTCTGCGCAAAGGCACGGTTACGGTAGCCAATGCCCTGGGAACAGGCCTGGCGGATAACCGCGCCATCTCGTCGTTTCTGCCATCAATGACGGAGTTTTACTTTAACGAGAAACCGCGGATGAAGTCGGTGCCGACTCTGCATCTGTATGATCTGGATCAGCGCGAAGAAGTACAGGACAAGTGGAGCCAGTACGTCATCAAGCACGCGATCGGTCGCGGTCCCGGCTCGTTCTGGATCGGAGCCGATTTGTCAGAGCAGGACTGGACAAAGCTCAGGCAGAAGATCAACTCCGATCCTCGCAGCTTTATCGCACAGCCTGTTGTGGAGTTTTCCACGGCACCCACGTGGATAGACAGTGCTCTTCAGCCTCGTCACGTTGGCGTGCGCGCCTTCACGCTTTTCGGCAACACGATCCACACCGCGCCATGCGCACTCACCCGAGTGGCGCTGGAGGACAGCTCCCTTGTGGTCTCCTCCGCCAGCGGCGGCGGCAGCAAGGACACCTGGATTCTGCGCTCACCCACTCACCGTGGCGCGCCGCAGGAAGTCGTCCTGCGCCACCCCCCTCGCCGCATGCGGCTCTCCAGCCGCACGGCGGATTCGCTCTTCTGGATGGGACGCTATGCGGAACGTGCCGAGGCCACCACCCGTATCCTGCGCGTTGTTGAACAGATTCGCCTGGAAGCCAGCAGCGGCGACGGTCCGCGCGCCTGGGCTCCGCTCTGGGATGCTCTCGCCAGTGCCACTGGCCATGCCACGTCTACCATCAAAAAGGTGGCAGTGCAAAAGGAGAACAGCCGTAAGGGCCCGCCCGGGCTCGCGGGTTACATTCTGTTGAGCGATGAGAATTTTTCATCCACTCTATCGTGTCTCCGGCACTGCCGGCAGAACGCTCAGGCGATACGCGAAGCGCTGCCGCCAGAGGTTTGGACCATCATCAACCGCATCTATTTGCAGATGATGCAGCAGGCCAAGAATGTATCGTCCGAGCGAGTGAAATCCCAACTGCGCGATCTCTCTCTGGAAGATGACATTCTGTCGCAGCTGGATGAACTGACGGGCTGCGCTGACAAGCACATGCTCCACAACGACGCCTGGACATTCTGGCAGATCGGCCGGCATTCCGAACGAGCCCTCTTTACACTGCTGACACTGCGCCAGGTCTACATGAAGCGCAGCAACGAGCGCACCTCCAAGCTTGCGGGCCGCGCCGCCGCAGAAAGCAATGGCAACTCGCGCTCGGCAACCTACTCGGACGACACGAATCTGGACGCCCTGCTGCGCATGCTGGCGGGATTGTACGCGTATCGCAGTTCCTATAAGTCCCGGCCCGTGGCATCGCAGGTCGCGCATCTCTTGTTGCAGGATCAGGAATTTCCGCGCTCGGTATGGTTCTGTCTGGATGAAGTAATGCGTCTGCTACGGCGCAGCTTCGGACAGCGCCCCACGCCGGAAGCGGAAGAGCCCGTGCACTTTGGCGATCACCTTCTGAGCGAGCTGAACTTCACCGATATCGGCCAGTTCTTTACTCCCACACGCGGTGGTGGAATGGATTCCGGCGGCGCAGGCCGTGGCCCGGGCAATTTCGGCCTGAACGAGGGAAGCTCGCCACGGGCTCGGTCGAAGGCATTTACAGACTGGCTCAGCACGCTCACTCAGCGGACGCTGACGCTGAACATGCTGATTTCAGATCACTATCTGAATCACCAGGCCGCAACGCCGCATCCACGGGATTCCTGAGCTGAATGCTCTGCCGTCATTGAACGCTTAGAGGAAGCGTTCAATACGGCTGAACGCTCGCCGGTCCCGCACTGTTGCCTTCAGGCTGTGAGGCCGCGGCTTTTCGGCACAGATCATTCAAAAATTCGTTGGTCAGATTTTTACCGCCGGTGAGATTAATGCCCAAGGCGCTAAGTGTATACACAGGCCCCCAGGGAAATCCCCACCAGCCGCAGAAGAGAGTGACAAAACTATAGGGCAGGCTTTGTATAATCGAAGCTGTATAGCTGGTCTGATAGTGCGGTGGGGAATTGTATTGTATGGTGGC
>JBGGNE010000544.1:0-6449 GCA_041287705.1 Methylacidiphilales bacterium | reverse complement strand
ACATCAACAGCGAAGCGCAGATCACCCTTCCAAACGGTACGGTAGTGACTCTGAGACAGACTGGCACGGTGCCATGGGGCGAGCAGGTGCAGCTTGAGGTTGTGGCGATTCAACACCCGGGGCAGACTGCGCCCGATCCAGTCAATCGCGCCGCCTTTACACTTACCTTCCGCGTCCCAGGCTGGGCTTCCCTGGGGATGACGCTTGAAACCCGCAACTGCGAGGTTGATACCTCCATCTGGCCAAACTATTTGCTGGAGCATTCCGTCAGCGGCACCTGGCGCGCCGGCTCTGTGGTGGAGCTTACTTTGCCCATGCCGATACGTCGTCTGGTTTGCAATCCGCTGGTCACGAACAACAACGGATGCGTGGCGCTTCAGCGCGGTCCGTTCATCTATTGCGTGGAGGACGCCGATTATGAGCAGTTCACCGTACTTCAGCTCGCGCTGGCGCATACCGCCGATATCAGTGCGCGGCACGATCCCCAGCTCCTCGGCGGCGTGACTCTTCTGGAAGCTCCGCAGGGAAGTGCCGTCATGAGCGCCTTCCCCATCTACAATCCAGACAGTGTTCAGGAATTGCCCTGTAGAGATGGGGACGACCTCTTTCCGCAGTTTGGCTTTAAGGGTGGCAACTCTCCTTTGACCAGCGAGCCGCTGTATGTGGAACGCAACGTGGACGAGTGGCGTGTACCGTTCCGGGCCGTGCCTTACTTTGCATGGGCCAACCGTAACCCCGGC
This sequence comes from Methylacidiphilales bacterium, assembly GCA_041287705.1. Classification (GTDB taxonomy): domain Bacteria; phylum Verrucomicrobiota; class Verrucomicrobiia; order Methylacidiphilales; family UBA1321; genus LW23. Next base: position 5,709 of record JBGGNE010000544.1, on the reverse strand, counting down.
GCGATGAAGGTGTGGATTCCGTTGCGGTAGATCGATTCTGAATCAAATGTTAGACGGAACTGTTCTATATCAAAATTGCAGTTTTAGAAACCGTTTCTGGCGGAAATCGATTCCAGCACACACGTGCGTAGAGGGAAACGAGTGTGAAACACTAAAAGTGCTGTGTATAATCTGTATATCTGGGCAATTGCAAGAACATGAGCGAAACTTCAGGGATAGAGCTCTCTCTACCATCCGCCCGGTGCTACGCCGGGGCAGGTCGCGGCCGCGTAAGCTGCTGATACGCAGAGAGTTCTTCCATGCTTCCCAGCAATGTCCCTCACGTCCCTTTCCCACGAGGTGTCGCACGTCAACGGTGCCAGCGAAAGCGCTGCTGTACCGGGGCCGCGTATATATGTGCCTTCCGACGCCACGAATTCCGCCCCCGAGTTTCCCCTGATGGTCTCGCGACCCATTCAGCGGCAACAGCTTACTCCGTTTCGAGAGCTATATCAGCAAGGAGTGCGGTTTCTTCATGTCGACGCCACCTTTAGCGAAGATCTCTTCCATAAAGAGATGCGGGCATGGAAGGCTCCCGACGTTTTTGATTACTCCTACCAGGCCGCCTACTGGCGCAAGCTGCTGGAAGCATGTCCCGACGCCCGCTTCTGTCTTCGACTGAACTCTGCCAGCCCGCCATGGTGGGATGAACTTCACCCCGCCGAGCTTCAGCAATATCCGGACGGCACCGTGCATGCCGCGTTTCAGCGCACGGATCGCCAGACTCTGCCCAGCCTGGCCAGCCGCGCCTGGCGCGTGGCGGCGTGCCATGCCCTGGGAAAATTCCTGAAATGGCTGGAGAAGGAAGGCTGGGCGGACAAGGTCTGGGGCCTTTTTCTGTGCTACGGCATTACGTGGGAATGGGGCATTCTGGGCACGGACCGCTTTCCTGATTACAGCGCGCCTATGGAGCGTCATTTTCGCCACTGGCTGCGCGAGGTATACCCCAACGTGGACGCTCTTCGGGCGGCCTGGGGCGACCCAACAGTCGATTTCGACTCGGCACGCATCCCCACCGTGGAACAGCGTCTGGCAGGCGGCGCCGAGCTGCGGCAGTTCCCCCGTGACAGAGCGGCGGCGGACTTCCAGAACTGCATGTCCGACACGAACTGCGATTACCTGCTGGATCTCGCCCGCACGGTGCGGGAGGTGGCAGGTACGCGCTACAAGCTGGGCAGCTTCTACGGCTACACGCTCACCAGTCGCGAGCATACCGCCTTTACGTCCCAGTACGGCGCCGGCGGTCTGGCGGGTGGGCACCATGCGTTTGGCAAGTTTTTGCGATCCCGGTTATTCGATTTCAACGCCAGCCCCTATGCCTATGCGGATCGCGATCTGGGCCGAGGCTGCCTGATTCAGCATTTTCCCCGCGCCAGCTGCCAGCGGTACGGCGTTCGCGTCTATGACGAAAATGACCTGAAGACCTTCCTGTTAGCAGACGAGCAGGACGACCGCACGATCTCGATCGGCCAGACCCGCACGCTGGAGGACACCGTAAAGCATCAGCGCTGGGCTCTGGCTCAGGCGCTGTGCCACAGCACCACCTACTGGTGGACGGAGCTTAGCGGATGGATCGGCGCGTACCTGCCCAATTTTGATCACCCGGAGATTCTCTCCGAACTGCGCGCCCACAGTGCCGCGTTCGAGCGTCTGGAGGGCGAAGCGGAACCCGAACCGGCGCCCATCGCCATTATCATCGACGAACGATCCATTGCGGCGCTCGCTCTGGGCAGCAAACTTTTCCGCGACGAGGTGTACCAGCAACTGGCCGCATGGAGCTGGTGCGGCGCGACATTCGACGTATGGCTTGCGGAAGATGTTACGCCGGAAACCATGCGGCACGTTCGGCTGGCCTACGTCTTCTCCCCGGCACCCAGCCAGGAGATGCGCCGCACTCTGACCGACGTGCTCTGCCGCGACGGTCGCACCGTCTGGTGGGCACCGCTCAGCGGATACATGACAGACGCCGGTGAAGACAACGCCGCCTTTGCCCAGCTTACCGGTCACGCTGATGCTTCGAAATCTAACGCGACGTGTAAGCCTTTACAGCGCAAAGAAATGAGCGCTGCCGCGCCGCATGCGGAAAACGGAGCCGTTGTGAACGGCAAACATCCCGATAGTGGCGGCAGCAGCAGCAGTGCGAATCTGGAGTGGGTATCGCTCTACGGCCCCTGCGCCGGCAAAACAGCGGAAGAGCTGAGCGCCATCGCAAAAGCCGCAGGCGTACCCGTCTACGGCGACGCGCCTCTGCATGTGATGCGCGGCAAGCGCTTCCTGGCCCTGCAATCCGCCGCAGAAGGCCGCGAGGTGCAACTGCCCCCGCCATCACTCGAAGGCACTGCATCATTCGCCCAATGGCAAAACGTCTGGACCGGCGAACTCCTCCCCCTCGATCAACCCGTACATCTTGCCGCCACGGACACGCTTTTGCTGCGTCTGAAAGAGCGCATTTAGAGTTTTATATCCATTCAGTTTATAGCATCCTGCTGAGATGGAATTGGCAGGACGAAAATGACAACTGCTGCAATCCTCAATGGCGGGGTGGGAGCCTGGGCTTTTGAAGAACATGCACAACGCCTTTCACGGACATTGTGGGTGGATATTACGGATCAGCCGCGCGACTTTAACTATTATCTTACTCTCGACGATTTTAATCCCGAGGAGCTGCAGCACGCGTTTATCCCCATAGGCTCTGTGGAGATCGCCTCGGACAAGAGGGAGGTTGCCGAGGCGTTCCGTAAACAAAATGTAGCCTCTCCTGAAACGCATCTGCTGCCGAATCTCAGCGAGGTGGACTATTTTCTGAGGATGCGAACGGACTCGCAATGGTGCCTGAAGTGGCCTACGGGATGCGGTGCGGCAGGCCACAAAATGCTTTCCTGCGCGGAAGAGATCGAGAGTTTCTGGGCGGCGCCCTTTGTGGTGCAAAAATTTATAAACCTGAAGTCGCCTGAAGTTTACAGAACTTACTGCGTGGGCGGAGAGATAGTCGGGTGGACCTTAAGGAAGTTTGGCGAAGGGAAAAAGGCAACGCCCTGGGTATCTCACGCAAAGGGCGCGAGCTATCAGCCTGCCGGTGCGTTGCCGGCCAAAGCCTGCGACGTTGCCAAAGAAGCACTGATTGCCACCGGACTTTTTGACTCGTTCGGATGTGTGGACTTCCTCTCATCCGAAGGCGAGTGGCTTGCCCTGGAGGTAGGTACCGATGGCATGTACAACCATGTCGACCGCGATTTCAATGATTCCGCTCTGGAGGATGAGATCAACCGCCGTATCGCCGAAGCATTCTGGAAACCGATAGGCGCCCCGCCGTGGGGTCCTGGCCCCTGGCGATACAGACTGGACGAGACACGCAGTATTCTATGAGTCTTATTTGAAGTCAGCTAGCTGTCGGATAGAGATTAGATTTTGGGGAAAGCTATAGACCATTGGCTAGGATTACTTCTTGACATTTTTCCATGAACCCTGTAACAGGGTTCATGGCTTATTCGTCGACCTCATTCCCTAAGAAGTGGAAATCTAAGGACACGACAGTGGTCCGAGTACCTAAGGCACTAGCTGAAGACTTATTGAATATTGCGCACATACTTGATGGAACAGAAACCTACCGAATTCAAGAATCACCAAATCAAATTACTTTCGACTTGCTTCCTGTTAAGCAAATCACTTCTTCATTTGATAAACCTATAAACGTGGCATCAGTACCTCAACGAAGTCCATTTCGTTACCCTGGTGGAAAAACATGGCTAGTGCCATATATTCGCCAATGGTTAAGGTCCCGTCCAGCTAAACCAAGCCGATTGGTAGAGCCATTTGCTGGTGGGGCAATTGTAAGTTTGACTGCTGCGATCGAGCGTCTAGTCAATGAAGCGTGTTTTTCTGAACTTGATGGTTCAGTTGCTGCAGTTTGGAGAGTAGTCCTTAGCGATCAAGCAGAATGGCTGGCAAATCGTATTAAAAACTTTGTTTTTACTGAAGACAGCGTCCATAAAATTATTCATGAAGCTCCTTTAAAGGAGAGAGATCTAGCGTTTCAGACCATATTGAGAAATCGCGTTCAACGGGGTGGGATATTGGCACCAGGTGCTGGCTTAATTAAAACTGGAGAAGGTGGTAAAGGCCTTGGTTCACGTTGGTATCCAGAAACCATAGCAAATCGCATACGTGAAATTGCTAAACATCAAAATGAGCTAATATTTACTGCGGAAGATGGGTTTAATCTCCTAGCAAAATATCGTTCTGATTCAGATACTGTCTTCTATATCGACCCTCCATATACAAAGGCTGCAAAACGACTTTATACTACTTGGAAAATGGATCACGAGGCTCTATTTTATCACTTGAGTCTCTGCAAGGGGGATTTTTTGATGAGCTATGATAATGATACTGAAGTAGCCAATCTTGCTGATAAGTTTGGTTTTCAATACAGAGCTATATCTATGAAATCAAGTCATCATGCAAAGATGACTGAGTTGCTGATTTCGCGCGATCTCAGTTGGATCGAATTTTGATTATTTGAGCAAACCGTGATGAGGATTGTTTTTCTTTAGCTTTGCTATTAATTTTTCTTCGAAAACTTCTTTAGATAAAGGCACTCCTCCCGTAAGGGCTCTGACGGAGGTCTCCAGCTTAGTTTGAACGAATCGACGCTTGGCAAGTTTCCAGCCATTGATCGGGCAAGGGTCATAGCCTACGATAAACCAAACTACCTCAGCGTTAGAGAGATATCGTTCCTCGTTTGCTGGATCCAATCCAATCAGTGAGTTAAAAAAAGGTTCATCTATTACAACAGCAATCTTTTTGCCCCATGTGCGGATGGTGGGAGTCTTTGTTTGTAGTTGCGGTAATAACCTCTTCGGACCAGAACTACGCCAATCAGGTCGTCGTTGGGAAGCGGGAAATGGAGGATTATGAGCAGTCCAACTTGATAGCAATTTAAACTCATTCGACATGGCTTGCCCTGAAAAGTAAACAGCTTGTAATTCTAAGGCACACCAATCGATAGGTTTCCTCTCAGGATGAAGAAGTACATTATCAATTCTTCCAATAACATCTTCGGGATCTTCAACGTCTAAATCCGAAGGCTGGACGCGTTTGAGTCTGTCAAGAAATCCAATTTCAGATAACACGACTGGTTCTGAACTCCCAAGTAAGACCTCTCCTACCCATTGATAAATTAAACCGCCTTCCAATAAACGGTTCGGACAAATAGCGATTGGAGAATCAAACCCTAATGCTCCTTCATCAAGGCTGCGATATGATCTTAATGAACAGACTCCTCCCTTCTTTTTGCACTCCTTAAGGCCTCGAAAGGGACAGCCTTTGCCAGTGCCGTCCTTTACTTTTAGTTCAGCTAAAGCCATTTCTTGGCGTTCCAGAGGAGTATATTTCTGGAGATCTTTTCCGTACCACTCTCCTATCGAATGGCGACTAGCTATCTTCTTGAGAATTGGAGGCATGTGCTAGTTCGTTAGGGCCTCAACCGGTTTATTGAGGACCCTTTCCTATTCAAATCTAAACTTCAGACGTTAGCGCTCCGCGATCGGAGTTACCGTCTTGCCGACGGGGAAGCCGACGTAGTCGCTCTGGGGGCGGAAGAGGCGGTTGTCCTTGAGCTGCTCCAGGATGTGGCCGGTCCAGCCTGCGGTGCGGGCGATGGCGAAGATGGGG
>JBGGNE010000543.1:0-2824 GCA_041287705.1 Methylacidiphilales bacterium | reverse complement strand
TTTCCTGCGCGGAAGAGATCGAGAGTTTCTGGCCCACGCCCTTTGTGGTGCAAAAATTTATAAACCTGAAGTCGCCTGAAGTTTACAGAACTTACTGCGTGGGCGGAGAGATCGTCGGGTGGACCTTAAGGAAGTTTGGCGAAGGGAAAAAGCCAACGCCCTGGGTATCTCACGCAAAGGGCGCAAGCTATCAGCCTGCTGGTGCGTTGCCGGCCAAAGCCCGCGACGTTGCCAAAGAAGCACTGATTGCCACCGGACTTTTTGACTCGTTCGGATGCGTGGACTTCCTCTCATCCGAAGGCGAGTGGCTTGCTCTGGAGGTAGGTACCGATGGCATGTACAACCATGTCGACCGCGACTTCAATGATCCTGCCCTGGAGGAAGAGATCAACCGCCGTATCGCCGAGGCATTCTGGAAACCGATTGGCGCCCCGCCGTGGGGTCCTGGCCCCTGGCGATACCGGTAAGCCGCCACAAATGCAGGCGATTCAGGTTCTGCCCAAGAGGCGCAGGGCATCTGCAACAAGAATCCGCATCACTTCGCCCGCCTCCAGTTCCCGGGCCAGGTCCATTCTCTCGACAATCTTTCATGCAGCGAAAGGGGAACGGGATTATCCCTGTAGTATTCTATGAATCTTAATCGAGCAATCTCAAGAAGCTCATTCTGTAATGATGTCGTCATACTCCTTGGACTTTATGCAATCCCATTACTTTGCAGATGCGCTCTCGTAAAATTTGGGGATCTGCTTTTCCATTTGGGCGTGTCAGCCTGACTACTTGGGAATCAGCGATTCCATCAGTTTGATCATCGCGGTCTCACCACCCCAGGCAAGACGCACACCATCGGGATTAAGAATACGGCAGTTCCCTAATAGATTATGTTTTTGAAGACGCCAACCATCATGTTCAACTAGATTAGTCCAAAAGAACTTGCCGCCCATTGTGGGCATTTGCAGATTGGGCATCTTGCCTGCCTTTTCGAGCAATCTGCCGACGATCTCAGGATCCTGAATGAAAGCCGCAAATGCTTGGGCTCCTACTTCTATTAGCTTAGGGTTAACAGGCATATTATTCTCTTAATGTACGTCCTCTAACAAACAACTATTCCTGTCTGGATATGGCTTTCACTTAATAAGTTATCCGGTGGAACTTTTTAGCTATTACCCTTACAGCAAGCAAGTGCAAACACTCAGGCACGGGCAATTATTCAAAGACGCTTTCGTGTTTCGCAGCCACTTTGGGGCGAAAAAGTCATAGCATAATCCGCTTGTATGCCAGAGCCTTGTCTACGATCTGTTCCGGAGTAAGCTCTATTCCACCCGGCGGGTAATAGATTAAATCTGAAACTTCAGGATCAATAACGTTCGCCTGCAACGTGTTCAGTAATTCATCTTGTTGCTCTTCAGTCATCCCTTTGCAATTAATTGCAGATGCGAGTAACCAGCTCTATAAGCTCATCTCTGGAAAGTTTAGACATACCTTTGTTCTTTGTAATCATTTCACGTCTTCTTTTGTATGTGTTTTAGGTGATCGGGTAAATCGGGTAATGCGGAGAAGCGTTTTCTTTGGGCGGTCGTCAGAGATTTCAAAACTTCGACATGGCCGATCTTTTCCAACAGGACGCGTTCGCCAAGATAGAATTCCAGCGCCAGCCACGCGGCGCTGAGGCGCTCTTCGGAGGTCATTGCTGCGGGCCACGAGGAGGCATTGATCTCGATGTCATAGAAGGCGCCATCCTGGTAGCTGGTCAGCACGTAACGCCACATGTTCGTATCGAGCGTAAAGAGATCCTGAAACTCGAAGGTACCACTCCAGATTTTGGGCGGGCGGCCGGCGTTGATTTCCCAGTTGGCCAGTACCTCCGCAGGTGACATGTCGACAAAGGCCTGGATGATGGGAATGTTTTCGAGCTTAACAAGCTGGAATGACAATGCGGCCTGCTTGCGGATGCCGGGACCGATCTCCCAGTGCTGCACTTCGGAAATGGACTCATGAAGCATGGCCATGCGGGGACCGACTGCTGCCAGGATGCCTTCCGTGTCGTGGTTACGCAGCATCTCAGACAGCCGTTGATGCTCGTCGCCGAACCATTTCCAAAACTGACGCGCGGCACGGAGAAAGCGAGGGGAAGAAGAAGGCCGGGGCCGAGGCGCAGATTCAGACGGTATTTCGGACATGGTCATGTTGACTTCAACCTCACTCTACATCCCATAAGAGGCGGAAAGTCGCTGGAATTCCATGGGAGCGAGATCTGAAAAATAGGATCTAAATGTGTTCGCTGCACTGTTAGCATCGCAGTCTTTCTCGGAAAAAACGAGCAGACGCTTTGAAACAAGCAAAAGAAGTATCCCATATTCACGGCCGTCCTCTGTTCTTAGACTACATCCAACACTGGGTTCAGGTGCGAATTCAGTATCTTCCTTTGCAAAAGGAATCCGTGATTGCACTAACTCCATTTGCTCGGTTGAAAATGAATACTCAATAACCGTTCTGTCTAAGTCGATGGGCTTCGAATACTCATAAATAAACATAATCAAACTTTTTCATACAAAGCCACTAATTAACGTCTGCGATTGGTCTTATTCGTTATCAGCAAAAAAAACGCGCCCGTTGCCAGGCGCGCTTTAAATTCGATCCGAATAACCGGCGCCAGCGTCACGCTGGCACGGGCGAGTGCGCTGACTAGCGCTCCGCGATCGGAGTTACCGTCTTGCCGACGGGGAAGCCGACGTAGTCGCTCTGGGGGCGGAAGAGGCGGTTGTCCTTGAGCTGCTCCAGGATGTGGCCGGTCCAGCCTGCGGTGCGGGCGATGGCGAAGATGGGG
>JBGGNE010000542.1:0-3833 GCA_041287705.1 Methylacidiphilales bacterium | reverse complement strand
CGGCTTGTCTTCGTCTTCCGCGACCCAGAGCTGCCCCTTCTTATCCACGGCCAGTCCGGCGATGTTTCGCAAAGCGGTGGCACGCCACACACCCAGATCGGCACGGCCGCCTTTGTCACCAATGGTCCGCACTTCCTTGCCTGTTGCGGCAGAGTAAACGTAAACACAGCTTTCCGGCGCGCCGGTGCCGATGTAGATGCTTTCCGGCTCGCTGGTGGAGCCCGCTCCGTTTTTGCCTTCCAGAGCCACGGCTGTTGCGTTTTTCAGATCCATCAGCACCGGCTTCACCGCTCCGGTCGCGCCATCAATGAAGGTCAGTTTCGTGCCGCCATCGCTGACAACATAGGCGCCCTTTGAGTTAGCCGCGATAGCTCCAGCGCCTGCCAGGGCTACCTTTCGCTGAAACTTACCGGACACAGCGTCCGTTATATAAACGGTGCCGCCATCCGCCTCGGTGCTGAAGTACAGCCGCCCGCCCTTTACGGTAAATCCCTTCACCGGACCGGCCTCCGTCTCCATGGCACCCAGCTCCTTAAAGCCGCGCTCGGCGGAGTTATTGTCGGTCCACGGCACGACGTCCATGGCGTTGGTAAACTTGTACACCGCGGCCAGTCGCCCGCTGTACGTGGAATTATCCATGATGTAGCAAACACCGCCATCCAGCGCCACGTACCTGGCGCCGCCGATACCACCGCGTTTGTGTCCCCACACCGGCTTGCCTTCCAGATCGGTAAAGATCGCGGCTTTACCTGCTTCCGCCATGCCCCAGCCCAGCATCAGCGCGTCGCCATCGGTATCCACGGAAACGGGGTTACCCATATCGCCGCCCCAGTTGCTGCCCTTGCCGTCATCCCAGGGAACGCGACCCGCATTGCTGGCTACGCCGCGCAGTTTCGCCTGAAGCCCGGGGTGAGTAATGGCGCTCCAGGTATAGGTGCCCGCTTCCAGGGCCTGGCCCGGCTCGTTCCAGTTCGGGGTCGTCAGCCCATCCCACATGATTGTATTGGCGCCGGCAGGCAGCAGCTCTCCGTTTACAAGCTGGCGCACCACCTGCCCCTTCGCGTTCTTGATGTGCAGCGATACATAGCTCGCCTCCGGCAGCGTAAAGGTGACGGGTATCCAGCCCGGCTTCACCTTCGATTCCACCAGTCCTGTCCAGTCCACCACGGGCAGATTCTCCTCCAGCCTGACCGGGAAAGTGCGACCGTCGGCCAGACGCACCGGCTCGGGGTCAATCGTCGCCGCACCGTCCATCAGCTTGGCCACGCCCCATGTGGGGTAAGCGCGAAACGTAAACACACGATCCAGCGCGACGCCGGGCCGGAAGATATCCTTAACGGTGATGCGGTTCTTGTTTTCGCCAAACGTAAAGTTCGGCTCCACCGTCAGTATAACCGATTCGCCCGGCTTGGGTGCGTTACCGTCTTTGGTCAGATACTTCCACGGCACCGCAAGCTCCTGCGAGTAGCCCGAGCCATCCGTATTCACCAGCAACGCCTGCTTCGCGCCCTTCAGCTTCAGGTTATCACCCGCGGGGCCGTTCTTGGTGTACCAGGCGGGCTTGGCTTCTTTCGAGGGAATATCCAGCTCCAGCAGATCGGCGCCATCCTTGCCTCGCCAGCACGTCAGGTTATTGCGCTGCTCCTTCTCCTTGTCGCCGTAGTTGGTAATCACGCGCACCTGCAGACAGTCGCCGCTCCAGCCCGCGTCCAGCTTGGTGTCGCCGGGATTGCTCAGCGGCGTTTTATCCAGCCAGCGCGCCAGAATGTAGAGATTCTCCGAATCATACGCGCCGTGAATCCAGACGCCGAAGTCTTCGGTCGTCTTCGCCGCGTCGTCCATCGCCAGAACGCCGCCGGCCAGATTCCAGTCCTCCACTTTGCCGTCTATCGCAATATTCCTGGGTGCGGGCAACAGGCGCAGACCGTAGTTTTCCGTAGGCGTCGCCATCAGCGCCGGGATAGCGGAGCCGAAGCCGATGCTGAACGCGGCCGCAATCGCCGCGGAGCGAACGAGTCGCTGAAAGGTAGAAATGGACTTCATAGAGCAGAAAGATAAGCGGGGAGATCATCGCGACCTCGAAAGCGCAATTGCGAGAAAGAGTGCTTAGCATCTAGAATTACACGGCTATGAGGGCAATAGCAGTATATTCATATTAGACACACAATCTTTTCCACCTATCATTGCAATCATTGGTATAGATCAGATAGCCCGCCACGACGATTATCCAGCGCCCCCTAAAAATGTAGCGGAACGCACCAACACCACTCTTGGCATGCGGAGCCCGTTTGATATAGAATCGGCCCTCTTATGGGACGTCAATGGTTGTTGGCGAAGCGCGAAGTCGCTTCATTGCGAAAGTCGAAAGCGACGGGCAAGTTCGTACGCGAAATTATGGTCGCCGCCAAACATGGCGGCGCGGACCCCGCGGGCAACCCGCGTCTGTTCGCCGCTATCGAAAAAGCGAAGCGCGAGAGCGTCACCCGCGACGTCATTCAGCGCGCTATCAATAAAGGCGCCGGCATCGGCGATGACAAGATGGTGCTGGAAAGCATCGCCTTTGAGGGCTACGCACCGCACAAGGTGCCGGTCATCATCGAAGTGCTGACCGATAACAACAATCGCACCGCGCCGGAAATCCGCTTTCTCTTCAGCAAGAAGGGGCAACTGGGAATGGCCGGCAGCAATAAATTTCTCTTCGACCACGTAGGCCTGGTGGAAGCGCACCACCCCGACACGAGCACGGACGCGGAAGGCGCCGCGATCGAGGCGGGCGCGAATGAGGTAGAGCCGCTGGATCACTCCCAGAACGACGACATTCCGGTAGGCGCACAGGGCGCGCGCTTCATTTGCGAACGCACCGCGGTGCACGCTGTCTCGCAATGGCTCTCGGAAAACGGCTGGACGGTGGTCACCTCGGAAATCGGCTACCTGCCCAAGAATTTCCCCACGCTAACCGATGCGCAGCGCGAAGAAGTCGGTGAATTCCTGCACCACATCGACGAGCACGACGACGTGCACCGCGTGTGGGCGGCGGTTAAGTGATCTGCCGCTGGTAACCGGCGCGCGTGTTTGACGTTCCATCTCTTATGGGGGTAGGAAAAGAGGAGAGAGAGGAGAATGCGACATTAGATCCGTACTCCACCACATCCTCCCTCATAAGCGCCAAAGGCGCGAAGCTTTTTAGCCCAGGTCGAAGGTCCGCCGCAGGCCTGGGTTTCAGAGACAATACACGCGGCCTGAAGGGCTGCGAACGCGACAGGTGCGTGTGACAAATATCTGGAGCAGGCAGCGCCCCTTCAGGGCGCAATTGGATTCCGCTTTTACCCAGGCCTGCGGCAGCCCTTCGACCTGGGCTGGGCTTAAATGCCTCGCGCCATTGGCGCTTATGATGGTGAGATGCAAGGTTTTTGCCCCCTTTGGGCCATCGCACGAGACAGGAAAATGGGCAATTGCTCCACTAATTGTGCCTTTGCTTTCTGAATCCGACCTCCCCCGTAGCGGTCGTCGCGCCGTCGCGGCCGTTGCGTTATGAATATTCAGGCAACGCAGCACGCTTCCGTGTTGCCCTGCGGATTCCGTTTTTAACGCTACGGTCGCAACGGCGCGACGACCGCTACGGGGGGAGGGAAGCAGAAGTGCGGATACGGAGTTAAGGCAGTTCATAATCTGCCTGTCGAATCTCCTCCCCTTCTCTGCTTTCCTGCTTTCCTGCTTTCCTGCTTTCCTGCTTTCCTGCTTTCCTGCTTTCCTGCTTTCCTGCTTTCCTGCTTTCCTGCTTTCCTGCTTTCCTGCTTTCCTGCTTTCCTGCTTTCCTGCTTTCCTGCTTTCCT
>JBGGNE010000541.1:0-33924 GCA_041287705.1 Methylacidiphilales bacterium | reverse complement strand
TTGGCGAAAACTTCCTTACCCACGCCGCTCTCGCCCACGATGAGCACATTGGCGTCGCTCGGCGCGATTTGTTCCACAAGTTCAGCAAGCTCCACCATGCGGGAGTTGCGAAACACGGGTTGCGATTTGGATTCCGAAACGGAGATTTTGCGTTTCAGCCGGTCCGTTTCCTCACGCAGTTGCTGTGTTTGCTCGCGCAGGCTGCTCTGCTCCATCGCCTGGGAAATGAGATTAAGCAGCTCCTCCGGAGCGTATGGTTTGCTGATAAAGTGGAAAGCGCCGACCTTGATGGAGGCGATTGCGTTATTAAGCGAATCGTGCGCGGTCACGACGATGACGGGCAGGGCGGGGTGAGCGGCGCGGATCTGGCGCAAAAAATCAAGGCCTTCGCCATCGGGCAGCCCGAGGTCAAGAAGGACTATTGCAGGTCTTTGTTCTGCAATGAGTTGCAGGCCCTGTTTGCCGGTATACGCAGCGGCGCACCGGTAGCCCCGGCGCTCCAGAATGGAGGCGAGGGTGGCCTGAATATTGCGTTCATCGTCGATGACGCCGATGAGAGGTTTGTTGGCGGCGGTCACAGGATGTTTTTAGCGCACCCTGTGGTCGAACACAAACCGAATGTATTGATTTCGGACAGATTTTCCGTTGAACGTGTGATACGTTTGACGGGGATGCAGTGCAGGACAGAGCAGCAACAGCTTGTGAGGCAGATGCTTATCTTGGTGGATAAGAGGTCTGAATCTCGAGTGGTTTGCGGAAGAAAGCCTTATACAAAAGGCTTAAAACGACGGAATGACAATGCACGTATGCGGCTATAAAAATATCCGGAAGTATAATAAAACAAGAGATTTGCGCAATTTTTTTGTGAATCGCTTGACTTTTTACACTAAACCGAGTGATAAGGTATGCGTTATGGATCTGGTTTCCATTACGCCTCATTCGGTAAAAAATCCGGCAACCATGACGCCTTGCGGCACTTACACAAAATTAAAGTTGACGCAACCGACAGGTTTTTATAGAAGGCAGCGTGAAAATACAACCCTAACCGCCCAGGAGCCACCTTTGTGAAGAAGAAGCCGTTTCCATTAATGATTGCCGGAGCTGCCCTATTGGGCATCGTCGCCGTATTCCTCATCTTTTCGTACATCAGCTCTCAGCAGGCTGAGAACGACAAGAAGTTTGCCGAAATGCAGCGCCAACTGGAAGATGCCAAGAAGAACAAGCCCGATGTGAAGCCCGTCGAGGTTGTGCAGGTGCAGAAGAAGGAGACCAAGATGGTCGCCTACGCCACCATGCGCATCGCCGCCGGTCAGAAGATCACGAGCGAGCAGTTCCAGATGAAAGAGACACCGGAAGATTTGATTCCGGGCGCACTGAAGGAAGCGGAAGCTCCCAACAAGTTCGCTCGCAAGACGATCGAAATTGGTGACCCCATCACCAGCAACAACGCCTCCGACAAGCTGCCTCTGATGTCGATGGTGATTACCCCCGGCTACCGCGCCATGGCGATGCCGATCTGGAATGATCCCGCGGTCAATTCCACGGGTGGCTGGGTGAACGACGGCGATCGCGTCGATCTGATCCTGAGCTACGAGGATCCCCCAGGCTCCAAGCAGATGCGCACCAAGATCATGCTGCAGTACCTCAAAGTGCTCTTCATGCCCGGTGCCCAGCGCGATGATACCACGGGTGGTGTGTTCTCCGCCGCCGGCGCTCCGCTGACGGTGACGTTTGAAGTGACTCCCGAACAGGCTGAAATGCTGGCTTCGCTGGAAGGCTTCGGCAAGCTCCGCATGGTTCTCCGCGCCAGCTTCGATGACGTGATCGGTAAATACAGCGGTGTTATTACCAATGACGTGGTCGAAAATCCTGAAGCGATGAACAAGAATGCGATCAAATCGATAGATCGTGCTACGGAAGCAGCAAAGATCGTCGAGCAGAACAAGCTTGTCGCTCAGCAGAAGGCGAAGGAAGAAGCGGCCCGCCAGCAGAAGAAAGCCGAAGAAGGGCTTAAGAAGCTGACGCCTCAGTAATCCTGACCAGATTCACAACGCTCACGACTTACAGAATATTGCAGAGGCGGGTTCCCGGTGCTTCATGACCGGTCCCGGCTCTACAGGCTAAGCAAAGACAAGGCCACGGCAAGGTGACGCGCCGGCGCAGCGGAGGCCCTCCTGCGGGAGGAAGCCACTGTGCTGCGCGCGTCACCAACCCAGCACTCAGTACCCATGCTGAACCGTTGCCGCCACCCATTTCTTCCCCCCACGACAGAAAACCGACATTAACACCCCGGCAAGGAAGTGTGATGTAGCGGGCAGCAGCAGACCAACAGACCAACCGAGAGAGATACTAAACCATGACCACAATCCTAAGAACCACCCTGCGTGGGCTCAGCCTTTTGGGCGTGCTGCTGATGGCGGCGCCTTTGGCGAATGCCCAGCCGGCAGGACCCAAGCCGTTAGAACTGGAGGTTTCTGAGACGCAGACGCTTCCGGGCAAGCTGAACGACGGCGCTACACCGCCCACCAACCTGGAAGTTAAGTCGGTGCCTACCCCCGGCACATCCGGCGATACGACGGAGATCAAGGGTAAAGAGGTGGGTAAATCCACGCTGACCCTGATCGAAAACGGGCAACCTGTGGAGTACGCGATTAACGTCGTGCCCGCTCCTCAGCGCATCTATATCAACCTGAACGAAAGCACCCGCCTGAAGTTCAATGATGATATCGATGAAGTTTCCTTCTCCAACACGCGCTTCGTTCGTCAGCGCCAGCCGAACAATCGCACTCTGCTGCTGGAAGCGATTGCCGAAGGTAAGTCTGCTGTCACGGTTATCACCAAGAACGGCACGATTTATCAGTACCTGGTATCGACGTTCGACAACCGCGGCGCCGATATCCTGCGTATACGCAATTCCTTCACCGCGAAGGGTTACAAGTCGCTGACCATTACCTTTGAGCGCGATCAGGCCACTCTGGCCGGGTTTGTGGCTACTCAGGAAGAGCTGGATGATGCGATCAAGATCGTGAAGCAGTTCACGCCTTATGTCGATGTGAAGGTTACCCTCGGCGTTCCGGAAGCGGGCGCCGATGAGTACAGCGAAGACGAAGCCGTTATCGCCAACAACATCCAGACCATCTCCAAGGTCAAGGGCCTGACGATCAAAGTCAAGTTCCCCCGCCCCACGATCCGTGAGACGAACAATAACGTCGTCCAGACAGGCGACCTGCTGAACCAGGGTAATACCACTGTTGCCAACAACGGTACGACAGTGACGACCCCTGCCAGCTTTCAGATACCTACGGATGGCGCCGGCATTACGGACTACCGTCCTCGCGAAAGTGAGACGATTACCCGCAGTGTTACCCGCCTTCGCACGACTCCTGAAAAGGTGTTCCTGTATGGTGAGCTTGAAGATGATCTGGAAGAAGCCCGCGTTCTGCGTGTGGCGCGTACTTTCTGCCCCCTGGTAGTCTCCTTCATTAATGTGAAGGACCCGATCCAGGTGCGTATGAAGATCCGCTTCCTGTCCATCAACAAGGGTAAGGTTAAGGATACTGGCGTGCTCTGGACGGACAGCGCCGGCAGCGATCAGCCCAGCATTGGTGCCGGTCTTCGATTCAACTCTCAGCAGGCCTATACCCGCGAGCGTAACAACTTCGGCGCCCCGACTGAAGCCCTCAACAGCATTGTGACCAAGACGCGCTCCGCTTTTGAGTCCATGCTCTACGGTCTCACGATTGACGTGGAAGCCCAGCTCCGCCTGATCGATACCAACAGCTTCGGTCGCGTACTGCAGGAAACTTCGGTCAATCTGACCAACGGTCAGCTTGGTTACTTCTTCTCTGGTACCCGCGTTCCCTATGTGTCTTCCACAACGATTGCGGAAAACGGAATTGTTACGAACAGCATCAGCTACCTGGATATCGGCGCCCGCATCCTGGTTCTGCCGCTCAATCTTGAGCGCGCCAGCCAGAACCCCGGTGAGTCGATCTCGATTTCGTTCGCAGGCAGTGAACAGACTCGTGTTCCTACTCTGGGCAAGATCATGAATGGTAACATTACCCGTCCTCTGATCAATGGCGCTGAAGCCAACATTATTGACGAATCCGTAAAGTATGTGGACGAAAACGGCATGATTGGCATGAATATCGAAGCCAACGTCAGCACGCTTGACGGCTTCAATACGGTTGCTCTTGGCCAGACTGCTCCTCAGACCACCGACACGACGATCAGCTCCCGCAATCAGGTTCGTGACGGCCAGTCTGTGGTTCTCGGCGGTGTCTTCAGTGATACCTTCACCAAGAACGTGCGTGGTCTTCCCTACCTGCGCAACATTCCGTTGTTCAGCTGGCTCTTTGAGAACCCGTCCACCACTCGTGCGAACATCGAGACGATCGCTGTCTTCACACCGGAAATCATCCGTATGCGTGACATGGACAGCAAGCGCAATCCCCGCCCGGAAATGCCCGAGACAGAAGACACGATGCGTGATCGTGGCGAAGTGCCCGTGCTGAAGGCTCTGCCTTACAAGCCCACCACCGTGGAAATGCGCCCTGTGGCCGGCAGCGATATCAAAGCCAAGACGGTCACCCCCGTAGCGGTAAAGGATCGCCCCTCCAACAGAAGCGAAATGCCTGAGAAGGCCATTGCCTCGAAGACTCCCAAGGCCGCTACCCTGGTACCTGTTGCCAGCAAGAAGCAGAACAGCAAGTCCACCGCCGAAGTTGCACCTCGTCCGCAGCCTCTTCCCCCCGTGGAAGCAGCAGCTCCCGCTCCGGTGCACTCTGGTCCCGCTCCTGCTGTGGAAGATCGCCCGGCAGGTGCGCCGACGATCAACACGGAATTCGGTCCCGCGGCGTCGAAGGACACCGACAAGAAGACTCGTCCTTCTTCCGCCCAGGCCTCTCTGAGCAACACTGCTCCCGAGACCATTCCGTAAGAGGATACCTGGTGCAGGAGCGCCGGCGGGCTGATAGCCGCCTGGCTGGTCGCTCCTGAAGCTGGAATTCCCTAACATCTCAGAAGAGCCCGTCACTGCTTCCTTGCCCGCGAGTATCTCTCCCTGCCCGCCCTCTTTACCTGTCCCGCCACACGGCTGCGGACAGACATGCGGGGCGGGATAAGGGAGGGAGCCCGCCGGGGGAGGCAAGGCGAGGGGCGATTTAAATTAGAGAGGGCCGGTTGCGCCACGCAGGTTGAGCCAATCGAGTTCTCATGTATCATAAGCATACACCGGGCGACCCGCTATATTACACTTAGTTAATCCGTGGCAGGCCCTATAATTTGCAGTTCTAATCGATCTGTCCCCTATCGTTAACGCGGACAGTCAAATAATCTTACAACAGAATTGATTCGATTTGAGCAGGTATGAACAGCCCTGCGGCTGCGCATCTGTAACTCAGCAAGCGCAGCATTGACACGGCCCCCTGAAACGCCCGATAATCCCCCAGGCGCCGAAAATTACTTTCGTGCTAATTAACCTTTTATACTGCCGCACCTGCCCTCGCAATGATTGATGTTTTTCTAGTTCACGACGATGTCGAGCGCGCGTCGGTGATCCGATCCGCCATCAATGCCAACCCCGAGTTAAGCCTTGCTTTCGAAGGCACCACGGGGAAAGCGGGGTTGTACGCGCTTCAGACCATCCATAAAGGTCACCCCCGCATGTGCATCGTGCGGCTGAATCTGGGTGACATTGACGGTTTCTCTTTCATTGATCAGGTACGGCAGAAGGTCAAGGGAAAGGTGACCCTGGTACCCGCCCTGGAAGGTAACGAGGCCGGCCCGACGTATAAGCGTCTCATGGCCCTTGAGCTGCTGGACACCATAGATGGTGGCATGCCGGCGCATGAAATCGCCAAGGTTCTCGATACTGTATCCAAGAAGTGCGAGGCCGATGTCATCGAGACAACATACGGTGAATGCTTTACTGTCAGCGTCATGTCTGGCCGCAGTGGTGTTGGCAAATCAGTCATCGCCACCAATCTGGCCGTTAATATAGCCCAGCGTGCGGCTTTGGCCGGCGCCGCACCTGAGAGCGTGGCTCTTCTCGATTTCAGCATGAACGTGGGCGACTTCGCCGCGTTTCTGGATGATGTGCCCCGCCGGCACATTATGGACGCCGTGAACGACGCGGGTAATCTGGACAGCGAAATGCTGCAGAACTTTCTGCCGACCCATCCGCGACTGGGGTTCCGCTACCTGGCTCACCCTAATCAGGACATGGACGTCAGCGCCTTCGATTACACGGTGGCTTCCAATCTTCTCAACTCCATGAAGTCGGTGGCCGGACATGTCATTATTGACACTGGCGCCTGGGGCAGCGGACCGTGTATGGCGGCCGCAGGTCTCAGCGATGTAATCCTGCTGGTTACCACCCGCGACATTCCCCGGCTCATGTCCACGGCCAATACCATCCGGTATCTGAAGGACTGGGTGGAACTCAACAAGATTAAAGTACTGGTCAACCAGTCTGAAATTGGTGCGGAGGACATGCCCGATGCGAACGTGGAGGAATGGCTTGAGCATTCGGTGACCGCCTACATCCCTTCAAATCCCTCGCATGTCATGCTGAGTGTCAACTCTGCAACGCCTATCACTATCATGGAGCCGAATATTCCGGTCTCTGTTGTGTTGAGCAAGCTTGGGGAACATATCTTTAACAAATTCCAGGACAAAGGGCCGCCACCTCCCAGCAAGCCCTCCAGGCCCCGCGGGTTCATGTAGAACCCGTCAGGCTTTCAAAAAGGACATCAAGGAATGTGTAAAAAGTGGCCTGAGTTATGCTTTCATACTGAAAATTTGACTCAAAATACATCGCATCGCGCGTCTTGATATCCAGAGCGGAAACGTGTAGGCTAGCTTCTGCAGGCAAGCCCCACCGTCTTCGTGCGCCTCGTGGCCGATTATATCCGGCACCTGATGCGCAGGATTTACCATCCTGTTTCTGTATGTCGATCTTACCGCGACGCATTCCCCTCCTCTTACACTCGCAGGATGCCGCGCCGCAAACAGCTCTGATCAGGCTATAAGTCCGTATCATCCTTTAATTGTCCTCGCACACCTTCTTTCCCCACTTCACTTACCATGGCCAACATCCCGCCTCCTCCGAATTTTGCGCGTCCACCGGCTGGAATGCCTCCTCGGCCACCAGGAGTGGGAATGCCTCCCCGGCCTCCAGGTCCTGCAGGAATTCCTCCCCGGCCCAGCATGACCGGTCCTGGTCCGGCATCCATTCCGCCGCGCCCTCCCGGAGCAGGACCAAGTTCGCTGACACAGGGGATGAAGTCCGTAGCCGCAGCCTCAGTGCCCTCGCCCGGTGGTCACTCCGCGCCGCCCCCACCCAACAAGCCTGCCGCGCCGCAGACCGATGCCGCCCAGGAGTTTGTCACCACTTTCAAACGTCAGCTCCTCCCCTTCCTCATCCAGTCGCTTGATCAGAAGCTGCTGGAGCGTGGTAACGAAAACGCGCTGAAGGCTCGTATCGAACAGCTTGTCGATGAAAAGCTGAGTTCCGACAAAGCCTCAATAGGTCGCCAGTTGCGTGTGCGTTTGCTGGATGACGTTATTAACGAAATGGTCGGCTTCGGTCCGCTGGAACACTGTCTGCGGGATGACACTATTTCGGAAATCATGGTCAATGGCCATGACACCATTTACATCGAGCAAAAAGGCAAGCTGACACTCAGCCCGATCAAGTTCGTGGACGTGGAAAGCTGCCGCCGCGTAATCGACAAGATTCTGTCGCCTCTCGGTCGCCGCGTTGACGAATCCAGCCCTCTGGCGGACGGTCGTCTTCCGGATGGCTCGCGCGTTAACGTTATTATCCCCCCGCTTTGCCTCAACGGCCCCTGCCTTACGATTCGTAAGTTCTCCAAGAACAAGCTGAGCATTGAGAAGCTGATCGGCTTTAAGGCGCTCAGTGAATCGATGGCAATGTTTCTGAAAGGCGCAGTGCATGTAACGGCCAATATCGTCATCTCCGGCGGTACGGGCTCCGGCAAGACAACGATGCTGAACGCGCTTTCTTCCTACATTGGCGAAGGCGAGCGTATTGTGACGATTGAGGATGCCGCCGAACTGAGCCTGATGCAGGAGCACGTCGTGCGTCTGGAATCCAAGCCGAAGAATATTGAAGGCAAGGGTGAAATCTCCATCCGCGAACTGGTGAAAAACAGTCTGCGTATGCGTCCCGACCGTATCGTCATCGGTGAGTGCCGCGGCGGTGAAGCGCTCGACATGATCCAGGCCATGAACACCGGCCACGACGGTTCCATGACCACGACGCACGCCAACGATCCTCGCGCAGCCATCTCCCGTCTTGAGACGCTGATCATGATGGCGGGTATGGACATGCCGCAGGAGGCCATACGTAAGCAGATCGCCGGCGCCGTGCACATCATGTTGCAGATCAGTCGTTTGCACGATGGTTCCCGGAAGTGCACGTACATCACCGAGATTCAGGGTATGGAAGGCAGCATGGTCACCCTGCAGGATCTCTTCAAGTACGAGCAGACTGGTGTTAACCCCGACGGCAAGCTCATCGGCATCACCCGCGGTCTGGGTATCATTCCCAAAATTCATTCCAAGTTCAAAAGCATGGAACTGAATATCCCTGTCGAAATTTATCAGAGTGTGCTGCATCACAACAATCCAGCGCATCCCTGATTAAACTTCCGCCCTCCCCTCAACCTCAGTTCGGTTCGATCCCTTCCTTATCCCTCTAACCTCATCTCCGCCCTATGGCCCCTGAACTTATCCTCTTTGGCATATGCCTTGTCGGTGCACTGGTCCTGGCGGCCATGGCCATCGCGTCCGCTAACTCCGGGCCGTCCCTGGACGTCATTAAACGCCTGGAAACTCTGAACCCGAAGGCGGCGGCGGAGGTGAAAACCGGTCAGGCTGAGGCGAACAAAAAGCCGACAGTCGATTACAAAAAGCTCTTTGCCAACCTGACAGGCCAGGCTTACATGGAGAAGCTGGAAAAGGATCTTGTCCAGAGTGACATCCGTATGAAGGTGGGCGAGTTTTTGCTATTCCGTGTGTTTCTCGTCATTATTACCTTTGTTCTTATCCAGGCCTGGAAGGGCAATTTTGCGCTCTCTCTCTTTGCTGCCGGTCTTGCTGCTGTGGCACACATCCCCTTCATGTGGATCAAGCGCTCGATGCGTATCTCGAAGTTCGTCAATCAGCTGGCCGAGTTTCTGGTGCTGATCACCAACTCGCTGCGCGCTGGTCAGACCTTTCTGCAGGGTATCGACATTGCCTCCCGCGAATCACCGGATCCCATCGGCATGGAGTTTCGCCAGTTGCTGAAGGAAACCAACCTGGGTGTTCCCGTTGAAGAAGCTTTCGGTCGCATGCTGGTTCGTGTACCCAGCGAAGATCTTA
The DNA here is from genome assembly GCA_041287705.1 of Methylacidiphilales bacterium. Lineage (GTDB taxonomy): Bacteria > Verrucomicrobiota > Verrucomicrobiia > Methylacidiphilales > UBA1321 > LW23. Next base: position 24,531 of record JBGGNE010000541.1, on the reverse strand, counting down.
AGATCGTGATGAGCGCCTTTAGCATTCAGCGCAACGTCGGCGGTAACCTGGCCGACATTATGGCCAAGGTATCCTCGATGATCCGCCAGCGCATTCAGATTGCCGGTCAGATCGCGGTTCTTACAACGCAGGGCAAACTTTCGGGCGCCATTGTCGGCATGCTGCCTGTCGGCCTGGGTTTCATTGTGTCGCTGATGAACTACCGCTACATGTCCCTGCTGTGGGATCTGGAGCACCCCGAGTTCATTGAAGGCGGACTGGGCCGCAATATCTACGGCCCCGGCCTTCTCGGTATCGGCATCTTCATGCAGCTTCTGGGATGCTTCGTCATCTACAAGATTTGCGACATCGAAGTGTAACATTTCCCGCCCACCCAGCCCCTCCGTTTCTCCAACTTTAACCGCGAAACATTCCCATGTTGTATCTTGGCATCCTACTATTATTCGCCGCTCTGCTGCTGGGGGCCTACGCCCTTGTGCCGCAGCAGCGGGATCTGAGCGGTCGTATTCGTGTGCTGCAAAACCCGGGTGCGAACACCAAGCAGGGTCTGCGCGACGCGGATGAAATGAACAAGAGCTTCGTCGTCCGCGTGTTATTACCGCTGGCGGACAGGTTCGGAAAGTTCGTTCCAACTCCACAGGGGAGTATCGACGCGGCCCGCAAGGAAATTCAAGGCGCCGGTCTTACCGGCAAGGTTTCTCCGACACAGATTATCTCGCTGCAGTATATGCTGCTGATCGCCCTGCCGATTGTGGGTGTTCTGCTGACGCTGGGCTCTGACAACACGTTGCAGAAGGTTGCAGCGCCGCTGATCATGGCAGTGCTGGGTTACCGCCTCCCCATCGGTATCATTGCAGGTCGTGCTTCCAAGCGGCGTCATGAGATCCAGAAGGGCCTTCCCTTCACGCTCGATCTTATTTCGATCAGTGTTGAGGCCGGTGTCGCTATGGACGGTGCGCTTCGCATTGTGGCTGATAAGACAACAGGCCCGCTGACAGATGAAATCGTGCTGACGCTTCGTGAAATTCAGCTGGGTAAAGGCCGCGAAGAAGCGTTGACCGATCTGGCTAACCGCACTGGTGTAGATGATCTTAAGTCATTCATTACCGCCATTAACTATATCGGACGACTTGGCGGCAGCCTTGTGGACGTTATTCGTATTCAGGCGGAAGCCATGCGTATTAAACGCAGACAGCGCGCCGAAGAAAAGGCGATGAAGACGCCGGTAAAGATCATGATCCCGCTGGTTCTCTTCATCTTTCCCTCAATGTTCATTGTCATCCTTGGCCCTGCAGGTCTGCAGCTTTATGTCAAGATGAGCACGTCGGAAGAGCTGAAGCAGAAGGGCGGCGCAAATGCAGCTCCGGGCGCTCCCGGTGCACCCCCCAGCTAAGAGCTGAATATTCAAAACTTGCCAGCCATACAGGCGCCCCTGGTTTAACAGCTACGGGGCGCCTTTTTGTGGCGTAGGGAATGCGGACACTACCCTGAATGCGTAAAATGTCAGGTTTGTCATCATGACGACATTTTTGTGTTGTGTAATCGCGTAAAATGTCTTCTAAATGACCTGTTTGAAAATACTTTGGGCCTGAGTCAACAGGCGCTTTCAGATTAAAACCGGATCTCTTTACCATTTGTTGTGGGATCTGGTACAAAAACTGCGTTATAGGAATTATTATGAGCACACCCCAGACACGCCGGCGGAAATCACGGGCGCAGACGACCGTAGAATTCGCTATGGTGGCTCCTCTCTTTTTTGCCGTCCTTTTTGCCACCCTGGACTACGCCCAGGTCTTCTTTTACGAGCATTCGCTGCGATATGCCCTCTATATGTCCGGTCGCTTTGCGATGATCCGCAAGCCCATGGTAGTATATAGCAATGGCATCGAGACGACCAATATTGTGAAAGACGGCGGCACGAATATTTCCCATTACCGCAGCATTCGTTGGGTTTTCCAGAGCAACTGCGTGATGTATGTCCCGGAGAAGAATATTGTCGCCCAATGGTACACTCTTAACGACACTAATTTGAAGCCCGGCGTGGGGGACAAGGAAACCTTTCTGCGTTTAACTGCCGTCTACAAAGTAACACTTATTACGCCTGTCGGTCGTCTGCTCTCCACGAACTGGGGTAATCCCGGCGGTACATTAAATTTGATGGCGTCGTCTGTATTTCGGCTGGAGTCCGCTGACACGCCTTACATGCCTATCACTAATCCCACGGATATCACCCCATGAAACTGTCCTACTTTTACTTTTTAAGACGTGCCCGCAAGAATGCGAAGAGCCAGGCTCTCGCTGAATTTGCAGCTGTCTTGCCCGTTTACCTCGCTCTGATGTGCGGAGTGTTCGATTACGGCTGGTATATTGGCAACAAGACGATGCTTGTCATGGCAGTCGCCACAGCGGTTCAGGTAGGTGCCCGTTCCGAAGACGGTATGGCGGACACATTGAAGATGGTCACTGAGATTATCGATAAGGCTCCCCGGCCGCGGCTTAACATGACCTCTGACAAGGGCGCGGCGGTGGTCACATTCATCATCCGGCCCGGTTCTTCCAACTTTATTCGTGTCAATACAGGCAACCCCACTAATGCGGTAGCTTCTCTGGGGCTGCTTTTTGGAAGCGACTACGCAACACGTAACAAAAGCCGTCTGGTATTAAGCACAAATTCTGATTCCTGGACGCTTGAGGAACGCCGGGTGCCCAATCTGGATCCGAAAGATTTGGTGCAAGGCCGCGTTTATTGCCATGTGGAAGCCTGGTACAACACCGAGATGATTACGCCGTTACAAGCCGCTCTGCAAGTAACGCTGCCCACGGAAATTTACGACTCTTATCTGCAGTTCTCTCTTCAGAACCCTGATACTTTATAATGTATCTAAGCGCTATGCCTCCTCTTTTATTTAAGCTCTAACGCTTGAGGATTACTTGTATGAAAATGCCACATGTCCGTCGAAAGGCGCAAACGTTTATCTTCTTCCTGGTCTCATTCTCTGCCATCTGGCTGATATGCGGAATCGGGCTGGATGCAGGTATGCTGTATCTGCACCGCATTAAGCTGGGTCGCGCCATAGATGCCTCTATTCTGCAAGGGGTGGCACTCTACAAATTGCCGAAAGAGGATGTAGCTCTCTCCATGAAACATATGGCGGAGGCGGCGTATGATGTTCTGGCCAAGTCCAACATGTCCGAGATCCCGGTGGTGTCGACCAAAATCGATCCGCTGACGGGCAGTCTGGAATATAGTTATACCTTCAAGGCCGCGGATCTCACCACCTTTACAGCAACTCTGGCCGTTGGATCAAGCGGTCAGATCACCATGTCCCGAGCTTCAGCGACTTCGCCTGCCCGTACGTTCTTTATGGGCTACAGCGGTCTGTCGGCTCTGAAGGTATACCGCGTAAATGCTACCGGCGAAGCCATCCGCCGTCCCCGCATGATCGCGCTGGTGCTGGATCGCTCCGGTTCCATGCTTGGTAATGAAGGATACAAAGCGTTGCCGCCCGCTGTAACGAACTTCCTTTCGCTGTTCGATACGAATGCGGATAACATTGCCATTATTTCCTACTCGTCCTTCGCACGTCTTGAAGTGCCTCTGACCAATAAGTTTAACCTGCTGGGAACCAATAATCAGCTCTATGCCAACCGTTATCCGCAAAGGACGGATAATCCTTTTGGCATGAAGTTCGGTGGTGTAACGGCCTCGGACGAGGGCATGCGCCTTGCCGTTGAAACGATGATGGAAAGCCCCGGCTGGAGCAATGCCCAGACACTACGGTTCCTCGTATTCTTCACGGATGGCCAGTTCAATTCCTCTCGCACATTGTGGGCCGCTCCCGCATGGACCAACACGTTTGTCGTACCTGACTCTGCAATCCAGACTAACCTTCTAGGGGCAACCTCCTTTATGCCCAACCTGACGCGTGAGTACCATAAGGTTGCCACGGTAGGCCGGGAAGGTCAGCCCATGAACTTTATACAGGACTCGACGAACGGCATATACACGTGGAGGTATGCAACCAACGTTAACGTCTGGATGCAGCCTGGATCAGTCAATTACCACTTCCGCAGGGATTTCCCCGATAATCCTATTGTCACCTACAGCTATCAGACCAATCGGATGATTACGGTAGTGATGAACAAAGGCGACAGCAATCAGCTGGTGGTGCCTGGTTACATTGTCGATGGCGTTGCTTCGGGATATTATCCGATGTCGTCGGATGCCAGCATCGATTATCGTGCCATAGGCAGTTACCGGGATACGGATTTCTCCACGCGTACTAATTGGATGAAATCCACTGCTAAGGGTGACATGTATGCAGTGAACTTTGGTTCGTGGCCTGATGTGGCCGTTAGCGCCACTGGTACTGACAACTGGGCGGATCAGATGAATTCTGAAGTTCGTTTGTTAACCATGCGCAATGCGGTCAATCTGTGGTCAGATCCTCTGATTTATGCTCCAGACGACTACAGGGACGCCAACGGACCGATCAACCCCTCCGGCACGTTCTACGGTGGTGGTGCCTGGTACTGGCCTGTGGATGGCCTTGCATTACAGGTTGGCAGACAGGATACTGGTGTCGGTGAAAACCTTAACTTCGTGCCTAACTATGCCTCGAATAACTTCATCGCGGTTACCAGGATTGATCCCACCCCCACGAACGTAGCCGGCATTCAGGTTGCTGACTACTATGTGCGCAATGCACGGGTTACCCGCATGTCCACAAACATGGCGCTCCTGAAGCCACCCGCGGACGCAGACCTGTGGATCACCAATCCTGGAATTACGAAGGTAACGGATCCCAGCTACTGGAAGACCGGTTTACCTACCTGGGCCGTGAATACTGTCGCATATGGCATGAATGATGATGGTCCTCGCTGGAGGCCTAACCATCTGGGTACACCCTGGACCGACGGTTTTAACGCGAAAGGGCAGCCTATACTTTCCGTCAATCGTACAGGCGGATTCATGATCACCAAGGATTCTCTTGGCACGGTGAGGACGAATATCAACGTAATGGCCTGGAGCGGGCGCCCCACTCATTACTTCAGCATTGTAAACAGCCGGTGGGTTTCCATCACGAATGAGTGGAATTCTGCTGGCAATATTACTTCACAGGGTAATACGAAGACGAGGAACTACTGCTCGTACATTCGCCGCGATCCCTTCAACGTGACGATCTACACAGTGGGCATGGGTTCGGCCGACTTCAGTGTGCTTATTCCGATGGCCAATGATAACAAGAATGAGTTGGATGCATCCCTGAACGGAACTACCTCCACTTATATTCAGGTTGCCAATGAAAAGCAGGGTAAGGCTTACCAGGGGCTGCCCGTCGGTGATCCTCCAACCAATCTGAACGCCATCTTTACCAAGATTGCGAACAAGATTCTCTCTATCGTGACTGAGTAATCTGTCGGCACAGACCAGCAGCTGTAAGAGAACCCTTACTCTTGCGGTAACTCTACACCCCGTTCAGGCCAATGTGCCTGGGCGGGGTGTCTGTTTTTCTGACACGGGTGTTAATGTCGGTATATTTGGCAACCGGGTCAGAGTATCTGCGCAGGATTGTTGCCTCTTTTCCATCGCCAAGGGTTAAACTAAATGCAAAGCTCGCCGCACGTATGGAAACGATCCGCAAGACGCTCAATACCCACGAAAAGGCGCTCCATATCAACCTGAATGCCCGTTTCTACGGCACATTCGCGGAGATTGGTGCCGGCCAGGAAGTTGCACGCTGGTTCTTCCGAGTAGGCGGAGCAGCCGGCACTATTGCCAAGAGTATTTCCGCCTACGACATGCTCTTCAGCGACGCCATCTATGGCTCGGGCGAACGCTACGTCAGCGAAAATCGCCTCAATAAGATGCTGACGCACGAGTACAACCTGTTGATCGAGCGCCTGCAGGAGAAACGCGCGGCGACCAGTTGCTTCTTTGCTTTTGCAGAAACCGTTGCGGCCCGCAGCTTCAAGGGAACCAGCGAATGCCATGGCTGGATGGGCATCAAGTTCCAGGTGCAGCCGATGGCGGAGCCCAACTACATTGTCATGCACGTGCGCATGCTGGACAAGGAGAACGTACAGCAGCAGGAAGCCCTCGGTATCATTGGCGTGAACCTCTGCTACGGCGCCTTCATGTACCACAGCGAGCCCGAAGCGCTCATCAAGTCCCTGCTGGATAATCTTTCGACGGATCGCATCGAAGTGGATATGATCCGTTTTACGGGCCCTTACTTTCAGCAGGTGGACAATCGCCTGATGGCGTTGCGTCTGGTGGAAGAAGGACTGAGCGACGCCGCGTTGCTTGGACCGAAAGGCGACGTACTGCAGGCTTCTGAAGTGCTGTACCGCAAGGCAATTCTTGTAGAACGCGGCAGCTTCCGGCCCGTTACTCACGTCAATCTGGACATGATGGCCGGTGCACGCGACCGCTTCATGGCAGATAACCAAGTGAAGGAGGACGAGGTGGTCGAGATTATGGAGATCACCATGCGCAACCTGCTGACGACAGGCATCATCGACCATCGTGACTTCCTGGCGCGCGCGGATCTGATCGGCACTGTCGGCAAGTATGTCCTGATCTCTAATTACGCGGAGTACTATCGCCTGGCGGCCTTCCTGTGGCGCTATTCCAAGAAGGGGATCGGTATTGTCATGGGCATCCCGAACCTGCAGGAGATCTTTAACGAGAAGTATTACGAGAATCTGGAAGGCGGCATCTTCGAATCTTTCGGGCGGCTGTTTAAGAATCAGCTGAAGATCTACGTCTACCCGACGCTGGATGCCGGCACGATGGATCGCATTATTACGGCCAATGATCTGGAAGTGCCCGCGCACCTTCGGAATCTTTACGAGCACCTGATCGAGAACAAAAATGTCGAGTGCATCGACAAGTATAACCCCGCCAACCTCAAGATCTTTTCCCGTGCCGTTCTGGCCAAGATCCGCGATCGCGACCCGAGCTGGGTACAGATGGTGCCTCCGGAAGTCGCCAGTCTCATCAAGGAGCGCTTCTACTTTGGCTTCCGCCACAACTAACCAGCGTGACGCTGGACCCTCTGGCTGACGACTTTGTCGTCGCGGGGGATGGGTGGCGGTATTAGTTGATGGGGAAGGGGATATACTGAGTTGTCCCTTCCCTCAACCTCGGCTCAGAACCCAGAGATCACCAGCAACTTCGGCCCTGCAGTCCCCGGTGACGACGCGGTCGTCAGCAACAGAGTCCAGCGTCGCGCTGGGCTTGGGGGGTGACTATGGCAACAGAAATAATCACACGTAACACCACAAATTGCTCTTGAGAAACGCGGTTTCGACCCGATAATGAGGAATGGCGTCACGGGACGCCTGCCCATCGTGCCGTCGTATAACAAGGGGGAGACTGGGGAATGATTAGTCGCGCTTTAATCCTATCCAATCAGCGGCCTTACGCCAACAGCCTCAAAGGTTTGCTGGAAGAAAAGGTCGCGCCCGGCTCCCGCGTGGACGTTGAGACCGACGCACTGCGCGCCATGCAGATCTCCCCGCGCGCCTATAATCTCATTATCCTGGATGCTGAGCTCTCCGGCACCGACGGTCTGCAACTGCTCCTGATGAAAAAGCGGCAATCCACCGCGACAAAGTTCATCATGGTCAGCGATTTCCCCAACGAGCTCACCCGACTCCAGGCTTTCCAGAACGGTGCCAGCGTTTATCTCGTCCGTCCCGCCGCCGAGAGCGCCTGGTCCGCCTTCATGCGTGAGATTACTGAAGTAATCAATCCGGGGGCCGCCTCCAAGGGCAATGCAGACGCTACCCCAGCCACTGTTCCCCTGGCCGACACGATCCAGACCGAATGCTTATCCGGCCACTCCACGGTCGTGCAGGTTTACAGAGGGGACGAGATTGGCGACATTTTCGTGTATCAGGGTGATCTTTATCACGCCCAGTGCGCTGGAATGAGCGGTCCGCGCGCCTTCTTCTATATCCTTACCTGGCCTATGGAGGAGATCGCGCTTAAAACGCTGAAGCTCACCCATATCCCCCCGCAGACGATCGACGCCAGCTGGCAGCAGATGCTTGAAGAAAGCCAGCGTGGTCCCGAGGCCTATCCCAACGAAGACTCCGCCACCATCCTGCCCGTTCATGACGAAGTGCCCGAGCACGCCGTTGAGCTGGCCCATATGGAAGCCCCTCCCCTGGACGCTGCTGATGAAGGCGCTGCGGATCACGGCCCGATCTCCCAGTTTGGGCAGGTTGAAAACGAGTTGCAGCTCCCCAGTCTTACAGCGCACTGGAAGATTAACCTGATGGGCGATCTTCTCGAAGGTTTTAACGTGGACGATCCCGATCAGGCTGGTATTGTCAGCTTCTTTCTCTATCGCAAACTTGCCGACGTGGCGGTGGCGCTGGAGAGCGACTATTTCACCCGGCTCTCCCTGCAGGGCACAACGTACAGTCACGAGCTGGTGGCTGATAATTTTAGTGTTAAACACGGCCTCTTCCGTTCAGAAGAACCCAGCTGTGAGCAGGATCGCGAAGCCTTCGTCGCATGGTGCTATGGAAACAGTCTTTGAGCACATGATGCAGATCGAGGGTATGCTCGCCACGGCCTTCGTGAACTTCGATAACACGCTGGCAGGCTGGGCGGCCAACACGGCTATCAACCCCGAGCAATTGCAGCAGATCGCCCAGACCTGTGCCCATATCTTTCAAAGCATGTCAAGCGACGATCAGACATTGCTGACAGGAAACGTCGCATTCGGCGAGCGCACTCTGGTGATGCGCCAGTTCGCCGAGGGCATGCTGATCATCTACCTGGATTCCCCCGTCAATAACGAAGTCCTCGTCTGGCTCTGGGATCAGGTCATGCCTCTCCTGTCGGAAGCGGGGATAGTGGCGGAAGCGGCTTAGACCAGATATTCCCTGCTGACTTTTATCATTCACACTTGTCACGGTCTCCATCTTTATCCATGCTGGCGGTAGAGAACCTCACATGGAATATCGCAATCTTGGTCGGTCCGGTCTTCAGGTATCGGAAATCTGCCTCGGTACCATGCAGTTTGGGTGGAGCGCAGATGAGCCCACATCTGTTACCGTGCTGGACGCTTTTACCCACGCGGGCGGAAACTTTATCGATACAGCCAACGTCTATACCGGCTGGGTCAAGGAATCCTGGCTGGGACACAGCGAGGAAATCCTGGGGCGGTGGATGAAGAAAAGTGACGGACTGCGCCGCCGGTTGGTAATGGCCACCAAATGCAAGGCACGCATGTGGGACGGCCCGGACGGCGAAGGCTTGTCGCATCGCCACATCATCCGCGCATGTGAGGATTCGCTGCGGCGTCTGCAGACGGATTACATTGATCTCTACCAGTTTCACGGTGTCGATTTCCATACGCCTATAGAAGAGAGCATGCGCGCTATGGACAGCCTGGTACGCGCCGGCAAAGTGCTGCACATTGGCACTTCCAACTTCTCTGCATGGCGCATTATGCAGGCGCTGTGGCAGTGCGATAAAGCCGGTCTGGCCAGCTTTATATCGTACCAGCCGCAGTACTCCATTATGGAACGCTCCGGCTTTGAGATTGAGCACTCTGGCCTTTGCAAACGCTTTGGCATCGGCGTCATTCCCTATTCGCCACTGGCGGCGGGTTTCCTGACGGGGAAGTACCGTCGCGGCGGTCCGCCCGTGCACAGCGCACGGTCGGAGGGCGTAAAGAAGTACTTTAACGATCGCGGCTGGACCATTCTGGACACGCTGGAGGCCATTGGCCGCTCGCACGGCAAGACAATAGCGCAGACCGCTCTGGCATGGCAGCTTACCAATCCGGTTATCACCGCACCTATCGTGGGAGCCAATAATGTTGGGCAGTTGAGCGATCTGCTGGGCGCTGCGGGTTACCGCCTTTCCGAAGCCGAGATGGGACGCATTAACGAGGTGAGCAGCTTCACCCGTGAGTGGTGGCGCGCTAATCCCGAATAGAAGGCAATCTAGATTAAGCCCATGAGTTCTGCCTGGCCCGATGATCGCATTCGGAAGCTGCTGGAATTGAGCATCCTCTCATCCAGGTGCCTATGGCGGGCTTTGCCTTTGCTGAACCGGGCGGTTGCTGTGACGGAAGCTGGTGGTCTCGGCTCAGTTAGACCAATGGCAGGCGTTCATTGGTACAAATCCTGGGTCGCTTTTGGGCGATAGCAGCGTTGCGCTTTCGGTCATGCATTATTCTTATGCACTCCCTCAATCGCGCCTTGCTCTCATCCCAAAATCGCGCCCGGTTTTTGTACCAATTAAAAGCAAAAGGCCGGGCGAAACAATGTCCGCTCGGCCTTTGTAAGATGTGACTTCCTCTTCGCTCCTGCTTACTTCGCGCCGCTGGGCGTCGCGCGCATGGGCATGATGACGTAGGTGAAGGGGCGGTTATACTTCAGCACGCCGGGTTCGTACTCGTTGGTGAAGTCGAAGAAGACCTGATCGCCGTCCAGATTCTTCAGCGGATCCATGAGGTACTCCGGGTTAAAGGCGATGGCGAACGCGCGGCCGTTGTAGTTGATCGGCAGGCTTTCTTTGGCTTCGCCGATGTCGGGCGTGTTGGCGGAAATCTCCAGCATATTGTTGCCGAAGGCCAGTTTTACGCTCATCGACTTCTCGTTGGCCAGAAGGGCAACGCGCTTCACGGCGCTGAGCAGCAGCTCGCGCTCCAGAATGATGCGGTCCGTGGCGGCGGGCGGGATGACGCGCTTGTACTCGGGGTAGTTGCCGTCCACCAGCTTGCTGAACATGTAGATGTGGCCCAGGTCAAAGGCGATCTGGTTCTGGCCGATGGAGATGCCGACCGGTTCGTCACCCTTCAGCACGCGCTGCAGTTCGTTAACGGCGGCGGTGGGCAGAATGATATCGATGGAGCTCTCCTCGGGGAACTCCAGCGGTTCCTGTACCATGGCCAGGCGGCGGCCGTCGGTCGCTACCACGGTAAGCTGGTTTTCTTTGAAGCTGAGCAGTACGCCATTAAGCACGTACCGGCTTTCTTCCGTGCTGATGGCGTAGCTGGTGCGGCGCAGCATATCCTTCAGCTCAGCCTGCTTCAGGGTGAAGCTGCGGGTGCCGTCCATGCGGGGGAAGGGGGGGAACTCCTCCTGCGGCATGCCCATGATCTTGTAGAACGCGCTGCCGCTCTCGATAGTGGCGGAATGCTTGTCGTCTACGGTAAGGGTGATTTCGGGCGCCGGCAGCTCGCGTATGATGCTGAAGAAACGCTTGGCGGGCAGAGTGGTGGCGCCGGCCTCAATGACCTCGGCGGGAATAACGGCGCGGATGCCGATCGCGAGGTCGGTGGTGGCGATGGTGAGCTTGCCATCGGCGGCCTTTACCAGGGCGTTGCCGAGAATGGGCAGCGGAGAGCGGGTGCTGACCACGTTCTGAACTACGGACAGTGCGGCGACGAGGGCGTCTTTGGTCAGGATGACCTTCATAGGAAAAGGGAAGGAAGGGTGGTGCGTGCGGGGGCTCAGGGCTGGCGCCGGTGCGTTGCAGCGCCGCGCATCGGATCCGGGTGGATAGGATGGCGGCTATGATATGGAGAAACCAACCTTCTTAGAGGAGTCCGCGCCGCGTTGCGAGTTGAAAATGGCGGCTTCGGCACATTTACGGCCTTGCGCGGTCGGTTTACATTTTTCTACTGAACGCATGCCGTTATGATCCCGCCCGTTCCTGCCCTTGAATCCGCTGTTGTCGTTGTCGCGGTGAGCTGTGGATTCAACTTCCCCGCAGGGCTTGTGTATGAAATTTTTCTGGAAACGCCTGATCTTCTTCATCCGTTTCCCGCTTTCCTGTCTATTCCCCTCCCGCGTCGCGGTCGTCGCGCCGTAGCGAACGTTGCGTTAAAAAAGTTTCTCACGTCGCCACACCTCAACGGGTTGCTCTACGAGTTCCGTATTTAACGTCGCGACGGGGAAAAGGACAAAAGGGAAATAGCGAATTCCCTTTTACGCGCTTGGGATGAGGATTTTTTCACCACCAAGACACGAAGACACCAAGTTTCGGATGGGAATCCCTTAGCTTGTGCGTTTGGAAAGTTGACCATCTGCACCACTATCAATCGTACCCCTGAAGAGCTCCTAAATCACGAAACAGCAGACTACTGGGCGAAAACAATCTATTATGGAAAATCCTCGCACTGGTGGCTTGAGGGGCAGTGTTAAAGCCTCTGCCTTATCCTGCTGAAATATGACCAGCGTATGGGCCGGTAGCGCAGTACCATGCATGTATTGGAAAATCGCATGCACGACAACCCATAGCCGCGTACCTTAAGTGGCTTTCGAGGTTCTTTCAGGATCTTCGCTTTCGTTCTCTCCTTTCAATCTTCTCACTCTATGTTGCACCCTGATTTTGCTGTGCCAGCGGGCGCTGTTTTGCTGTCTGTTCGCCACATGTTCTCTTTTTCCGTCGCGCATGTCTATGATGCCTGGCTGGATCCTGATCTGGCTCGCCAGTTCCTGTTTGCCACTGAAAAAGGCGAGATGGTGCGCGCCGATATTGATGCGCGCGTCGGCGGGCGCTTCGTCATGACAGATCGCCGCGATGGGGAAGACGTGGAGCACATCGGCCATTACCTGGAACTGGGCAGACCGCACCGCCTGGTATTCACCTTCAGCGTGCCGAAGTATTCCACGGATTCCGCGCGAGTAGAAATTACCGTGGCGCAGACAACTCAGGGCACGCTTCTGGATCTTGAACAGGAAGTCGGCGCCGCGTGGGTAGAGCACAAGGAGCGCATTTCGCAGGGATGGCAGATGATTCTGAAGAACCTGGACAAGGTGCTTGCTCAGAACGCATCGTAGATGGAACGGATTGCGTCACTGCATTTTCTGACAAATTTTTTACAATTGCTCTCTTTTGTCTTACGGCACCCGGGTGTACGATTACGGTAGAAGGGGCAGGCAGCTATTGAACGCATTGGCATCTGCCGCTCCGTTTCCTGTATCCTGCCGGACCCGCACAGTCACCCTTTACACCAGTGTCATCCTATGAGCATTATCGGCTTTCCATCAGGCGACGGCGGCGATCTGGCCTCGGTGTGCGGTAGACGATTGCAGTCTGCCCTGCGTGTACTGGTTGTGATTTCTTCGATGGCCGCTGTCGGCCTGCAGGTATTTTATGCCAATGCTCTTCCAACTCCGGAAGAGACGTCTCTTTCACCTGGAGTTGTTCGCCCTTCCCACAGCACAGTTTCGGCCGCTCTATCCGGTAGGTTTCCCGACGGGCTGACACGGGCGTTGAGAGTGCGTCCGTTCGTACTTGCTCATGGAATGAGCAGGACACCCTGGGTGAAACCAATCGTCTTTCCCGATTCCGACAGCAGCTACATAGACGCCTTCAATCGACGGGGTTTTAGCAATTCAATGCTCGAGTTTTCCAGGTCGCACCCAGTTGTACCATTTCTCGGTAACCCGGCTCCAGGCGAGTTATACGATCCCGCTGTGATGCCATCGTCCCCGGAAAATCTGTTAAAGTGGCTGGAGGAGAACGCAGTTGGTGAGAAGGCACGCAATACTACCCCTACAGGAAGGTCAAAGGAGCGGTAGGAAAAAAAGACTCCATTTAAGGGGCAATGTCTAAAAGCTGAAATGTGTAAGTAAATCATTTACGTTTTTGCTGCTTAGATGCACTGTAATGTTAGAGCTCATATATTGAAATGGGCCGTTCTTATATCCGCACTATCAGCGCTGGGCTTATATATCTATATCGAGACGTTTGTAAAGATTCGCAGGACCACCAATCTGTCGAGGTCAGTCACTCCACTCATGAGTATGGAAGCTCCTCCTTTTGCGGCGGGTAAAGGGGCAATGCTTTGTTATGAAACCGGTACCTCCCGCCTGGTTCGATAACCATCAGCCCTGCCGCCTATCCATCACGCCATGACCGCCAACGATATACTGCAGGCCACCTGGGCGGCGGCGGCCAGTTTTCTTACGCTCACTGTCGTGTTCTGGCCGTTGGAGCGCATGCTGCCCGCGAAGCCTGGCCAGGCGGCTCTGCGTCCCGGTTGGGCGACCGATGCGTGCTTTTTCCTCGGGCAGTACCTTGGTCTGGAACAGCCTCATCCTCAGCGTCATGCTAATGCTGAAAGATACGTGCGACTCGTATACTCCATCCGTCCTGCGCGCTGCGGTGCAGGCATTGCCCTGGTGGGTGCAGGTCGGCAGTGCTTTGCTGCTGGGGGATCTGGCTATCTACTGGGGGCACCGCTTTCAGCATCAGTACGACGGGCTGTGGCACTTTCACGCCGTGCATCATAGCTGCGAGCACATGGACTGGCTGGCCGCTCATCGTGATCACCCCGTGGATGGGCTCTACACGGCGACAGTCACCAGTCTGCCTGGGTTTATGCTGGGTGTAACCCCTGGAGATGTTAGCCGGTGTTCTTGCCTTCCGCGCCATGTGGAACATCTACATTCACTCCAACGTGCGTCTGCCTATCGGTCCGCTGCGGATTCTTATCGGCGCGCCCGAGCTCCACCACTGGCACCATGATCGCGACCGCTTCAACGGTAACTACTCCAACGTTTTCCCCGTGCTGGACCTGATCTTCGGCACCTACAAATGCCCTCCGCACGAGCCTCGTGCCTATGGAATCGGAAGTCGTGAGGAACAGCAAGAGCTTCCAGAGTCAGCGCCGGCGTCGAATGCTTATCCCGTTTCCTATCTGGGCCAGTTATGGCAGCCTTTCCAAGAGCTGCTGCGAAGACGGCATTAATCCGCGCGGGCGCAGAAAGCTTCGTCCAGCGCGCGCAGGCGGCGGGAGACGTCGCGGGCGATGTTAAGGATTATGATGGCGTGCTGCTCCGGCCATTTCTTGTAGAAAACGAGCAGTGAGCGGGCGCTGAGCGCATAGACCACCGCGGGTTCCGCAGCGCGGACCGAGGCGGAGCGCGCCACGCATTCAATCAGGCACATTTCGCCGAAGAAGTCGCGTTCGCGCAGCGTGGCCAGCACGACTTCGTTCTCCGTACCCGCGCGCTTGACGATTTCCACGCTGCCCTGGCCCAGAATAAATAAGTCGTTGCCCTGATCGCCTTCATTGACGATATACTGGCCTTTTTCGAAAGTGTGCTCTACCGCGTAGGTAGCAAGTAAGTCCAGCGCAACATCTTCCAGGCCGGCAAACACGGGCAGCGACGCGAAAAGCTTGCCGGTGGGTGAAAAGGGAAACATCGGCGGTACGTATGCGGCGATCATAGGATGCGGATGTTAAAGCAAAGCAGCGGGTTATGGGAGGATTAAAAGCTGATTAACTGAATTATATAGTCACTTAATATCCCGCGTTCCTCGTCCCTCCGTCTTGCGAGAGGCTTATGCCAGGACAAGGCCGCCGACGTCGAAGCCATCATCATCCTCATCCTCGTTACCGTCTTCACCGCCGTCATTGTCTTTGCGTGGGGTGCTGGTACCCGATGCAGGAGAGCTGCTTAAGTTTACAGTACCGGGAGGAAGTGCGGCGGGTGTTCCCACTCGGCGAGCTTCTGCCATATAGGCTTCCAGCAGAGGCAATATGGAGGGATCGCGGATATACCAGTAGGCGGTGCGGAACCATTCGCCGGGGCGATGCACGCGGGCAATCTTGATCCGGAAACCCTCGATGCTTGCATTCTGGATGCCGCACGTCCACTGCATCTGCCACATCTCCTTTAAGAGTGCAGCAAAGCGTGTGTCCGCATAGGCAGGTGCCACGACATCCTCCGCTGCCAGCAGATGTTCGCATGATGCCGCCTGGCTTCCAGTATCTGCATGCAGCGTCTGGCAGCAGGGGCACACGAAGGGAGCCTGCCACCACATCTCGCGCGGCAGCGCCAGCAGGCGGATGAAGTGATCAGGACGCGGCGGAGTGTGCTTCATCGTGGCCTGAAGACGCTGGCTTCCATCGTCGCCACAGCGTTCGGCATGGCGCAGATAAAGGCGCCACTCACCCGGCGCGGGCTGATCCGCAAACCAGCCGTCAGTGTCGCCATCCTGCGTGGGTGTGGAGCCCCACCCGAAGATGTACTGAGGTCCGCCGATCAATACCTTACCGGCCAGCCTGCTGGTGGAAAAGTGCGGCATCGGCATGCGCTCCTCGCCCATATGCACAGTCCCTTCCCACACGCGCTCGCCGCCGCGCTTCAGGGTTGCCAGCAGTTGGTCGGAGAGCTCCTTGCGGGTCACCAGGGTTTTCCCCTGCTGTGCGGAGGCAGCGTTATATCGGATATCCTCGCGCACAATAATTTGAGTCTGGTGACTTTCCAGCATAGCCGCCTCGACGCGGCGCAGGGTGGAGACCTTCTGGACATACCACCATGCGTGGCGAAACCAATCCTGGCAGAAGTCGCGTCGAGGCAGTTTTATCGTCAGCCCATCAATGGGAGAGTTCTGAATGCTGCACGACCACTCACGCCGCCTCATGCTTCTGGCGAGTGCCTGAAAGGCGATGTTATGGCTTCCCTCCAGCACGCGCGTATTCTGGCAAACCAGGTGAGAGCAGTTCCGTGAAAGATCCCACCACACGGTCTCGCAGTACGGACACACGAAGGGGGCCTGCCACCACATGTCGCGTTGAAGCGCCACCAGACGCACGTACTCCTGCTCGGATTTGATGGCGATTCTGGTGCCGTGAATGGACTTGCTGGAGGGCTGCTTCGGTAGCTCAGGATCAAAGAAGCGCCGGCCCTGCTCGGTGTAATTTTCCCCCACGCGCAGGTACAGGCGCCACTCGTCCGGGCTGATCTTGTCGACGATCCAGCCGTCCGGCACTCCAGGCGCGATTCCCTGATCCGGGCTCAGTTTTCGCGCCAGTTGGTCAGTGGAGTAAAACGGCCCGGCGAATACACGCTCGCGGGTAATGACGGAGATATCCCAGACGCGGTTTCCCTTTTCCAATGCGTCTGCCTTCAGCATGTTATGCAGGTGCCACCTGTTGAGGAGTTGGCGAGTCATAGTCTGTGGCCGGTAGACAGTGACTGCCAAGATACAGAATCACACACGAATAGGAAAGCCTCATATTTTCTCAGTAATATTTACAGATTTCATGACGACTTGTTCAGATAAGTTATCACGACGTGACGCATCGGTGATTCTCTCCAATGCCATCAAGGAGCGGGCGCTACATTTTTCTCCCCATAGATCACGGTGCGGGCAGCAACAGCAAGACGCTTTGCCAGGGCTTCGGTTCCCTGCGCGACGGAGTGATCCGTAAGCACAAGAGTTGCGTAGGGTGCGCGCGTCATCGCACGGCCTGGGCGGTGCGCAACTCGGGTGTAGCGCTCATCCTTGAGGACGTGGGGCTGGTTGGACTCGGGAAGGCGGGCGGAATCTGCAGCACCAGGAAGGGCAGATCCGGGCGATTCCACTTCACGCGCCAGTCTTCCATCAGTACCAGCAACTGCTGCTCATAGATTTTGGTGTCCAGACCGCTCTGCGACCCGTGGGACCAGATAACGCCTTTAATCGGGAACGGAGGCAGCGCAGCGATACGGGCGTTGTACAGGTTCGAGCCCACATACACCTGCGCCATGATATCATCGCCCAGCCGGTCGTTCCCCGGCTTGCTGATGCTTTCTTTGCTGATCCACCTGCCTGCACCTCCGCCGCTTTCCCCCGTCAGGATCAGCCCGACAGGCACACCGGTAGTCTGCAAAAGCTCGTT
The DNA here is from genome assembly GCA_041287705.1 of Methylacidiphilales bacterium. Lineage (GTDB taxonomy): Bacteria > Verrucomicrobiota > Verrucomicrobiia > Methylacidiphilales > UBA1321 > LW23. Next base: position 6,874 of record JBGGNE010000541.1, on the reverse strand, counting down.
GGCAAACAGGTACGCCAGTACGGGTTCACTTTGTCCGGTCACGTTCCATTCTCCCATGACAGCTCTGGCCGGCTTGTCCATAAATTCGCGCTTCACATTAAATGAGCGGATTCGGACAGGCTCAGAATCACGCTTCGATATGTCGCCAGGGATGGGTGTCGTCCCTCCGGCCTTCGCTTGAAGCCGCCTCGGCATCGCTGCCCTGCTCGGATAAGGCGGCGCCGTATTTTCGTCCGCCGCCAGCAGAAACACATCACCCACCAGCACACCGGGCACCACTATCGGTTCGCCATTGCCGGTAATGGTGAGCACGGCCGGCTTGTTGCTGGCCTTCAGCGGATCCAGCTTCGCCTCCCAGCGGCCGTCCTTGTCCGTAACCGCGGCGACCTTTTGCCCGGCAAATTCCACTGTTACGCTTTGCCCTGGCGGCGCTGTCCCCCACACTGGCAAAGTCACATCGCGAGGTAAGACCGCGTTATCCAGAAAGAGCGGGCACACGCGCGTAAGGCTGGCGATATCCGGCGCTGGTTTGCCAACGAGAGCGGCGTACACCTCTGTCGCCAATATCTTTGCGCCTTCTGCCGTAACATTACTGCCGTCGCCTATAAAGAGCCGGGTTGCTCCCTGCGCATCGGCCTTCGCCGTCTCCTCGCCAAGGAACGGTGTGTAAGTATCAATAAGCCCCGTGCCGAGATCCACTGCAAGCTTGTCGAGCAGAGGCAACTGCTCGCGCTGCGCATCCACATCCGTCTGATTTTGGGGATCCCGCGTAAACACGGGCAGTGTACGGCAGATAAAGACACGCGGTTTGGAAGGCAGCGCCCGCAATTTCTCCACCAGTGCCGTATAGTCCTTCACGAAATCCGCCTTGTGCACCCAGTTGTCCTTCCGCGCGTCATTACCGCCCAGAAGAATCACCACGACATCCGGCTCAAAGGCTGGTACCCGGGGAAACCAGTCATTTTTGGCGTATGCCCTTAGTGTTTGGTTGATAACCGTGCCGTTGTGGATGCCGAGGTTCCCTACCTTCCATTTGTTGCCCAGCATTTCCTGTAACTTTGCCGGATATTCTTCCCCAGGAGACCTGAAGCACTTCCACGTCGTGTCATCTCCCACACATGCCACCCGCACCGGCCGGGTAAAGCCGGCGAGATCCACGGGACGTCTGTCCACCTCCGCCCGAAGACAGGGCGCCAGCGGAGAGATCTGCGCAATGCAGAGAAGAAAGGAGACGCAGACGAAGGCAATGGCGCGAGTCATTTGGGAAGATATCACGTTGTAGCGCAGTTAACAGTTGAGAGCAGAGCGATCAAGATAATCAAAACTTTAACCTAAAAGGAATGTCGCCTGAAACTATCTACTGTAAAACATCTCGCCGAGTTTTGCTGTTGAGTCGTTCCCTGACTCTGCGAACTGGTCTACAGCTTCCCCATCGGCTCAACCCACCAGGCTGCTGTGTACGCCACCTGCAGGCCGCAGGCCATCTGGTTGAGCCGGCTCACGTTCTCGAAATCTGTGGCGCCAAAGACCACGCGGCAACCTGCAGCTTCCGCGTCGCGCAGTCGTCTGAGAATGAGTGCGGTGTGCAGGCCACGTTTACGGAAGCCGGGCATCGTGCTTCCGGAGGCGAGGTATGCCACATCGTCGCGACAGTCCAGGATGGCCTGGGCAGCAGGAACGCCATCCACACAGGCCAGATAGAACCTGAGGTGCGGCAGATTCCACCACAGTCTCCGCAATGGACGCAGCGACTCAATTTCCGGACGTGGAACACCATACGCTGCAAGCTGGATATCAATGTGCGCGTCGATATCCGTCTGCGTAGTGGCTTCGCGTATTTCAATTTCGGCCAAGTCTGCCGCCACTATCGTGGGTTCGCCTGATTCGTCTGTCCTTTCATCTGCATTGAGGATGGGAAGCGGCGCCCAGAGGATGGTGTGAAAGCCGATGTGACGAAGTCCCAGTGCTGTCAGCACATCCGCCTGCTGGGGAGTGAAGCCATCCGGGATAATGCGGAGCTTGGCAGGCATGGAGTACTGGTGGAAGAAATCAACGACGCGCCGCACGCTTTCGGCCGGCTGCTGATTCACGTGATACGCGCACCGCGTCCACGATGCATGAGGATTGGTGGAGCAAGTTGCACGAAGCGTGCCATCGCGATAAAAGGCGTAGTTTTCCGGATTGCTTCCGATACTCAGACTGCAACGCATGAGAGTCTCGAAGTGCTCCGCAAAATGATCTTCAAAACGCCGGGCAAGTTCCCTGGTTAGTCGCATAGGCTGGAGTGTTTACGGTTCCCGCCAACCAATCAAGACGGACTAATCCCATCTGGCCTTTGTCCGCGTTTTCGCCAGCACCAGATGGCAAGGACAATGCCGCCGATTCCTCCCGAAAGGTAGCTGGCGTTATGAGCAAATGCCACCGCAATGGTAGGCACAATCACCTCACCGGGGAGTATGCGGGTAAGCCGCGGAAACATGTCGGGCGAACCCGAGGCAACAGCGTAACCGATGCAGCCCGCGATCGCGGCGCAGACAGCCATCGCGACCAGCAGGGTGGCGACAGGCTTCACCAGACGTGCTGCTTTCATCACCGGACGCGAAACTCCCCAGTTTGCAGTAAATGCCACGATAGTACCGAGGATAAGGCCCACCCACCATGTCGCGATAGTGCCCCACAGCAGGGCCAGTTGCCAGGCCGGAGCGTCGTCGTCCAGTAACTGTGGATGCAGCACGGTAAAGTATTCGCGCGACATGCGCACCGTAATGGAATCATGGGCAATGCCGTAGCAAATGGCCGCCACAATGCAGAGCAGGACGATGGCGACAAAGTTCCATCCGTTTCGGTAAAGACCAACCATATGCGCAAGCATATCGATCATAAGACGGCAGCTCCAAGACCTTTCGGCGCTCACAATGGATGGGAAGCAGTCGAGTGCGGACGGCATCGCAATTTGCTCACTTTTTTGAGCCATATGCGCCCTGCCGCTTGATTATTGGCACGGCATTCTTCATACTTGACCCTTCCGCTTATGAGCACAACTGACGCTACTACCGTTCCCGCCGCCTCCACCGCCAATGGCAATGGCCACGCCGCGCCCACTCCGGGCCGCGAATCCCTGCAACGCGCGTTTTCCGCAATGGTGGTAGATGGTGTCGAACGGGCACCCAGCCGCGCGATGCTCTATGCGGTAGGCTTCAAGCCGGAAGATTTCAAGAAGTCGCAGATCGGTATCGCCAGCACATGGAGCATGGTGACGCCCTGCAACATGCACATCGATCAACTGGCGCGCGAAGCCGCTGCGGGCACTGACGCCGCGGGCGGTAAGGCGGTCATCTTCAATACGATCACCATTTCGGATGGCATCAGCATGGGCACCGAGGGAATGAAGTACTCACTGGTGTCGCGTGAAGTCATCGCGGATTCCATCGAGACAGTAGTGGGCTGCGAGGGCTTCGACGGCTTCGTCGCCATCGGCGGCTGCGACAAGAACATGCCCGGCTGTGTGCTGGCCATGGCGCGGCTGAACCGCCCCAGCGTGTTCGTCTACGGCGGCACGATCCTTCCCGGCTGTCTCAACAACCGCAATCTGGACGTCGTATCGGTATTCGAGGCGGTGGGACAGCGCGCCAATAACAAGATTGATGACGCACAACTTTCGGCGATCGAGCGTTGCGCCATTCCCGGACCCGGAAGCTGCGGCGGCATGTACACGGCCAACACCATGGCGTCGGCTATCGAGGCGCTGGGGCTCAGCCTGCCCAACAGTTCCGCCCAAAACGCAACGGGCGAGGAAAAGAAGGACGATTGCCGCCGCGCCGGCGCCGCCGTGCTGAACCTGCTGCAGCTCGGCATCCGCCCCAGCGATATCCTCACGCTCAAGTCGTTCGAGAACGCCATCACCGTGGTGACCGCCCTGGGCGGAAGCACCAATGCCGTGCTGCATCTGCTGGCTATGGCCAGCGCCGCCGGCGTACCGCTCACCATCGACGACTTTACCCGCGTGGGCAAGCGCGTGCCCGTTCTGGCCGATCTGAAGCCCAGCGGTCGCTTTGTGATGGCGGAACTCGTTCGCATCGGCGGTGTCACGCCGCTGATGAAGACGCTGCTGGACGCCGGCCTGCTTCACGGCGATTGCCTTACGGTTACTGGAAAGACGCTGGCGGAGAACCTCGCGAATATCCAGCCGTACCCCGCCGATCAGGAAATCGTGCGCCCTCTCGACAAGCCCATCAAGAAAGACAGCCATCTCGTCGTGCTCTACGGTAATCTGGCGACGACGGGCGGCGTGGCAAAAATCTCCGGCAAGGAAGGCCTCATCTTCAGCGGCCGCGCGCGTGTATACGAAAGCGAGGAAGGCGCAATGCACGCCATTCTGGCCGGCGAAATCAAGAAGGGCGACGTCATCGTCATCCGCTACGAAGGGCCCAAAGGCGGCCCCGGCATGCGCGAGATGCTCTCGCCCACCAGCGCCATCATGGGTGCCGGTCTGGGCAAGGACGTGGCGCTTATCACCGACGGACGGTTCTCCGGCGGCACGCACGGCTTTGTGGTCGGGCATATCTCGCCGGAAGCCTATGTGGGCGGCAACATCGCGCTGATTGAAGAAGGCGACATCATCACGATTGACGCGGAAAAAGCCCGCCTGGACGTTGCCGTCAGCGACGAAGTCCTGGCCGAACGCCGCGCCAAATGGATGCAGCCCGCCCCCCGCTATACGCGCGGCGTCCTGGCCAAATACGCGCACCTCGTCACCTCCGCCCACCTGGGCGCGGTGACGGATCTGGATCTGAAGCTGAGCACGGTGTAAGCTCGAATCGTGTTGGTCCGGGTAGCGTGGCTGCCGCGAGAAGCTGGCTTTGCTGTTCTATCCTTGTTTCGAGCTCGACTGCCAGCTTTTCCTTTCTAGCGGTGCCCTCGGTGGACTTTCCGACCTTCGTCTCCGAGGGCGCATCCGCATCATCACTGGGGAGCATGTTCCATGACGGCGTTGTTTCGGCCCGACAAACGGTATGTTCGACCAAGGGTATACGTTAAGTTCGTCTCCTAAATAACGGTTGAACTTGGAGTAAGACCAATCGCAGACGTTAATTGATACAAATCCTGGGTCGCTTTTGGGCGATAGCAGCGTTGCGTTTTCGGTCATGCATTATTCTAATGCACTCCCTCAATCGCGCCTTGCTCTCATCCCCAAATCGATCCCAGTCTTTGTACCAATTAAGGTCTGCGAATGGTCTAACAGGAGCGAGGCGTCACGCGTCTGTACGGGCAACGAAGTGAGAGAAGGGCGGGGCGGTCAGTTGTTGAGCGTCTGTTCTTGCTGCGATATTAGGTGTGTCACGCAGCGCCTTAAGAGGTTTAGAGTGTTTATCCACTTTGCAGGATAATATCTTACCCAAAATGCTTGTGATGAGTGTTATCGTCTTGAAACTTCCGTATAATGCGGTAAAACCTTTTTGCCCTTCGCGATACGCGCTTCTGCACTTCTTTTCTCTCTCTCTTCGCCCACCCGATCGCACTTGCATGAACTCCCTTCTCTCTCTCATGCCCGGGGATCGCCCGGTATCACGGCTGGCAATGGCGTGGGCACTGGCAGCTCTTCTTCCGGCGTTTGCGCTGGTACTGGTGCTGGTTCTGATTACCGGTACGGGACAGGGCGCCGCGCATGCCGCGCCTCCTGCGACGGCTCCCACTCCCCCGAACAGAGCGCGCAAGGGCGACTCCGGCACTCGCGACGGCGTCGGCGGCACAGGCTCCGCCAACACCGTGGCGACCAAAAGTGTTATTAGCAGCTATGGCAGCAGCGCTAACACCAGCATCAGCCTTGCCCCTGCAGCTCCTTTACCTTTGTCTCCCAGTGCACCTGCTCTCACGGTCTCTGTTCCCAGCAAGGGTACCGGAAATAACGCCCGTAACGGCAAAGCGGGCTCTGCTTCAGCACCGGCTGCGGCTATAACGGCGAGCAGCTTTGAGAAGGAAGTCGTCGGCACATCCGAACGATTTTTACGTCCCTCGCCCAACATGGCGCGCGCGCTGGAGCGTGAGTTGAACAGCGAGAAGTTTCAGGAGATTCTTTTCCAGTCGCTCGGGCTTCGTCTTGTCGCGCCCGGCACTCAGCCGCACCGCTTTGTGGTTGCGCTGGAGCAGGGGACCAACTCTCCACTGGCGTTTCGTCTTTCGATGAAAACGAAGCGCTATACAAATGTGCAAATGGACAGCATTTTCCGTCTGGCCATGAACTACCTCCAGCGCCGTATGGAAGGTCATTCGCTCGAGTTCAGCCTGGCCTCCACTACCGCCCTGGGTGATCCCACCCCGATGCAGCGCGATACCATGACGACCGCTTTGCTGCGCCAGTACCCCTGGCTGCCCGATACCTGGCTGCGCGTGGTGGACGAAGATGGTCGCGGCGACATGGTGCAGTATGCCCTGGTGGACGGTGGATACGGCTGGCACTTCACTGTCTTTAAATCGCAGGGCCGCTTCGTTGTGGAAGCCGAAATGCGCGATGCCCTGGAGGTGAACAACGCCTATCAGAAGCTCTTCGCTGAAGCCCGCAACGCCGCACGAGACAATCTGGTGCGCCAGGGCATCAACACAGGTTCTAAGAACTGGGCGGATTTCTACGCCATTGAGCTCAAAACCGTCCTGCGTGTTAAATACAACCTGGACTGGAAAAGCCCTGCTGACATCGCTGCGCTCTACGTCAACCAGCATTAAGAGCGCAGCCTGGTTACTATTATTGCTTACTTTTTTGCTCAGGAGTCTCCGGAAAATAACCTGCACAACTTGAGCCGCAGCTTTTGAGCGAGAGCAGCGTTGGAATTCCGGTCGAGCATTAATCTAATGCACTCCCTCCATTCCGCCTTGCTCT
>JBGGNE010000540.1:0-7064 GCA_041287705.1 Methylacidiphilales bacterium | reverse complement strand
AGGGATACGGACCAGGAAAAGCAAAGGTGCATGATAAAGAAGGAACACAATATACCAACCCACCCGCATTCCGACCCATGCTTTTCTAAATTGTGTGCAATACTGAAATCAGAAGAAAAAAAGGCTGCCAGATCCCTTTTCACAGGAAGCTGGCAGCCTTGAAGTTGACTTCTATTCTTAGATCCCGGGAGCCAATATCGGATTACTGAGGCAGAAGTTCGCGGGGGAGACCGGGGAAGTTCTGGGCCACGTCGGTCATCAGGCGTTCGCCCACCTGGCCGTTGCGGTCGCCTTCCACTATGGCTACGGACCAGTTGCCACCCGTCTTGCGAAGAATCGCCGTGCCGGGATCATTCACCGGGGTTTCCGTCTCGGCATCCAGCGGGGTGAAGCGGATGCAGGCGTAGCTGCCGTTCACTCGCAGGTAGGTTACCTTAAAAACGCACTTCTTGCCGGTGATCTCATCCAGCGAAGCGCGCAGGGTATCCACAATGGCTTTGCGCTCGTCGCTGCCCTTCGACGGCTCGTAGGTGCCGGAGGCGGTGCGACCCGCGGTCGAGTTAGAGGGAGCGTTGGGGACGTGGCCGAACTTGGGGTCCACCTGCTGCAGCGAAGGATCGGTCGCGGCCAGATCCGTGTTTGCGCGTTGCGGGAAGTCGTTGCTGTTGTGCGGGCGAGGCTGGGGAGCGCCCCTGCGTCCATCCACGTCAACATCCACGTTCACGTCAACATCGACGTTAATATCGTCATCGCGACGGGCGCCCGTGCCATTGGCATAGCGCTGCATGGCCGTCTTCAGGGCACCGCGAGGGAAGAGGCCGGTCGGAGCATCCGAATACAGCGACATCACCTTCATCAGGTAATCGGCATAAGCGCGATCGCCATCGCTGCGGGTAGTGCCGATGGTGGAGCGAAGAATAACCCAGCCATCATTGCTTTGCTCGCGCAGCAGCATCTGCGTTCGGGGACCGTCGCCGCCTTCCTGGCGCCGGCGCTCAGGCGTTACATCCACAAAGGCCCAGCTTCCGCCTACGCGCAGGTGATGAATATCCAGCTTGCGCGTCTTGAAGTACGCCGCCAGCAGCTCCGTAATGCCGCGCCCTTCCGCGCTGTCGGATTCCGGCGTGTAGACGCGTATGGAACCCGTCGTGGAGCGCGTCTGGGGATAAGGCTGGACATCGCGGTCGCTCTCATAGCGGTCACGATGGCGAATGCCCACGCCGGGCACCCACTCAAAGGTAGAGCTACCCGTGGAGAACCGAACCGCGGGGCGACGCGTTGTAGTTGTGGTCGTCGTGGTGGTGCTGCCGTACTGATCTTCGGTAACAGGGGCGGGCGGCGGCACATTGGCGGCGCGGCGCTCGGTCACCACAATTTCCTCCTGCGACGGCGCGCCAGGCTGCTGTTGCTGGGTCAGCGGAGAAGGAGGCGGGATCGGAATCACCTGTGAATCCTGGTCGAGCTGAACGCGCGCGGGATCATTAGGATGAACTGGAGCTGGCGGCACGGGCGGAACTACCACCACGGCGGGACGCTTAGGCTGCTCCGGCACGGGAGCGGGCGCGGGCGCTTCAGAAGCGGGAGTCGTCGCGGGGGCGGGCGCCGGGGGAGGCGTGGGCGTCACCGCAACAGTCGTCTTCTTTGCAGGGACAAATGCGGGAGGCGCCGCCGAACCGCTGCCGTTGGAGGCCGTGGAAGTCTTGCCGCTCTTGCCGGGTTGAATGGAAGGAGCCGCCGCTGGGGGAAGTCCGCCATCGGCCTGCGCGGTCTGCTGCTGCGTCGGCACGTTCAGCACTGCCACTTCAATCTCCGGAATCGTCACCGAAACGCTCGCGCCATCCAACTGGGCCTTGCCGCCGCTGCCGGAAACCTTCACCACCAGCGAGCCCGGGCCGTCCCATTTCTCGGCGCGCATGTAAAGATGGTCCAGCTTATCCTGTACGGAGTAACCCAGCTTCTGGGCCAGCGCCTTGGAGATATTGGCCGAAATCGCCTTGCCGTCGCTCACCTGCTTGTACTCCAGGCCGTTGACGCGCTGATAAACCAGCAGGGAACTGGAGTTGCTGGCGTAGGCATTATTAATCACCAGATGCTTCTGGTCCGGCGCGATCATCACCTCCGCCAGGCGAACGTGACGAAACAGAAACACGCGGTTATCGCGATTTTCGCGCTCGGCCAGCCACACTTCCTTGCGGCTGGGCCCGGTGGGATTACTCGCCGTATAATGCTCCACGACGACTTCCTGGATTCCGGAAGCCTCGACTTTAGCCAGCTGCATGCCATCCGGAGGCGGGGTAGCCTGGGCCGCCGCTATGCTCATCATGAGCGCTGAACAAAAGCAGATGAACCATTTCATAGTTTTAATTTTGGTGAAGGAATGATGATGATGTTGCTCCCTGTAGCCCCTCGCGCGGGTAAGACGGATGAATAAACAGACTTTGTGGAAAAAAGTAGCAGGTGAAAGGAGCGAAGTTCACAGGAGGAATTCGCACTGCCGGCCGCAAATGTTACAGCCAGAAGCCCGAACTTGGGGTGTCAGTTAATGATGTGTATGAGGAGATTTGCTTATTATTAGGTGATATTTAAAAAAAGAAGCCGCAATTAGATTACGGCTCTCCGACATAACCTACGGCGGCGCTTAAAAAACGCAAATTTCACCTGCGGCCAGCCGGGCCGAATGGGGAGAGATAAGCGCCCGCAAGGTTATACATAGGACGCAGCTTCCCGGCCCATGCTTCAATCTTTCGCAAAGCCGGCCAGCGCATGGGAACCAAGGAAGGGGTCCATTAGGCGCTTGTTCTATACTCAAAGCGCACTTATGCTGGCGGTACTGCCACGCCCAGCATCGAGAGCACTCATATCGAATTCTTCGACATTACCTCGCAGCCTGATCTCGACCCGCACCGCGCCTGCCTCTTCCACCGAAACGGAAGCGGGGCCGCGCACTTTAACTGAAGGGAGGCAAGGCAAGCAGCTCCCGACAATATCCATTTCATATCGAAGAAGATGATGACGTTAAAGATGATCCGCATGGTCCGAATGATGAGGAAACCAGGCACATCCTTTGCACTGTTGCTGGTGACAGGGTGCATGTCCATTTGCCTCTGTGGGTGCGGCATTACGGAAGTCCGCGCCGCCATTGGTGAAGATGAAGCGGCATGCATCAAGCGGTACGGACCGATCACCGAGCGCGGCACGGTCAATCGCAAGGCGGACTTTACGCTGCACTGGGATCGCAAAGATCGGATCATTACCGCGGCGTTTGTCGACGGCACCTGCGCGATGGTGACTCACGCGATGAAAGCCGGTGCGGGCGATCTTCCCGCAGAAGACATCACGGCCATTTTGAACGACAACATCCCGCCCGACAGCGGTCTGACCTGGAAACCCCGCGACCCGAGCGCCGCCGCCACCGGGCCGCTAAGCCAAAGCTGGACGCGCTCCGACGACAAAGCCACGGCGGTCCACATGGGCGAGTTGCTCATCATCTCAACGCGTGAGTATCTGGCGCGGAAGTTGAGGTAAGGGCGGCGAGGTCGCGGTGGTGCTCTGGTTGCGGAGGGAACCACCTCGCTCAGTGACTACGCGGTTCAGCCGTCGCATCACGGGCTGTTCATGAGAGCCTGGCAACACGGAAAACGTGCCAGGAGTTTTCGGATATGGGGTTTTGCGTTATCTGGATTTCGCCTGAGCCAGATGTGGGCAATATTCAAGAAGAACTGCTTGTGGGTATGATTGGTGAAACCGTCATATAACCATGAAGAATCCTTCTTTCTGAAAAGGAGTACATCGAATAGCGATCTGGATTGATTCTTTGGGGCGTACAGCACTAACGCTTTCTCCAGTATAGCATCAAAATCAGAAGGCTGCCACAGGTCCAGTATTGCGAGAGCCTGGTGACTGTTGCCGCTGTCGGGACCATCGAACAGTCGTTGTGTTACTTCTGTTTTTGCATATTCAGGACCGAGATCCGCGAGTGATTGCAGCAGCAATCTGCTCATCCAACCAGATGATATCTTCAGCATAAGCGTTAATGCGGAGGCTCTCTCCTTTACTACATTCAACGCCTGGCTTTTTATTTCTTTGATGAGCCGGGGACTCAGTACGCTTGACCAGGCGCGGGTGCCCGCAATAGTGGTATCTCCACAATGTAGGAGAAGATAAATTGCCTGCATGGCTTCTTCTTGACTGTTCCATTCCTGTATACAGCATATCTGTTCTATCACAGGTCTCAGCACCTCTGCCAAATGCTCCCCCTGACTGGTAAGTGTGGATTCCTTTGCCAGCCAGTACCCCGCTTTTTCCAGTTGCTTTAAATCGGGTATCCAGAATTCTTCCAGGGCAGCCGGTCTTTTAAAGAGTAGTTCTGGCTCTTCAGGTGTTCGCAGTGAATTTAGATGCTGGATATAATCTTTGCTGTAGATGCAGTTGTAACGAAGTTTCTTTAGATTATAGATATTGAGCTCAGCTCCGGTATCGGCGTTCGTAAGTACGCAGAGACTGCGTTGAAACCTGAAGCGCCAGTGGGGTGAATCAGGTACCGGGCCTTCTGCCACTGAATCGTTCGACTTGTGGCGGCGATATTTTCTCAAATGCTTTTTGATGATATGCCCCGCCCATCTGCGTATGCAGGTATGGCGGTATAGACATACCAGTAGCCATAGCTCCCAGTGGTTCAGCCCGGTGGCCAGACGTGGTTGATAAAGCGCTTCACGGATTTTGTCTTCGTTAATGTAGCCGGGCTGGTCGAGATTCTTCAGGACATAGGCTACATCTTTACTTGTGGGAATGCGCAGTGCCATACCATGCAGTCAGTCTTATTATCTTCAGAACGAGATGATGCCTGCCTCGTCCGGATGGCCCAGAGAGGAGGATTCACGGGATTCTCTGGCGCTGGAGCCCTCGACGAGCATGCGGAGTTGCTGGACGGTGACGGTCAGGTCGGCGGCGTTTTCGCGAAGGCCGCGGCCGGCAGCGGCGGATTCGGAGGAAGCGGCGGCTGCGGTTTGCGTCACGCGATCGATCTCGATGACGGCTTTGCTGATCTGTTCGAAGCCGAGCGCCTGCTCATGGGACGAGTGGGCGATCTCTTCCGACAGAAGATCGATGTCCTTGACCTGGCGCACGATCGTGGTCAGTTCGCGGCTGACGTTTTCGGTGAGGGCGGCGGCGCGGACGGCGTCCTGCACCACGGCTTCCATGCGTACGGAAGTGCCGCGCGCGGCGTCGGCGCTGCTCTGGGCCAGACGGCGCACTTCATCCGCCACCACGCTGAACGCCGCGCCGGACTGTCCTTCGGCGCGCGCGGCTTCGATTGCCGCGTTCAGCGCAATCAGCTTGGTGCGGAACGCCACCTCGTCGATGGAGCGCACGACCTTCATGCTGTCCTGGCTGGAGGTGCGGATTGCATCCACGGCGGCGATCATCCGGGCGATATCGTCGGCGCAGTGCTTTACGGTTTCGCGCGCCTGACGGGTGAGGTCGGCGGCCTTCTTGGCGCCGGCGGCGTTCTGGCGACTCATCGCGGTCATTTCTTCGTGCGACGAGGAGATTTCCTGAAGCGATGCGGCCTGCTGCAGGCACGCGGAGCTGAGCCTTTCGCTCGCTTCCTCAAAGCCATGCGAAGTCCGCCGCGCCGAGGTGGAGATGCTTTCCAGGCCGGCCATGGCAGCGCGCAGCGTGCCGGAGACCGCTCCCGAGAACCACATGGCAAAGACCAGTCCGCCCACGATAACCACGCAGCAAAAGCCGATGATGATGCGCTGGATGCGGTAGGCCGGCGCATAGACTTCGTCCGCGTCTACCTCCAACTGCACGAAGTTGGTGATTTCGCCCATTTTGACGGGCACGCTGAGGCCGAACACGCGCTTCACCTTGTAGTTGGTGTAGATGCTGGCCTGCTGCCCGGCGCGATCCCCCTCGGCCAGCCGCAGACTCTGCGTCCTGGGCGCTTTGCCGTCGGCGTTCTCGGTGCGGATGCGGCTGCCGGATTTAAGGGTTCCGTCGTCCCCGCGCAGGAAGATATCGCCTGTGGCGCCCATCTTAAGCGCTTCGTACTGGCCGTCGGCGGTCAGCAGGCTGGTGATGTAGGAGGGATCGGTAAGGAACAGTACGACGCCGAGACGCTGGCCGTTTTCCAGAAACACAGGGCTGGCGTGGATCCATACCGCATCGCCGAAGAGGCTGGAGAACCAGAGGTCCGATGAAATGACACGTACGTTGGGGTCGGACGAGCGCTCGATCCTGGTGGCGGTTTCGTACGTTCGCGCCATCGGCCCGTAGGTGTCGACATCGGGCGAGTAGGTGATGACGGTGCCGGCTTCGATCGTCTTGCTCTGGCAGTAGACGACGACGCCGGAGTTGTTCATCAGAATGATATCGCGCAGGCGATGCTGCAGCATGACGCGGCGGAAGTAATCCGCGAATCCCTCCAGGCGGTTGAGCTGGGGCTGAAGCGCTTCTTTAACAGGCTTGAAGTCGGCCTCGGCCAGAATGGCGCGGCGTGTCTGCTCGAACGAGGTGCGGATTTGGGGGACGAGCGCACCGGCGAGCGACTGCAGGCGTTCTTCCTCGGCGCTGGTGACTTCGCTATAAATGGTGTAAAGCGAGAGCGCCGCCATGCCGACGATGGCAAGGCTGCTGAGAATAAGCATGGCGCCCACCATCTGGGTGCGCATGGAGAACTGGCGCAGCCAGGACGAAAGTTGGCGCCGCCGTGAAAAATTCTCCGTATTGGACATGGTAAAACGAATCGGAAAGAAAGCTCCCACATTATGTAGCCGCCCGCCCCATACAGTGGCGAGACAATTTTACCCTATCTAAGCCTGTTGCCCGTGTGTGTTGGAATGACACCGGAGCCTTTTCGTGCTTTTTGACTGCTTTTCGAGCCTTACGTGATAATTAGCGTCGCCCTTCTCAAAACGTATAACGGTGAGAGCTATTCCGCATACGCCCTGGTTAATAACTCGAAAGGCTCGAAAAGCAGTCAAAAAGCACGAAAAGGCTCCGGTGTCATTCCAACACACACGGGCAACAGGCTTAGATAGGGTAAAATTGTCTCGCCA
>JBGGNE010000539.1:0-3498 GCA_041287705.1 Methylacidiphilales bacterium | reverse complement strand
TACGAGTTCCGTATTTAACGTCGCGACGGGGGAAGTGACAAAAGGGAAATAGCGAATTCTCCTTTACACGTTTGGGATGATGATTTTTTCACCACCAAGACACGAAGACACCAAGTTTCGGATGGGAATCCCTTAGCTTGTACGTTTGGAAAGTTGACCATCTGCACCGCTATCAATCGCACCCCCCACGGACTGATCTGAAAGATTCGGATGGTTTCCGGATCGAAAATGAGCTTATCTGTCGGTACAGATGAGCACCGAAGACCTGGATGAACGGTTTTACCGTGACACGGAGAGCATAGCCTTCCCCAAGCTGGACGACCACCAGTTGTCCCTGCTGGATCAACTCGGCGCACGCCGCAGTGTGGAGCAAGGCGAAGTGCTCTTCAGAGCCGGTGAGCGAAACTTCTCGATGATCGTTATCATCAGCGGCCAGCTTGAGGTTTACGAAACGCGGGAAGGCTTCGAACAAATTCTGGGTACGCCGGGCCCGCGCGATTTCGTCGGCGAGATCTGTATGCTCAACGGCACTTCTCTCATCGCAAGCGTTCGTGGCAGGGCTGAGCAATCGGAGATTCTGGAGATTCCGGCGTCGAAGTTTCGCAAAGCTCTGGCGGATCTTCCGCGAGTCGGCGAGACTATCGTCCAGGCGTTCATGATGCGCCGCGAACGTCTCAAGCGAGATCGCGACTTCACGGGCCTTCGAATACTCGCGTATCTCGGTTGTCAGGAGGCACGCCGCATTCATGATTTTTTGGATAAGAATCACATCCCCCACCGGCTCATCGACTCCACGACGGAGGAGTGCCGCGGTCTGCTTGGCCGTCTGGGCCTGACAGAAGATAGCCTGCCTGCCCTGATTGCCAGCGATGGGTCGGTCGTGCATCAGCCCTCCATCTTCGAAGTCGCCAGGATTGCGGGACTGCTTCGTCCTATCTGCGCTGAGGGGGAAAAGGAAGTCTATTGCGATCTTGCGATCGTGGGTGCCGGGCCGGCTGGCCTCGCCGCAGCCGTGAATGCTGCTTCGGAAGGACTTAAGACGGTAGTGCTCGAAAGTTTCGCCCCGGGAGGCCAGGCAGGATCCTCATCGCTCATCGAGAATTTCTTTGGATTTCCCACCGGAATCAGTGGCGGCGATTTAACGTTTCGCGCTCAACTCCAGGCGTACCGGTTTGGGGCCAAATTCTCGACGCCATCGCGTGTTCTCTCGCTGACATTCCCGGAAGGAGATCATGGCGCCGCTATCCGAATCGAGGGCAGTGAAACAGTCCTGCGCTCCAAATGTGTGATCATCTCCAGCGGCGCCCAGTACAACAAAATCGGTGCCGAAGGGCTGGAGCGTTATGAGGGTGTTGGCGTGTACTATGCCGCGACGGTGATGGAAGCGCAGTTTTGTCGCAATGCCGTGGTCTTTATTGCGGGGGCGGGAAACTCCGCAGGCCAGGCCGCGATGTTCATGTCTGAAATTGCCGCGAAGGTATATCTTGTTATGCGCGGCGATGACCTTACCAGGAGCATGTCGAGCTACCTCTCCACACGAGTCGAAGCGAAGGCCAACATCGAGATTCTGCGCCACACGGAAATCCGGAAAATGTCCGGAGCAACCCGCCTGGAAAGCGTGGAGATTGAGAATACCCGATCGGGAGAGCGGCGGACGGTGGAAACAGCAGCGATATTTTCCATGATCGGCGCAAGGCCGTGTACAAGCTGGCTTCCGCCGGAGATTCTTAAAGATGAGAAAGAATTCATCAAAACAGGGGCTGCCGTCGCTGATTCGCCTGCGTGGGCAGGCGCGAAACGTCCGCCGTATCCTTTCGAGACCAGTCGTCCCGGCATCTTTGCGGCAGGAGATGTTCGTTCCGGCTCGGTGAAGCGATGCGGCGCTGCCGTAGGCGAGGGGAGTATGGCCATCGAGAACGTCCATCAGGTGCTGGGTACTTATTCTTGAGTTCCTGAAAACGGGATGGTGCGCTTTCCCAGGGGCGCCAATGTTCCGGCCATGTGAGGGGAGGCGATGTAAACGATAGGCAGGAATCAAGGAAAAATCGCGGAGGATTGCATAGTGCCGATGTAATAAAGGCCGCATCCGCAACGTAATACTTGTGGGCAGCGCTTGTTATCTGGGAGGAAAGCCGGGATTGATTTTGAGGTGCAGGCAAGGCGCGGTTGAGGGAGTGCATCAGGATAATGCATGACCTAATTTCCTCCCAGCTAACTCTGCGAGCTGGTCTTATAAGGCTATTACAGATGAGACTTTCTGATTTTCGCTTCTCCCTTTGCTATCCCCCGGGATTTTCATCCTCTGCTGGTGTCATTCTCCTGGCTCTTTGCGTTTGTCTGGGAATGACAGCGCAGTTGGCGACAGGGCAGGTGCAGATCAGGATGGGGAGGCCGCGGCCGGTCATTCCGCCGGAGCCGGAACTGCCGAAGCTTGGGTCGGATGCACTGCCGGCACCACCACAGCAGACCAGTGAATGGAAGGCGCCTTCGTTGATTTCCACGGATAAGGATAGGGCTGCCACTGAAGCGTCGACCATGGCGGAACTGGCTGAGGCTGTGCAGAGTCTGTTTGCACTGGGCCTGGCAGATCCTCGGGGATGTGAGTACCGGAATATAGAAGTGGTAACGGCCGGCTACAGGACGACGAAAACTCATGGATGGGTATTTCCGCAATCGAATGAGGCAAACGATAAGACGCAGCAGCAGCGGTTTGGTATTTGCTGGAACGGGCTGGTCTATCCGCTGGTAAGTGTGGGGGAGCCGGCGGATCTGCGGATGGATGTGGAAGCAGTGCTAAAGGTGGATAAGGAGAGCGAGGATTCGAGAAATGCGGAGTTCACCAAAACGGAGAAGCTTCGAGAAGAGGATGCCAAACGAAAGGGAGAGACTTTTTCTCCTGGCCTTAATTTCAATTTTCGCCAGACCCAGGCATCGGAAATATACTCGGCAGACTTCCAGCGTATGGGTCCGCTGCGTGCAGCGCTGTTGCTTCGGTTGGGCGAAGGCGAACTGGCCGTGAGGATGTGGCAGCAGTGGTTCTCGGATGGACCTGTTCAGAATCGAAGGGAGCCATTCCTGGTTCTGGCCGGGGAGTGGGCTCGCTACAAGTATGACCGTGCGGTCTCAGCCCACCGGCGGGGCGACCACCGGCTTGCCCTGGTGGATGCGCGCGAGCTCACCGCACTAGCCGCCCAGATAAATACCAAAGCCCAGAAGCTGGACAAAAAGGGAAGCGTGTCCGATAAGAGGCCATTCCTGTACTTTCTGGCACAGTTGCCGCAGTTGCTGGCCGACTCTGAGCGCAGGGTAAAAGAGCCTGCGTACAAGCCTGTACTTTCGACAACGCCCCCTCCCACGGGCAAAGCCCGTATTGACGGTCTTATCCGGGATCTGGAGCAGGCAACGGGCGGGAGATATCTGAGGGACAGCCCGATTGTGAATGCGCTGACGGAAGCGGGGCCGGACGCCATAGAGCCCCTGCTGCAATGCCTGGAATCT